>JANOTN010000242.1:0-33688 GCA_031416375.1 Ilumatobacteraceae bacterium
GCACTCGCACCGATACCTCACCGGTCACTTCGTGCCGATTCCCGTCGCTGATGACATACGTAAACCGGTCGACCCCGACACCGTCGTCGGTGGCGATCGACGCCGCCGTGTACTCGATCCGATTCCCTTGAACACGAACGCGGCCAGTTGTCGAGTCGGACTCAGAAGACGCCGAGACGAGAATCACCGGGTCGCCGTCGGGATCGGAATCATTCACCAACACGTCGATCAACTGAGACACGCCGACTACGGCCGTGGCACTATCTGCAACCGCGATTGGCGGACGGTTGGGTTCGACATCGGCAATTAGAGCGACGAGAACATTGCCGACCACAACATGGCCGTGGCCATCGTCAACCGTGTAGCTGAAGGGCGTCAGGTCGGCGACACCGGCCCGGGCGATCACTTCCAGTTGAGTTCCGCGAGTCCTGACCTCAAGCCCAGGTGGGACTGGATTGGCCACTCCGAGTTGGAGGCGATCGCCGTCAGGATCGCGGTCGTTGGCAAGCACGGGAACGATGATTGCGATGTCGTGGCGAACTCGAACACCGTCAGGTTGCGTGATCGGCGGGCGGTTCTCGTCAGACGGTTGAGCGATCTCGATCTGGGCAATCACCGGTTCGCCGATCGCCCCCAAAGAATCGACCGGGCGATAGGTGAACGAGGCGGTACCTGACGCTCCGGGAGGTGGAACGAACCTCAAACCGGGAAGGCCCGATGGTGCAACGACTTCCCAAATCTTGCCGCCAATATCAGACGGCGTGAACGAGGCGATTCGGAGCGCGTCACGTTCAGGATCGACGTCGTTGAGCAGCACATCGATGACGACGGTCGCATCGGGGCCTGTCTCGGCACGATCAGGTGTGCCGATCGGTGCCTGATTGGTGGCGTCGACCGCCAGCAGTTCGACGATCACGGTCGCCACCGCTGGCGTGCCATTGCCATCGACGATCGTGTAGTCGAAACGATCTGGACCGATGTAGTCGGCGTTCGGTCGGTAGACGACGGTGCTCGCATTGGCGATTTCGACCGAACCGTGCGACGCCGCCCCGACGCCAACAACGACAATGGCTTCACCATCGGGGTCGTAGTCGTTGGCCGTCACCGCAATCAAGACACTGGCACCAGTCCGAGCGGTGACCGGATCATCGACCGCGACGGGCGGGTCATCGATGCCATTCTGATCAGGGTCTCGCTCGACCGGTCCCAAGGGTTGGTCGCTGCCCGAGTTCGCCGAAGCAGATCCGCTATGGCCAGATTCGAGCACCTCACCGGACTCGCCGAGCAGCGGAGTCGAGTCGTCGTTCTTTCGGATCACGTTGACGCCCCACGGATGAACTGCCCAGACCAAACCGCCGTCGACCTCGTCAACCCAGATCAGATCAACAACGACCGAAACATCGAGTTCGTTTCCGGATGTCACGCTGGCAACGACATCGTCGAGCACCCGCCCATTTCGCAGGTCGATGCGAACGATCCCCGCTGGGGATCGTCGGACGAGTGCGGCGGCGTCACCGGCGATCGCTAAACGATCGGCGCCATCGATGTCGAGACCCGGAATCGTCGACTGGTCGACGATTCCGGTTTCGCCGACACACCACAACAGATCGTTGCCACCAATCCAGCCACAGTCCGCTGAGGGCCCCGACTCCTGAACCACGATTTCGCTGACGGGCACCCCCTGCGGCAACGGCAACCAGTCGCCTTCACTGAACCGAACACGGCTGCGACTGGTGTCGACCACCAGTGCTGCTGCGCCGACGAGGGTGAAGTCGGCGTCGGCAACACCCGAAACCATGACGACCTGGCTGGTGGTTGTTGTGCGCGTCAACGTGTCGTCTGCAATCGACCACACCGAACCATCCGGAGCAAGCTTGGTGGCCGGCCCAGCCCCGGCGACGACCTCAAATGGCACCGGGTCACCTTCGGGCGGCACGAGCACGGCCTGCGAGGTCACCGGATCGACCGCAAGCAGACCGTTGTGTCCCACGTCGACAATGGTCGACGGTTCCGCCAGCAAACTCACCGATTGCGGCGGGCCGAGCCGAAGCGCTGACGCATCAATCGTTCTCGCAACGGCCGACGACCGATCAAGCAGCGCAACCCCACCGGCTCCCTGTGCGACCTCGATCACGTCGCCGGCGGTCGATGTCTCTAATCGAGCAAGTGCTCGGCCTGAGTACCCGTCGGCGAGCACAACCCGACCCGTTGCTTGATGCACGAACCAACGCGTCGCCCGCGGCACCGTGGCGTCAACGGCAGAGTATCCGTCGGCTCGAAAAGCCACGACCAGGCCCAAAACGAGCACGGCCACGATTGCGAGCGACGCCACCACCCGACGCCATGGAACGCCGGTCATCGCACCAACTCAGTCCCGATCGAGAAAGCGCGGTCGCTCTCCGAACACTGCCACGGCCTGACGAAGCGGTACCAGGTCGCGCCGTTGACGCCGTTCCGCCTCGACCACTGCCGTGTCAGCCGTGGTACGCGCCATCGCCAACTCGGCGCGAAGGCGAGCATTCTCAACTTCGAGTTGCATCACGCGTCGAATACCTTCCAGGTTCATGCCCTGTTCGGCGAGATCGGCGATGCGCCGCAACAACTCGATGTCGGCGTCGCTGTATCGGCGATTGCCGCCCTGCGTACGTGCAGGCTGGACAAGACCGCGCCGCTCATAGATCCGCAGCGTTTGCGGGTGCATTCCGGCCAACTCGGCGGCCACCGAGATGACATACACCGCTTGGGTTCGAGTACGAGCGTTCATAGCAAGGAAGTCCTCGGGTTCACCGTAGTCGCCGATGCGAGTTGCTCGACCGCGGCTCTCTGTTCATCGGTCATTTCGGTCGGAACCTGAACCTCAACCGTCACAATTAGGTCTCCGGTCACGGTTCCGTCTCGTTTCGAGGTCGTCGCGATGCCTTTGCCTTTGACCCGATGTCGCGAACCGGTCGCCGCTCCGGGCTTCAATCGAAGCGTGACCGGATTTCCGTCGAGGGTCGGGACCTCGATCGTCGCTCCGAGCGCTGCTTCGCTAAACAAGATCGGCACGGAGACCGTCAGATTCTGGCCGGATCTGGCAAACAGACGATGAGGCGTGACGGCGACCTCAACCAGCAGATCGCCAGCCGGACCACCGTTACGGCCAGGCGTGCCGCGGCCCTTGAGCCGAATCGTTTGCCCATCGGCAACTCCGGCGGGAATCCTGGCGCCTACTTCGCGGGGTCGTCGTTCAACCCCGCCACCGCGACAGGTCGGGCAGGGATCTTTGATCACCGCGCCGCGGCCTTGGCAGGCACGACACGGTGACGAGAACGAAAACATCCCCTGGTTGTCATCGACGACGCCGCGTCCGCCGCAGGCGCTACACGCCGACGGGCTCGTTCCGGGTTTCGCACCGGAACCTGCGCACATTGAACATTGCGCGTCGCTCGTGAGATAGAGCGTCGTGGTGAGACCCCGAACGGCGTCGCTGAAATCGAGCGTCAATTGCGCCGTGACGTCGGCTCCGCGCTGTGGGCCAACACCACGCCCGGCGCGCTGTTGGCCTGTACCACCTCGTCCAAACATCTGACCGAAGATGTCACCAAGCCCGCCGCCGTCCATGTCACCGCGATTGAACGTGAAGCCACCGGGACCCCCGCCGGTATGTCCACCGGCCATCGGGCCGAGCCGACGAACCTCGTCGTACTCATGTCGTTTGGTTTCATCACCAAGCACGTCGTAGGCGGAGGCGACCGCTTTGAAGCGTTCCTCCGCTTGGGCATTGTTCGGGTTGCGATCAGGGTGAAGATCCCGTGCGAGCTTGCGGTAGGCCTTCGTGATGTCTTTCGGCAAGGCGTCGGCAGGTACGCCGAGCACCTCGTAATAGTCCTTCTCGTACCATTCGCGCTGCGCCGCCATCTGCCCTCACCTCCCTCAATGTTCGTCAGTCGCGTGTGCGAACCATTGCTGGGCGTAGCGTCTTGCCTCGCCAGCGATACCCACTCCGAAGTACTTCTGCGACGACGACGTCACCGCTGTCGCAGGGTTCATGAGCGACTGCCTCGGCTACTTCAGGGTCGAACGGTTGCGATTCGAGGTCGAGTGTTTCGAGGCCGTGCTTCTTGAGTTCCGCCAACATCACATTCAGCAACGGGCCGACCTCGTCGGGATGACGCACGAACGCCGCCTCTGCGGCATCGAGCACGGGTAGCAGCGCCTCGGCGAGTCGGCCAGTTGCCCGGTCGACGTCGTTGTCATGCTGCGCAGCAGTCCGCTTGCGGAAGTTCTCGAAGTCAGCCTGGAGCCGCATGGCAACAGCTTTCATCTCGTCGCGCTCGGCGATCAGCGCGTCCATCACGTTGATCGAGCTGAGCTCGTGATCATCAACATCGGCAACATCGCCATCGCCGAATTCGGAGGGCTGCGCGCTCTCGCCCGAGTAGTCGTCGACCTCGCTTCCGAGTTCGTCTATCCCAATCGCGGGTTCGTCGTCCGCCGCGCTTGCCCCTCGCGCCGCTTGAGACTCGTCGCTGGCGCTTCCCTCGTCGCCCGACTTCGAACGGGACGCCCGACGAAAGGTGTCCTCGTCAGACATCAGGAAGCTTCCTCTTCGTCGACGATCTCGGCATCGACGATGTCGTCGTCGTTGACCGAACCGGCACCGGCATCTTGACCACTGGCTGAAGAGCCCTCGGCGTTGGCGTCACGCGCCGCCGCCTCGTACAGCTTCTGGCTGAATGCCTGACTGGCGGTCATCAACGACTCGGTCGCCTTCTTGATCGCGTCAGTGTCGTTTCCGCCAAGCGCCGATTTGAGGTCAGCCAGCGGGCTTTCGACCGCCGCCTTTTCGTCCTCGGGGACCTTGTCGCCCTGCTCACGCAGTACTTTCTCCGTCTGGTACACCAGCGAATCGGCGTTGTTGCGAACCTCTGCCTCGTCGCGGCGCTGCCGATCTTCCTCGGCGTGTGCCTCAGCATCTTTGATCATCTGGTTGATGACATCCTTGTCGAGCGTCGACTGGCCAGTGATCGTCATCGACTGTTCCTTCGAGGTTGCCCGGTCCTTCGCCGACACATGCACGATGCCGTTGGCGTCGATGTCGAACGTGACCTCGATCTGCGGCACGCCTCGCGGTGCCGGCGGCAGATCAACGAGTTGGAACTTGCCGAGCGTCTTGTTGTAGCTCGCCATTTCGCGCTCGCCTTGAATCACGTGGATTTCGACAGAGGGCTGCATGTCCTCGGCAGTGGTGAACACCTCGGTGCGCTTGGTGGGAATCGTGGTGTTGCGCTCGATCAAGCGAGTCATCACGCCGCCCTTCGTCTCGATGCCGAGCGACAACGGAGTGACGTCGAGCAGGAGCACATCCTTGACATCGCCGCGCAGCACACCAGCCTGAACGGCGGCACCGACGGCAACGACTTCGTCGGGATTGACCGACTTGTTGGGCTCCTTGCCCGTCATCGACTGCACGAGATCACTGACGGCCGGCATCCGGGTGGAACCGCCGACGAGGATCACATGATGCAAGTCGCCCTTGGTGACGCCGGCGTCCTTGAGCGCCTGCTCGAACGGGATCCGACAGCGTTCCATCAGATCTGATGTCATCTCTTGAAACTTCGCCCGAGTCAACGACTCGTCGAGATGCAAGGGGCCATCGGCCGTGGCAGTGATAAACGGCAGGTTGATCTGCGTCGACTGGACCTGGCTGAGTTCGATCTTGGCCTTCTCGGCAGCTTCCTTGAGTCGCTGGGTCGCCATCCGGTCAGCGGCAAGGTCAACGCCGTGCGCCGCCTTGAACTGGTTGACGAGCCAATCGATGATCCGTTGGTCCCAATCGTCGCCACCGAGGTGAGTGTCACCGTGCGTTGACTTGACCTCGAACACGCCGTCGCCGATTTCGAGCACCGATACGTCGAAGGTGCCGCCGCCAAGGTCGAATACGAGAATCGTCTCGTCCTCGGCACCCTTGTCGAGGCCGTAGGCGAGCGCCGCAGCGGTCGGTTCGTTGATGATTCGGAGCACTTCAAGGCCAGCGATTGCGCCGGCCTCTTTGGTGGCGGTGCGCTGGGCGTCGTCGAAGTAGGCCGGGACGGTGATGACAGCCTGCGTGACGGTGTCGCCCAGGTACGCCTCGGCGTCACGCTTGAGCTTCATCAACGTTCGGGCGCTGATCTCCTGCGGGGTGTACTTCTTGCCGTCGATGTCGTCGGACTTCCAACTTTCGCCCATACGACGCTTGATCGAGCGGAACGTGCGATCAGGGTTGGTGATCGCCTGGCGCTTGGCGACTTCCCCGACGAGCACTTCACCGGCTTTCGAGAATGCCACCACCGAGGGCGTGGTGCGACCACCTTCGGCGTTGGGGATCACGACGGGCTCGCCGGCTTCGAGCACAGCGACGACTGAATTGGTGGTACCGAGGTCGATACCGACGGCCTTGGGCATGGGATGCTCCTGTGTGTTGGGCACCGCAGTCCGAATGCTGCGACGTGACAACCCCAATAATACGGGCCGGATCCCCAAGCGCAACGCGTCAGTTAGAAAACTTGAGTCACTAACACTCAACTTCTGGAGTCAGGCGAGCAGGTTTTCGGGGCCGAACGAGTCGGGCAGCAATTCGGCGATCGTGTACGTCGAACGAATGCCCTCCGGACCTGCGGCGTGGATCACGGTACGGGAATCGGCAAACTCACGGATCTTCTGACGACAACCACCGCACGGCGTCGACAGCGCAACGCCGTCGCACACGGTGACGATGATGTCAATCAAGCGTTCACCAGCGGACACCATCGCCGAGATCGCGCTCGCCTCCGCACACACACCTTGCGGATAGGCGGCGTTCTCGACGTTGCATCCGACAAATACGCGACCTGTCCGACTGCGGATCGCAGCACCGACTGGAAAGTGTGAATACGGGACATGCGCATTGCCCTTCACGGCGATCGCTGCGGCGAGTAGTTCCGGCTCAATCTGAGACATCACCCGATCGTAGAACCTTGGGGCCGTGAACCAATCCAGATGGCCTGTCGCTCCGAACGGTGTCTGCTTATCCACCAACTATTCCCGGAGGTTCCCAACCATGATTCGATACCGCAAATTCGGCCTCGCCGCTGCCACCACTGCAGGCGCTGCGATCGCTATCACGTTCTCCCTGTCAACCGCACAAGCGGGCCACCTCAACGCCGTACTCGAGACCGATCTGTCCGGTCGCGCCGAGGTGAACACATCAGACAGCAACGCCATGGTCGGCGATCCCAATGGTCGTGGCGAGGCATACGTCTTCGGCATTGACGGCGACGCAGCCACGCTTTGCTACGTACTGACCGCTGACAAGATCGACGAGACGTTCGTCGCAGGGACGACCGGCATGGCGCACATCCACCGCGGTGCCGCAGGCACGAACGGGCCGGTCGTCGCCAACCTGGCGTTCCCAGTCGGTGGCGATGCAGCTGACTGCCTGACCGAGGGCGAGACCGGCAAGTTCCCCGGCAATCCAGCCGGAATTGTGGCTGAAATCCTCGGTAGCCCGGAGTCGTTCTACGTCAACGTTCACACCGGCGAATATCCAGCGGGAGCGATCCGCGGCCAGCTGTACGGTTTGCACGACTGACCGTGGATCAGCTCAGCGGGCGGAAATCGTGTCCAAAACCAGCTGAACCTGGGCGTTGAGTTCGACAGGGGCAACCCGAAGGTCCGGCGTGATCGGCGCTTCATACGGGTCGTCGATACCGGTCAGGCCCTTCAGCTCACCAGCTCGGGCCTTGGCGTAGAGACCTTTTGGGTCACGTTTCTCGCATACTTCCAAGGGCGTGTCGACGAACACTTCGATAAAGTCGAGGTCGGCTGCTTGGTGAATCGCCCGGACCCTGTCGCGATCAACGCGATATGGGGAGATCACCGGCACGAGCACGACGATGCCGGCGTCGGCCATTAGGCGGGCGACCTCGCCGACCCGGCGAATGTTCTCCGTACGGTCGGCCGGAGAGAAGCCGAGATCGGCATTCAAACCATGTCGGATGTTGTCGCCATCAAGCAGGTACGCCGGGCGGTTGTCGTCGAGCAACTGCTCGGCGACCGCATTCGCAATCGTCGACTTGCCAGAACCCGAAAACCCAGTGAACCACACCGTGACACCGTGCAGATTGTGTGCCGCCCAACGGTCGACGCGACGCACGGTCGTGTCATGCCAGACAATGTGGTCGGCGATGGGGTGGTCAGCGATGGGGTGGTCACCGATGGGGTGGTCACCGATGGGGTGGTCACCGAGCGGGTTGTCGGACCCTGACATACGTTGCCGGTCCGTCAGCTAACGTCGCGGATCATGCCGCCGGCGACCGTCTGGTGGGTGTCTTCGTCGATCAGCACAAAGCTGCCTGTCACCCGGTTGCGGCGATAGTCATCGGCGAAGATCGGCTCGGTCGTACGCAGCTCGACCCGTCCAATCTCATTGAGCTGGAGTTGCGTGGCATCCAGATCGCGGTGCATCGTGTTGATGTCGAGCCGGTAGCGCAGGTCAGTCACCATCGCCCGCACGTTGCGGGTGGTGTGCTTGAGCGCATACACCTTGTGGGTCTGCAGCGGTGCCGCCGAATCCATCCAACAGATCATCGCTTCCAGATCTTGGATGACCTTTGGGCGGTTGTGCGGTCGACAGATCATGTCGCCACGAGAGGTGTCGATGTTGTCGGCAAGTCGCACGGTGACAGCCGTTCCCGGGCCGGCTTCGGCAAGCGGCCCGTCAGCGGTGTCGATCGAGGCGATCGTTGACGTGAAGCCTGACGGCAACACCACAATCTCGTCACCTGGCTTCAACACACCTGCAGCGACCTGACCGGCGTAGCCGCGATAGTCGGGGTGATCAACCGTCTGCGGGCGGATCACATACTGCACGGGAAAGCGAACGTCGATCTGATTGTCGTCGCTGGCGATGTAGACGGTTTCGAGGTGGTGCAGCAGGGTCGTGCCCTCGTACCACTTTGTGTTGTCGGAACGATCAACGACGTTGTCGCCAGCGAGGGCAGAGATCGGAATGAACGTGACGTCGCGAAGGTCGAGTCTGGTTGCGAACTCGGTGAACTGCGTTCGGATTTCCTCGAACCGCTCCTGCGAGAAATCGACGAGATCCATCTTGTTGATACAGATCACGAGGTGTGGCACGCCGAGCAGCGAAACCAGCAGCGAGTGACGGCGAGTCTGTTCGACGACGCCGTGGCGGGCGTCGATCAGCACGAGCGCCAGGTCGGCAGTCGATGCACCGGTAACCATGTTGCGGGTGTACTGGATGTGGCCAGGGCAGTCGGCGATCACGAACTCGCGATGCGGTGTCGAGAAGTAGCGATAGGCAACATCAATCGTGATGCCCTGCTCGCGTTCGGCACGCAGTCCATCGGTTAGTAGAGCCAAGTCGACGTAGTCATTGCCACGTCGTTTGCTGACGGCCGCCACGTGTTCGAGTTGGTCCTCGAAAATCGACTTCGAGTCGTGCAGCAATCGACCGATCAGGGTCGACTTGCCGTCATCGACACTGCCGACGGATGCAAACCGCAGTGGGCGGGGGCGGGGAGCCATCAGAAGTAGCCCGTTCGCTTACGGTCTTCCATGCCAGCCTCCGAGATCTTGTCGTCGGCGCGTGTTGCCCCGCGTTCGGTGATTCGAGCGACCGAAGTCTCAGCAACGACATCGTCGACTGTGCGAGCGTCGGACTCGACGGCGGCCGTGCACGTGGCATCACCAATCGTACGGAAACGAACGGTCGCCGTGAACGCCGTCTCACCGTCAAGCATCTGGATGAACGGGTTGACCGCCATCAACATGCCGTCACGTTTGAAGACTTCACGTTGGTGGGCGAGGTACAGCGACGGCAGCGGGATGTGGCGTTCGTTGATGAACCGCCAGATATCGAGTTCGGTCCAGTTCGACAGCGGAAAAATCCGCATGTGCTCGCCGCGCTTGTGACGCGAGTTGTAGAGACCCCACAGCTCCGGGCGTTGGTTCTTGGGGTCCCACTGGCCAAAGTCGTCGCGGTGGCTGTACACCCGCTCCTTGGCGCGAGCACGTTCCTCGTCGCGGCGAGCCCCACCGAAGACGGAATCGAACTTGTGCTCGGCGATTGCATCCAGGAGGGTGACGGTTTGCAACGGGTTGCGAGTCGCACGAGGGCCAGTGTCTTCCTTGATTCGGCCTTGGTCAATCGAATCCTGCACGCTGGCGACGATCAACTCGACGTTGTACTGCTCGACGGTGCGGTCACGAAATTCGATCAACTCGGGGAAGTTGTGACCGGTGTCGATGTGCATGATCGGGAACGGCAACCGCGCTGGACCAAATGCTCGGAGGGCAAGGTGCAGCATCACGACCGAGTCCTTGCCACCGGAGAACAGCAGGACCGGCCGCTCGAACTCGGCCGCGACTTCACGGATGATCGTGATCGCTTCGGATTCGAGGTGCGCTGTTGATGACGGACTGGTCGTTGCGCTCACACCCAGCAGTCTACCGAAACCCGACCAGATCGGTCATGAATCGCGGCAATCGTCAGTCGGGTGCCTGGCTGAGCTCGAACGACCCAGGAAACGAGCGCGCGGTCGGGTGTTCCGTCGTTGCGTTGACGGAACCGAAACGCTGCCCGACCTTCGAGTTGACCGCCATCACCGAGCTTGCGACGAGCCGGGCCGTCGATCAACTCGATCGCATCAACACTGGTGATCTCAACGACTATTGGTTTCGCCAATCGCCCCTTGCGGGCCAGCGCTGGCACGTCAGTGGGCAGCCATCCCGTGTTGGCGATACCCGTGAAGTCGTTCGAAGTTGCTCCCATATCGCACCATCCTTTCGACGATCTGCCGCTTACCTACGCACAGAATCCTCCGGTCGGCGGCGATCCTCTCTTTGCACCGTTCTGGCAGAACTGCGGCTTCTACGACAAGCCCGTGCGCGACGAGACGGCTGTGCACTCGATGGAGCACGGTGCCGTGTGGGCGACCTACCGACCGACGCTGCCGGCGGACCAGATCGCCGTGCTCGAAGCTGCCGTGATTGGCCACCCGTATCTACTCGTCAGTCCACGCGAGAACCTGCCAACGCCGGTGGTGGCCTCCGCCTGGGGCAAGCAACTCACCCTCGCCGCGGCGGATGATCCAGGGCTGACAGCCTTCATCGACACCTTCGAGAACGGGCCTCAGACCATCGAGCCGGGCTCGCCTTGTCCAGGAGGTCTCGACATCACGGCGGACGAGCCACCACCGGTCGGCTGACAGACGCGACGCGCTGCCTCCCGAACCACTGGCCGAACACGGGATGTGACTTCTACGATGTCGGCCATGACCGGCACCCTTGTCATCCTCCGCCACGGGCAATCCACGTGGAACCTCGAGAATCTGTTCACCGGCTGGCACGACGTGCCATTGACTCCGCTTGGCGAGCAGGAGGCCGATGCTGCCGGTGTGACGATGGCCGATGCTGGGCTGCAATTCGATATTGCCCACACTTCTCTGCAAACGCGTGCTGTGATGACGAACCATCTCGCGCTCGCAGCGATGGGCCAGGTCTGGTTGCCGATCCAACGTCACTGGCGCTTGAACGAACGTCATTACGGTGCGCTGCAAGGTCTCGACAAGAAGGCGACCACCGAGCGCTACGGAGCAGAGCAGACCAACCTATGGCGTCGCAGTTTCGACGTACCCCCGCCGCCTGTCGATACCGACAGTCCAGAGCATCCGGGCAATGATCAGCGCTATCGGTTGCTGCCGCCGGACGCGTTACCTGCCTCAGAGTGCCTGAAGGATGTTTTCGAGCGGGTGTTGCCATATTGGTACGACGTGATCGCCCCGCAACTACTCAACGGTCTCGACGTGCTCGTGACAGCCCACGGCAACTCGCTTCGAGCGTTGCTCAAGCATCTCGAGGGTGTCTCCGACGCTGACATCGCTGGGGTCAACATCCCTACCGGAGCACCGCGCCAGTACACGTTTAACGATCGCCTTGGTGTCGTGTCGGCCGACTACCTCGGCGACACCGAAGCAGTCGCCGCGGCTGCCGCCGCCGTCGCCGCCCAAGCCGGAAGCGCCTGACCGCTCGATCGAAACGTCTGCAAAGACAGGTGCCGGCCTCGTCGATGGCACGGTGTCGGCTCGGCTAGCGCGGTGCAATGTCTAACTCGGCTACTGTTCGGCCATGGCGTCGAAAACGAGTCAGATCGAACACCTCATGCAGGTCCCGCTGTTCTCCGGATGCAGCAAGAAGGACCTTCAAACGATCGCCAAGGCTGGCGACGAGATCACGATGACCGCTGGCACGATGGTCGTGGATCAAGGCCAAATGGGCCGTGAGGCGTTCGTGATTCTTAACGGCACCGTCACGGTGCGCCGTGGCGGCAAGAAGATCACCCAACTTGGCACCGGTGCGGTCGTCGGTGAGCTTTCGTTACTTGATCATGGTCCCCGCACCGCCACCGTCACGTGCGACACCGACTGCACGTTGTTCGTGCTCGATCAACACCATTTCCGTGGCGTCCTCGAAGCCAATCCTTCAATCGCAATGAAGCTGCTCGGTGCCCTCGCCGGCCACATCCGCGACCTCGACCGCCAGTCCTACGGCTGACCAGCCAGGGCGAGAAGCCGGGACAACCGGTGATCGTCTGCTCCGAGATACGACGTGCCGATCGTCTAACTTGGTGCGCGCCATGAGCACGCACGCCCACACCTCAGACGCGCCCGAATCTATCCCGAAGCGGATCAAGCCTCACCAGTTGGCTCTCGGGCTCGGGATTGGGATCGCCGCCTTCACGTTGATCTCGGGAATTGTGCCGTTGATCACCGACTGGCACAACGAAAACGCTTGGCAGCGAGAGGTGTTTGGCAATATCCCTGGGCCGCTCAAGGTCGCCTTCTATACCGTGATTCCGTTGGTGCTGGTGTGGGGTTCGTTCCAGTTCTCGAATCGGATGAAGAACTGGGAACGCGGCAAGCCTGCACAACGGCGAACAACGGCCAAGAACGTCAAGAAGCGTGCTGGCGACTTCCGCGCCGGTGCTTACATGCAAACGCTGCTGCGTGACTCGGCTGCCGGTCTGATGCACTCGCTGATGTACTTCGGCTTCTTGCTGCTGCTGGGCGTCACGACGGTGCTCGAAATCGACCACCAGGTACCGGAGGACCTCAAGTTCCTGCACGGTCGCACCTACCAGGCGTATGCGTTCGTCGGCGATGCTGCTGGAGCGATGTTCCTCACGGGCGTCGTCTGGGCGATCGCCCGTCGGTATGTCCAGAAGCCGTACCGAATCCGGATCAAAACCAAGCCGGAACACGCCGTGATTCTTGGCACGTTCTTTGTACTCGGTGTCACGGGATTCACGTCAGAGATGTTCCGGATCGCGCTCGGCCGTGTTGGCGGTCAGGACCTGGGTTTCGAGCAGTACAGCTTTATCGGATACCCGCTGTCGAAGACCGTTGATGGTTTGTCGTTCGGGGCGCTCGAGAACTGGCACCAGTGGTCATGGATCGTGCACGTCGTCAGCTTCATCGTGTTCCTGGCAATCCTGCCGATCACGATGCTGCGCCACATGTTCACATCACCTCTCAACATGTACCTGAGCAACAAGGACCGCCCGAAAGGCGCCATGAAGCCGATGCCGAACCTGATGGAAACCGAACTCGAAACGTTCGGCGCATCGGTGATCGAGGACTTTACGTGGAAGCAGTTGCTCGACACCGACGCCTGCACGATGTGCGGTCGCTGCACCAGCGTGTGCCCCGCCCACGCGACCGGCAAGCCGCTCGACCCGCGCGAGATTGTACTTAAGGTCGGTGAAGTGATGGCCGCCACCGGGAACCCGCGGGTCAGCCCACCGATCGGTACTGACATCGATATCAAGATCGGGGTCAACTCCGTGTTCGAGCGGATTACGTCCGAGGAGATCTGGGCGTGCACTACATGCAAGGCGTGCGACGAGATCTGCCCGGTCAACATCGAGATCCTCGACAAAATTCTCGACATGCGACGATACCTGTCGCTGATGGAATCGAACTTTCCTACCGAGCTCGGCAACGCCTACCGGGCGATGGAGAACCAGGGAAACCCATGGGGTATGAACCAGGGCGAACGTGGCGACTGGGCCAGGGATCTGGCACTGGAATCAGGGAAGAGCGTCACTGTGGTCGACCCTGGTGAGCCGTTCACGTCCGAGTATCTCTACTGGGTCGGGTGCGCCGGCAGCTTCGACGACAAGAACAAGAAGGTCACGCAGGCGATGGCCAAGCTGCTGTCGCGTGCGGGCATCGACGTGGCAATCCTCGGCCCGAGCGAAATGTGTACCGGCGATTCGGCACGTCGGAGCGGCAACGAGTACCTGTTCCAGATGCTCGCCACTCCCAACATCGAGATGCTCGACGGGATGGGCGTCAAGAAAATCATCACCCAGTGCCCACACTGCTTCAACACACTCCAGAACGAGTACCCCCAGTTGGGCGGCAACTACGAAGTGATTCACCACAGCCAATTGTTGGAGCAGTTGATCGATAGTGGCCAACTCGATGTGAGCCAGGCGACGCTTGAGGAGCGGATCACCTATCACGACTCGTGCTACCTCGGCCGCCACAACGACGTCTACATCGCACCCCGCAAAGTGGTCGGTTCGATCAAGGGGATCGAAGTCGTCGAGATGTCACGCAACGGCACCAAGGGAATGTGCTGTGGCGCCGGCGGTGCACGAATGTGGATGGAAGAGACGATTGGTACCAAGGTCAACGACGAACGCGCCGCCGAAGCACTGTCGACCGGCGCAACACGCGTCGCCACGGCCTGTCCGTTCTGTTACATCATGATGGACGATGGCGTGAAGGGTGCCGGATTCGAGGAAGACCAGGTCAAGGTCGCTGACGTGGCGATCCACCTACTCGACGCAATCGAGGCCGGCGAACGCAAACTGACAACGCCAGATGCCCCGCTGAGCACAACGGTGTAAGGGTTGACTCGCAGCAACCAGCTCACCTGACCTCGTGGCTCAAGCGCGAGTCGGCACAAGCCGATGCACTGGCGTGTACCGAATCGCGCCGAACTCGATGACAGAGCTGCGGCGGGCAGCGTCCGGTTCCGATCGCCAGCTCGATTTGGTGTTGCTGCGTATTGGGGTTCTTGCCCCGGCCGATCTCGACGAGATTCGAACGGTTATCGATCGCGATGAAGTCGTGCTCAAGGCGACGACCAACGAATACGGACACGCCATCGTGATCGTCCTCGAACAAGGCGAGGTGGCGGCGTTGATCCATCACGACGGACGTATACAACACGCGGTCGCTGCGGCGTAGAGCGCCCGACGAGAACCGGCGTCGTGTTCTGGTTCGATCGTTTCGCCTGCGCCCAGCTTCCAGCGCTCGGTGACCGCTCCAATCGTATCGCCGGACGCAATCGCTGCTGCTTGCACCGCGGCACCCGCCGCCACCGTTTCGTCGGTGCCGGGGACGATGATCGATTTGCCGGAGAGGTCGGCGCAACGTTGGCGATATGCGGTTGATCTTGCACCGCCGCCCACGAGGAAGACGCGGCCATCGACCGACGCACCGACCGACCGCAACGCGTCAAGACCGTCGAGCAGCCCGCATAGCACACCGTCGTGCGCCGCCAGCGCGAGTTGCTCGCGGGTGGTCGTATTGGTGAGTCCGGTGAACGTACCAGTTGCGGTGGGTCGGTTCGGGGTGCGTTCGCCGTCGAAGTACGGGATGAGTACAGGCGTGCCCGGATCGTCGGCAGCCGACAACGCCAGTTGCGCCAATCCGGCTGCATCGGTGCCAAGCCAAGTAGCGATTCGATCCGTCACTTTGGTGGCGTTGAGCGTGCATACCAACGGGAGGTAGTTGCCGCTGGCACTGGCGAATCCGGCGACCGCTCCAGTGATGTCGGATGTCGGGGTGTCGGACACGGCGAACACGGTGCCGGACGTGCCGAGCGAAATCGCTACGTCGCCTGAACGCAAACCGAGCCCGAGCGCAGCACCCATGTTGTCTCCGGTACCCGGCCCGACGATGACACCTGCCGACAACCCCAGCTCACTGGCTACACCAGCGTTCACGATGCCCGCAATCTCGGTCGGCCCGAGCACGCGTGGTAGCCGCTGATCGGGCCAATCCATGCCGTCGGATACCGCTTGAGCAAGGATCAGAGGTAGATAGTTGCCGTTGACGGGATCGAACCACCCGGTGCCGGATGCGTCACCGCGATCGGTGACGTGCTCGCCACATAACCTCCAGGTCAGGTAATCGTGCGGCAGCATCGCTTTGGCGACGCGATCGAGCAGGTCGGGTTCGTGATCGTTGATCCATCTCAGTTTGGTGATCGTGAAGGCTGCAACGGGAACACTGCCAGTCGCTTCGGCCCAGCGATCTCGACCGAAAGCAGCAACGAGGAGTTCGGCCTGCGGTGCCGAGGTGGTGTCGTTCCAGAGCTTGGCGGGACGGACTGGGTCCCCAGCGGCGTCGAGCAACACCAACCCGTGTTGTTGGCCCGCAACCGAGACGGCGACGACATGGCGGCGATGCTCACCCAGTTGCGTGAAAGCGTCGACCAATGCCGACCACCACGCACGCGGATCTTGCTCCGAAACCGGGGGCGTCGTCACCGGATGTCGAGCCGATCCTGTTGCGATCACCGCGCCGGACTCGAGGTCACGCGCTTCGACCTTGGTCGACTGCGTTGACGAGTCAACCCCGACGACGAGACGGCCCACGGCCTATCGGGCTCGTTCGATGTGGCGGGCGACGAGGTGTTCCAACATCTCTTGACGCCCTGAAGTTGGTTGCGGTTCGGCGGCTGTCGCCGCTCGGGTGTGCAGTTCGGCCAGAGACGCACCTCCGGTCATGATCGATTGACCGAGCTCACCGCTCCAGCCTGCGTAGCGGTCGGTTACGAACCCGTCAAGTTCGCCACCTTCGATGATCGCCGCCGCTGCCAGCAGGGCACGAGCCATCGTGTCCATCCCACCAATGTGGCCAAGGAACAGGTCATCGCGTGCGATCGATTGACGACGCAACTTGGAATCGAAGTTCAGCCCGCCGGTCGTGAATCCGCCGCCACGCAGGATCTCCAGCATGCCGAGCGTCATCTGTTCAACCGACACCGGGAACCGGTCAAGGTCCCAACCCAACCGATCATCCCCAGAGTTGGCGTCGATCGACCCGAAGATCCCAGCGTTGAACGCTGTCGCAATTTCGTGAGCAAAGTCGTGGCCCGACAACGTCGCATGGTTGACCTCGATGTTGACCTTGATCTCATCGGCCAGCCCGTACTGCTGCAAGAACGCGTGCACAGTCGCAGTGTCGTAGTCGTACTGATGTTTCGTCGGCTCGAACGGCTTCGGTTCCAACAAGATCGTGCCATCGAAGCCGATCGCGTACTTGTAGTCGACGACCATATTCAAGAACCGACCGAGCTGATCGAGTTCGTGCTTCATATCCGTGTGCAGCAGCGTGTCGTACCCCTCGCGACCACCCCACAACACATAGTTGGCACCACCGAGTCGACGCGTGGCGTTCATACAGTGCGCCACCTGAGCAGCGGCATACGCAAACACCTCCGGGTCAGGATTGGTTGCTGCGCCCCCCATGAACCGCTTGTTGGCGAATAGTTTTGCCGTTCCCCAGAGCAACTTGACTCCGGTCCGCTCCTGATATCCGGCCGCCAGGTCAATCATCCGATCGAGATTCGAAGCACCTTCAGCGAACGAAGAACCCTCCGGGGCAATATCGAAATCATGGAAACACCAAAACGGTGCACCCAGCTTCTCGAAAAACTCGAATGCGGCGGCCATCTTCTGGTCGGCGGCGGCAATCGGGTCCTGATTGGCAGCCAGCCACGGACGATCCATCGTGGCATCACCAAAAATGTCGAACCCGTTCCAGTTGAAGCTGTGCCAGTAGCAGACAGCGAACCGCAAATGGTCACGCATCGTCTTGCCGGCGACCACCCGATCGGCGTCATACCATCGAAACGCCAACGGATTGTCCGACTCGGGACCCTCGAAGCGGATCTTGTCGACCGTGTCGAAGAACTTCGTCATGTCGTGCTCCTGTGTTGTTCGGGTTCCGCCGTGGCGAGAGGCCTGGCGATCAGCGTTGAGACGAACCGCCCGGCGACGACATCGACGTCGTACGTCGCCAGCGGCAGGCGAACGGGTTTGCGGACAGGCGCACCGGTCGTGAGTTCGAATCGCCCGTTGTGTTTCGGACATTCGATCGTGCCATCGACGAGTGCGCCGTCACACAGGTGAACCTGGGCGTGGGTGCAGACTCCGTCGAGCAAAGCGACGTTGCCATGGTCCAATCCGCATAACACGAAAGAGCGCTCATCTACATCGATACGACGGATCTCTCCTGTAAGTAACGACCCTGCCGCACCGAGATCAACCGTTCCATCGTGGCCATGGACCCAGTTGCGTTCACCGACATCAATTTGGTGCGGGGCTGCCTGCGACGCCGGTAGCACCTTCGAAAGTTCGTAGGTGACGTCGTGTTGTTGTTTCCACAGCGCCGACCAAATCTCGCGGTACGCCGCCCACGTACTTCGCAGCGGAGGCGCAAGTTGCGTCTTGATTTCGGAATGCAGTGCCGGCAAGGCGTAATACGGCACGCTCGGAAAGATGTGATGTTCGACGTGGTAGTTCATGTTGAGATAGAGAAACCGCAAGATCGGATTCATGTACACGGTGCGCGTGTTGAGCCGGTGGTCGAGCACGTCCTCCTGCATACCTGCGTGCTGAGTGACACCGAAGAACACCATCAGCCAGGCTCCGTAGATCGACGGCAGCCCGACGAACAGCAACGGCACAATCGAGTTGATCGCCAGCGACCACACCGCCGCCGCAGCGACAACCCCGACGTACACACGCGACTCCCATTTCACTTTGCCGAGTTCGTTGTCCGGGACGAAGTTACGGGCGTCAGCGTCGATGCGACCGAAGGCGTGCTTCACCAAACGCCAAAACATCAATGAGCCACCCTGGAGGTGGGTGTACAAGAGCGCCGCCCGCCAGACACTGGGTGGGCGTTGAATCACGATCTCGGCGTCGCGGCCGACGATGATCGTGTCTGTGTGGTGGCGATAGTGCGACCACCGCCAGACGGTCGCGCCACGGAACAACATGAACGACGCAACCACGTAGACCATGTCGTTAGCGCGTGACGAGCGGAATGCCGTGCCGTGCCCGCATTCGTGCCAGCGCGGATCAGCCGAGCCGCCATACAGCGCGCCGTATGCGGCGAACGCCGGGATTGACCACCACGACCACATCGACCACCACGCCAGTACCCCGAAACCGACGAGCAGCACGACCCACAACACCACATCGCGTGCGGCCCGCCCGTTGGTGCGGCGTTGCAACCCGCGCATCACGACCGGGTCGATTTCCGGTTGGAACCAACTTGCGTTCGCCAGCCCACATTCGACGGCGCGCACCGACTCCGGCCCTGTGAGGCTGTAGTCCCGCGCGGCCACCGACATGACGGTCAGTCTTCTCGAATCGAGACGACATCCTCCCAGCGGTCCGACTCGCACGAGCGCAGCCACGCCGTCTGGAAACTGACGTACTCGACTGCTTGGGCGAACCCGGGTTCGTGCTGTTGGCCGCGTGCCACTGCTGACAGGAACTCGTAGTTCTCGATAACTTTGAGGTCTTCATAGCCGATCGAGTTGGCGTCGCCTGGCGCGAAGTGCCCGTGATACGGGTAGCGATCACCGGCATAGACCTTGGTGTAGCCGCGTGGGGCCCGGCCGTCATCGTCGACGAGGAACACTTCCAACTCGTTCATGGTTTCGAGGTTCCAGCGCAATGCGCCCTTCGTGCCGTACACGTCGAACGCCATCTGCGATTCGGGCCCGATGATAGAGCGCGACGATTCAAACGTGCCTCGCGCACCGTTGGCAAACACGACAAGCGCCGCTGCGTAGTCCTCGTTGGTGACCGCCCCGGTCGGGTCGCCTGGCTCACCGCGGTCGTAGTGCGTGCCGCCTGGCTTGGGGAGCGGGCGGTCCTTGATGAAGGTTTCCTTCGTACCGGCAACTGACGTGATCGGACCGATCAACATCGTCGCCAGGTCAACAGCGTGCGACAAGATGTCGGAAGACGCACCGTGTCCGGCCTCATCGATCGAGAACCGCCATGACAGCAAACCCATCGGATCAGCGCCGTACATCGAGAAGAAGCGGCCGCGGTAGTTGGTAATCGTACCCAAGCGGCCGTCGGCGATCAGTTGCTTGGCGTGCTGCACGAGGGGTGCCCAGCGATAGTTGTAGCCGACCCCGGTGATCACGCCCGCCCGCCGGGCCGCAGATTCGACGCGGACCGTTTGATCCGGCTTACCGCCCACGGGCTTCTCGCAAAACACAGCCTTGCCAGCCTGAGCCGCAGCGATCGCCAGTTCCTCGTGCAGCATGTTGGGTGCCGTGATATAGACAACATCGACATCAGCGTGGTCAACCACCGCACGCCAATCACCCGTGACTTCTCGGAATCCGAACCCCTCGACGGCCTGAACCTGACGGGCAGGGACATTGTCGCCACAGATGATCAGGTCGACATCGAACTCGCGCTCGGGAAACAGCGACGCGATCCGCGCCGCTGACCGTGAGTGGGCCTGGCCCATCCATCCAAAACCGATCACACCGATACCCAGCCGACGACGCGAAGACATGGCAACCAGTGTGCGTCAGCGGTCGCCGGAATCCGCCGACTGCAGTTCGTGTTCCAACGCCTCAAGTTCGGCACCACCTGCCATCAGCTGCGTGAGTTCGTCGATGCTGATCTCTTCCTTGGCGAATGAACCCATCGACTGACCGCGGTTGAGGATTAGGAAACGGTTGCCAACCGGGTATGCATGGCGCGGGTTGTGGGTGATGAAGATCACAGCGAGGCCTTGTTTGCGGGCATCAACGATGCGCTTCAACACCACCCCGGACTGTTTGACACCGAGTGCCGAGGTCGGTTCGTCGAGAATCAGCACTTTCGCCCCGAAGTACCCTGCACGGGCGATCGCCACCGACTGCCGTTCGCCACCGGACAGTGTGCCGACAGGCTGCTCGGTGTCACGAATGTCGATGCCCATCTTCCGCATCTCGGCTTTGGCGACGCGCTTGGCCTCGGACTTGTCGATCCACTTCAGCGGGCCGATGCTCTTGGTCGGCTCAGATCCAAGGAAGAAGTTGCGCCACACCGACATCAACGGCACCATCGCCAGATCCTGGTAGACGGTGGCGATGCCCTTGGCAAGCGAATCGCGGGGTGAGTCGAAGCGGGCTTCTTCGCCGTTCAATCGAATCGAACCTTCAGTCTGTTGGTGCACGCCGGCAAGGATCTTGATCAACGTGGACTTGCCGGCACCATTGTCACCGAGCACACAGGTGACCTCGCCGGCGTTGACGTACGTGCTGACGTCGCGGAGAGCGATGATGTTTCCGTAGTACTTGGAAATGTTGTCGAGTTCGAGCAGGTGTGCGGTCATCGTCGGAGGCCTTCCGCCTTGGTTCGGATCGAGCGATTGGCGAGCATCGCCAGCAGGAGGATCACTCCGAGGAACAGGAACCGCCAGTCCGAGTTCCACCGTGCGCTCGTGAAACCCAACGTGGCCATACCCACGATGGCGGCACCCAGTGCTCCGCCTAACGCGGTGCCATACCCTCCGGTCAAGAGTGTGCCGCCGACTACGGCGGCGATGATGTAATCAAACTCCTCACCGTTACCGGTGTTTGACTGGATGGTGTTGAGGCGGAAAGCCAGCAGCATGCCGACGAGCCACGCCGCTCCCGACACCAGCATGAATAGTTGCGTCTTCGTACGAGCGGCAGGCACACCGACCTGACGCGATGCCTCCTTGTTGCCGCCGACGGCAAACGTCCAACTACCGAAGCGAGTGTTACCCAGCACCCACACCATGACGGCAGTGAAGGCGATGAACCAGACGGTGCGCATGCTGAACTTCGCTGGATCGATGTCGGCTTCGAGTTCGGCGGCTTTCACGAACAGCAGCTTGGTGAGAATTCCAACCGTTCCGAGTAGGAGTGCGGCGGTGACCAACCATCGGCCTAGCCGGTCAGCGGGGGCGTCGACGGTCTTGCGCTCCTCGAAAAACAGACCGAGTAGAGTCCAGGCAAGGACGAACAAGCCGAGCCCGAGCAGCACACTGAACGCTTCGGCACGGAACTTCACGGATGTCGACTCGCCGCGGACGAAGAACGCCACCACGACGATCGCTGCGCAGATGATGAACGAGGCGACGGTGCGCGTGACACCGGCCACTCGCCGCGCCTTGGCACCACCCACCAACAGCATCGTGAAACCGACGGCACCGAACAACAGGAACGAAGCGGCTCGGAAACCTTGCTTGGTAAACGGGAAGAAGAACTCTTCCTCGACGCCGTCGGCGTTGGGGTAGTTGGCCTCCATCCGCCACGCCACAAGGATCGCGATGGTGACACCAAGCACTCCGAGACCGACGTACCTCACGACCTCTGGCGTGATTTGCATCGAACCGCGCTCCCCGACCGGCTCGAATCGCCACGCGCCGAAGCCGTACAAACCGACCAGCGTGCCAAGCGCGATGATCGCACCGCCGATCCAGTTGCCCGACGTGGTGTCGGTGTTGTGGAGCACGACGATGCCCACGACGATGCCGACGAGCCCGAGCAGAAACACCGGAATTCCGGCGGCCTTCGGGCCACTGTGGCGCCGATTGAAATGCATTTCGACGATCGCGACAACGATCAGCGCGATGGCGAGCAGCATTGCCGCGAGATACACCCTGTCGCGGCTCTCGAAGGTGTGCTCGTTGCGGATCCACTCCTTGGCGAAGACATTCACCCAAAAACCGTGACCCTCGGCATCTCGGATGTCACCGACCTGAATCTGATCGACGATCCGCTTCGAGAAACCGAGCTTCGCTCCGATCAACACGTAATACGTGGCAAGCGTGATCGTGAAGCTTGGAAGCTTCGTCTTCTCGACCAGCCAGCCGTTCAGCCAGCCAATCCCGAGAGCTACCGTTAGCGAGATCGGAATCGCAATGTGGAGGGTCAGCCCGGCACCTCCGAACTCGGCAGCTTCCTTTGAAAGCAACACCGTCAAGATCCCCATCGCGCCGGTGTTCGCACCAGCGGAGAGGTCAAACTCGCCGCCGATCATCAACATCGACACGGCGACAGCCATGATGCCGACAGTTGATGCATTGTCGATGAGCAGCGACGCACCTGCGGTCGTCCCGAACGCGCGGGAAACTGCCCAGAAGAAGATCCAGATCCCGACGCCGCCGATCATTGCGCCGATCTCGGGTCGGATGAAGAACCGCTGAAACACGCCTCGGTAGGCGACGCGTTCGTCACCGACCCCAGCGGCGAGTGTCGTAGACGGCAGTGGCACGGTGGTGTCAGTCATCGTGACGTGGTCCCCCCAAGGAATCGTTGCGGACAGAATCGTTGCGGACAGGGCATGCGATTACAGAGATCTGCTGTGAGTGGGGGTCGGCCCGAAGAACCGGCCCCCACTCACCCGTTTCGACGCTGCCGGGTGGCCGCGTCAGTTGTGAACTGTCTAGCGAGTACCGGCGGCCACAAGCGCCTTGACGGCGGCGGCGTTCTCCGGCGTCACAAAGCCCGGACCGGTGAGGATCGGTAGGCCACCTCCAGCGGTGTTCTGGTTCGTGACGTTCAAGTACAGAAGCAAGATCGGCAGGTAACCTTGCAGGTATTGCTGCTGGTCGATGGTGAACGCAATGTCGCCCGCCTCGATGGCGTCGATGATCTCCGGGGTGATGTCGAAACCGGCAACACCCTTCATCTCACGACCTGCATCGGCTGCGGCGTTCAATCCTGACATCGCGATGACCGGACCTGTACCCATGAAACCATCGATCGCCGGGTCGGCCTGGAGGGCCGTTGCGATCGCGTTCTGCTGCTCAGTCTGGTCGGCGTCGAGCCCGACGAACTCGGAAACGACCTCGCCACTGAACGTGTCAATGAGACCGTTGCAACGCTCTTCGAGTGCCACGTTCGACTCTTCCTGACGACCACACAGGATCTTGGTCGCGCCGAGATCGTTGAAGCGTTCGCCTGCGCCTTGACCTGCGATGAACTCGGTCTGGCCAACGTGCGTGAGCGCACCAATCGACTGGTAATCGTTCGAGCCCGAGTTGAGCGTGATCACCGGAATTCCACCCGCAACAGCCGCCTGCAAGGGTGCGATCAATTGGTCGGGACTCGGCAACGATGCGGCAATGCCGTCTGAACCCTCGGCCACGGCCTGCTCGATGAGCTGGACTTGGACGCCGGGGTCGTTGACCGACTCGAGCCAAACGACGTTGACCCCGAGGTCTTCGCCGGCGGCCTCCATGCCACGCTTGACAACTGACCAGAACGGGCCGCTGTCAGAGTGCGTGATCATGTGGAACGTCAGGTCGGCACCTTGGGTTGCGTCAACTGTGTCGACGGCGCTGGACGGTGCCGACTCGGCAGTGTCGGCAGTGTCGGCAGTGTCGGCAGGGTCGGCAGTGTCGGCGGTCTCGTTGGCCGCCGTGTCGCTGACAGTTGTGTCGTCGCCGCCGGTTGCGGTATCGGCCTCATCGTCGCCGCCGCAGGCAGCGAGGACCAGTGATAGGGCTGCGATCGGTGCGACTGCAGTACGCATTTTTCTCATGTGGGTGTTCTCCCCCTCTAGTTATTTCGTGGAAGTGCAACGAGGAACTTCGGACGAGCGGTCACGTGGTGACCTCTGCATCGTCAATCCCCCATGGATTGCTTCAACTTGTTGAAGCGCTCTAATCATTGTGCTTCAATCGACGTCTGTCAACTATCGATGACGAATATGGGAAAGGAATCCGGTTCGAGGTGCCCAAGCCAACAATGGACGACGTCGCTCAGCGAGCCGGCGTGTCGCGCGCTCTGGTGAGTCTGGCGCTCCGCGGGTCCGACAAGGTCAGCGACTCGTCGCGCGCTGCTGTCCGGCGAGCCGCCGACGAACTGGGCTACCGCCCGAATCTGATCGCCCGACATCTCGCAAGCAAGCAGACACGAACGTTCGGGTTGCTGATCAACGACCTCCACAACCCCTACTTCCCGAGTGTTGCCGATGGGATCAAGCGCGCCGCCGACGCTGGCGGCTATCGCCTGCTGATGAACAGCGCCTTCTTGAACGACGACGACGAGACCCGTGCAATCGAGACGTTCATCGACTACCGCGTCGACGGCGTGATTCTGACCGGTTCGCGGGTAAGTTCGGCCATGATCGAGCAGGCTGCTCGATCCGTGCCGATCGTCGTCGTCAGCCGCCCGATGGATTCGACCGTTGTCGACACGATCAACAACGACGACTTCATGGGTGCCCAAATGGTCGTCGAGCATCTCATCGAATTGGGGCATCGCCATATTTGTCACATTGACGGCGGGCGCGGAGCGGGTTCCGCGCAGCGGCTCGCCGGGTATCAAGCGACGATGCACCGACACGGTTTCGCGCCCCATGTGGTGTCGGCCGCGTTCACGGAGGCATCGGGCGCGCTTGCAGCACAACAAGCGTTGGCAAGCGGACGGCCGGTCACCGCGGTCTTTGCCGGAAACGACCTCAGCGCGCTCGGCGTGCTCGACACACTCGACGATTCGGGATTCACCGTGCCCGACGACATTTCTCTTGTCGGTTACGACAACACATCGGTCGCCGCACTCCGACACATCGGATTGACCACCGTCGACCAGCACCGTGAGCAGCTTGGTGAACTGGCCATCGACGCGTTGATTGACCGCGTCGAAGGCGGCCGCACTCAAGCTGTGCACCGTGTGATCGCACCGTCGTTGGTTGTTCGCAGTACGACCGCCGCACCTCGTGCAACGAAGACCGGCAGTCAGTGGAAGTTCTCGAAGTAGCGGCTCGGGGTCGGGCCGCGCTGGCCTTGGTACTTCGAACCGTTGGCACCTTTGCCGTACGGGTTATCGGCCGGTGTGGTCATGTGCATGAAACTGACCTGACCGATCTTCATCCCCGGATACAGCGTGATCGGCAGGCTGGCGACATTCGCCAACTCGAGCGTGATGTGTCCGTCGAAGCCCGCATCGATGAACCCCGCCGTCGAGTGGATCAGCAGCCCGAGTCGGCCCAAACTGGATTTGCCCTCGATCCGAGCTACCAGGTCATCGGGAACGGCGATCCGTTCCAACGTTGATCCGAGCACAAACTCACCTGGGTGCAGCATGAACGCCGCGTCTGGATTGGTTGGGTCGATCTCGACCAGTTCGGTCAGCGCCGTCTGGTCCTGCTTGACGTCGATTACGCCGCTTGTGTGGTTCCGGAACACACGAAACAGGTTCGAGATTCGTACGTCGATCGACGAAGGCTGAATCAACGATTCGTCGAGAGGGTCGATGACAATGCGGCCAGCCGCAAGCTGCTCACGAAGAGTCCGGTCCGACAGGATCACGAACTCACACGATACTGAGAAGCACCGACACTACGGTCCGCTCCATGCGCCCTTTGATGGTTAACCTGAATCCACCGATCTTGGGATTCAGGTTGGTCGCAAGTGGGATCGCGATTTATGCTCGGCGACGGCGACGGCGTACCCTGCGGCGTTGCTGTGACAATGCCGTCTACTTCCTCGGAGACATCGACATCGTGAACGACAACGTCGAGATCACCCGCCTCCGCCTCTGCCTCCGCCACGCGACCGCGGGCGAGCCCGAGCGGATCGTCGCGCCGTGAGTCGGCTCAAGCGGATCTTCGTCGGTGACCCGCTTGCCACCGACCAGGAGCATCAACAGCGACTCGGTAAGCCGGTCGGCCTGGCGGTGTTTGCCTCCGACGCGATCTCGTCGACGGCATACGCCAGCCAGGAGATCCTGCTCGTTCTTCTCCCAGTTGTCGGGCTGTCGGTCGCTCTTGGGCAGCTCGTCCCGATCTCGATCATCGTCATGGTGCTGCTCGTACTCGTGATGACGAGCTACCGGCAGACCATCTTCGCCTATCCCAGTGGCGGCGGCTCGTACATCGTTAGCCGCGAGAATCTCGGCGAGATGCCCGGACTCGTCGCCGGGGCCTCACTGCTCGTCGATTACATCCTCACAGTCGCCGTGTCGGTGTCGGCCGGCGTCGCTGCGATCACGTCGGCGTTCCCCGAGCTGTACCCCGAACGCGTGTTGCTGTGCCTCGGTTTCGTGACGGTGATGATGTTGGCCAACCTCCGCGGCCTGAAGGAATCCGGCCGCCTATTCGCTGGACCGACGTACATCTACGTGGTGGCCCTGGCGGCGTTGATCGTCGTCGGCCTGATTCGCTCCTACACCGGTCACCTCCCCGCCTTGCCCCCGAACCAGGAGGTGATCGACGAGGTCACCGAGAACGGCAAGCTGGTCACCGGCCTCACCGTCTTGCTGTTCATGCGCGCCTTCGCATCGGGAGCGGTGGCCCTCACCGGGGTCGAAGCGATCTCCAACGGTGTGCCGGCGTTCCGCAAGCCCGAGTCGCGCAACGCCGCCGCCACGCTCGTGTGGATGGGCGTGATCCTCGGCACCGCGTTCTTCGGGATCTCGGTGCTTGGTGCTCGATTGCGGCCGACCCCTTCGGAGACCGAGACATTGTTGTCGACGATGGCGCGGGCCGTGTTCAACGGCGAGACGGTCCCCTACTACGTCTTGCAGTTCGCGACGTTCGCGATCTTGATCCTGGCCGCCAACACGGCGTTCGCAGACTTCCCACGGGTCAGCTCGATCATCGCCACCGATGGGTACATGCCTCGTCAGCTCGCCAACCGCGGTGACCGGCTCGTGTTCTCGAACGGCGTCATCTCGTTGGCAGCCGTCGCGGGTGGGCTGATCGTCGCCTTTGGCGGCAACACGAGCAAACTCATCCCGCTCTACGCCGTCGGCGTCTTTTGCGGCTTCACGCTCTCGCAGTACGGCATGGTCGTCCACCACAAGCGCCTTCAGGAACCGAACTGGCGCCGCCACCAGGCCGTGAACATGATCGGCGCCGTCGCCACCTTCATTGTGCTCATGGTGATTGTGGTCTCGAAGTTCACCAAGGGCGCGTGGATCCCCGTCGCCTTAATCCCGTTCATCGTCATCAACTTCAAGTTGATCAACCGCCACTACAAGCGGGTGAAGCGCGCCTTGGCCGCGCCGTCCGAGCTTCGTGTCGCCCGCCACGCCCATACCGTCGTGGTCCCCGTCGGCAAGGTCAACCGAGCCGTGCTCCACTCCATAGCGTATGCCCGTTCGATGACTCCCGACCGACTCATCGCCGTCAGCGTGGTGACCAGCCCGGCAGAACAGCACGCGATGGAGGACGCCTGGGAGCAGCATCGCATCCCTGTCGAGCTGCGCATCGTGTTCTCGCCCTATCGCGACCTCACCGGTCCGCTGCTCAAGGTGATCGACGAACTCGACGCCGAACGCTCCGACGACGTCATCACCGTCGTACTCTCAGAGTTCGTGGTCGAACACTGGTGGGAGCAACCGTTGCACAACCACAGCGCACTACTCCTGCGGGCGCGACTGCGCAAGCGGCGCAACACCGTGGTGACGACGGTGCCGGTCCACGTCCGTGACCACCAGGACGACGAGTTCGAACCGTCCCCGCGATGAAGGAATGAAAATGGACGAACGCACGAACCATGTGATCATCGTCGGCTGCGGCCGCGTGGGCTCCGGGCTGGCCCGCCGACTCACGTCGGAAGGCCACACCGTGGCGGTCATCGATAAACGTAAGGAGGCGTTCCGGCGACTTCCGATCGACGTCGACGTGCAACGCCTCGTCGGCATCGGGTTCGACCGCGAACTGCTCCACGAAGCCGGAATCACGCGGGCCTCGGCGCTCGCCGCCGTGACGAACGGCGACAACTCGAACATCGTGATCGCCCGCGTCGCCAGCGAGCGCTTCGAGGTGCCACGCGTCGTGGCCCGAATCTACGACCCACGCCGCGCGGCGATCTACGAAAGACTGGGCATCCCCACTGTCGCCACCGTCGACCAGACGATCGAGCAGGCGATGCGTCGTATCCTCCCCGCTGCAAGTGGCGTCGTTTGGATCGATCCGAGCGCCCGCATCGTGTTGGTCGAGCGTGTGTTGCCGCCGACGATGGCCGGCGCGACGTTGTCGACGCTCGATCAGCCGGGCGTCAGTCGACTCGTTTCGGTGCGACGGTTGGGCGTGGCGCTGCTGCCCTCTTCGGAGTTGATCGGCCAGGAAGGCGACATCGTCCACGTCGCTGTCTCGTCCGACCAGTTTGATGCGTTCGAGCATCGAATGGCAACCGGCCACGAACGGAAGGTGCACTAATGAAGGTCCTGATCGCTGGTGCCGGCAAGGTCGGTGCCTTCATTGCCGCCGACCTATCAGCCGTCGGGCACGAGGTCACCATGATCGACGTCAACCCGGCTCGCATCGAGCAACTCCGCGACCTCGAGTCACTGGCGGGCACCAAGGTCGTCACCGCCGACGCGTGCGAGGTCACTGAACTGATCGCCGCCGGTGCCGAGACGGTCGATGTCGTCGTCGCCGTCACCGGTGACGACGAAGACAATCTGGTGATCTCGATGCTGGCCAAGCAGGAGTTCGCCGTGCCCCGCGTCCTGGCCCGGGTGAACCACCCCGAGAACCGTTGGCTGTTCGACCAGGCCTGGGGTGTTGATGTCGCCGTGTCGACACCGCACCTCCTGACGGCACTCGTCGAGGAAGCCGTCTCCGTCGGCACGCTCGTGCGCCTGATGTCGCTCCCCGGCGGGCGGGCCCAACTCGTCGAGGTCACTCTCGCCGAGGGCACGCCGGTCGAAGGAAAGGACCTGGCGGCCATCCCGTTTCCGCGCAACTCTACCGTCGTCGCCGTGATCCGGGCTGGCAGCGTCGTGGTCCCGCGGGGCGATACCACGCTGCTCGTCGGAGACGAGGTGCTCATGCTCGTCAACGAGGAGTCCGAGGCAGACGTCCGCACACTGCTGGTCGGGTGACCGACACGTTTCGCCGACGCGATCCGTCAGGCGAGCAAGGTGTAAGCGGGGTTGTGGATCACGAGATGATCACGCTCGCGACGACCAACGCCCTCGATGATCACCGTGCGGCCTGAGTCGAGGCCGCGGATGCGACGGCGACCGCTGAACACGGCTAGAGCGGTCCCCGTGCCGTCGTCGATCGTTACGGCGACGAGCGGCGCATCGTCGTAGCCCGAGTGTCGGGTGCCACGGATCTCGCCCGCCACTCGGACGGGCTGTCGTTCGGCGGCCTCGACGATGCACGTGAGCCCGAGCCCGGCGAAGCGCTCTTGCAACCGCGCCGCGTCGAGTTCCTCAATCGAGGACCGAGCACGGGTGGAGCCGATGACGGCGGGGTCGCTAACGCTCACCTCGCAAAGCCTACCGTCCGGGCGCCTTGGGTTCGATCAGGGTGCCCGGCATCAGAAAATCGTGCGGCCCACCTGCGCACTGTGACGTCATGCACGCTCACGGAGAAAACGTTCAGCCAGAACACGTCGGTGAACGATCGTGCCGACTTGATCGCCGGTCTCCCTTCATCCGTCCACGCGGCGCAGGAAGTCAATCAGGTGACGATCGACCGCTAGTCTGGTCGCTCGGCCCGGCAACCGGGCCACGCGGGTGTAGTTCAGAGGCAGAACATCAGCTTCCCAAGCTGAGAACGCGGGTTCGATTCCCGTCACCCGCTCCACTCGATTGAGTCACAAAAGCCCAGTTAAATCGGTAGATTTTGGACTCTCTGTTGTGATCATTGTCATCTTTGCCCGGCCCAGGCTCGACGACCCCTCCTGGTCACCGGACGGACAATCGATCGTCTACACCCGGATCACCAGCAAATCGGGTGTGTGACCGGTCGAGACGTCGATGACTTTCTTCGTGACAATGTATTCGGCTCACATTGACGGTTGACACCGGACCGTTCGTCGCTGCCGCCAGTCGCACCGATTCTGACTCTGGACAGGACGCGGCCGGTCCGGAAGCGGCGCACCACAGGTGATGTCGACCGATCGGACAGCGATGGCTTAGGCCCGCGAATGACTACCTGGGGCCTCGTCCGGCACAAGATTGTCTAGTAGAGTAGACGATGTGACCGGACGAGAGATCCTACGGATAGTCGAACGGAGCGGCTGCGCTCGGGTTCGTCAACGCGGGTCGCATGTCATCATCCGCTGCCCTGGCGGCTGCCAGACGGTTGTGCCGGTCCACGCCAACCAAGACATACCAACGGGAACGCTGCGAGCAATCGAGCGGGCCCTTGAACCCTGCCTTCACAAAGGATGGCTGCGATGAGCGCTAGAAAGAACTACACCGCGATTTACGAACACGACACCACCGACGACGCCTGGAACGTCCGCATCGACGGGATCGACGGCTGCCAAACCTACGGACGTAGCCTGCGTCAAGCGCAGTCCAGAATCCGCGAAGCCCTTGCGTTGTGGCTTGATCGCGATGCCGACGTCCTCGTCATCCACGATCAACTCCCGAAAGCACTCGCCGTCGTCGCTGAACGTGCAACGCGAGCACGCACGGAAGCCGATCGAGCCGGGATGCACGCGATGGAACAGACCGCTCGTGCAGCGAAGCAACTCACCGATCTCGGACTGAGTCGCCGCGACACCAGCGAACTACTCGGTCTGTCACACCAAAGAATCCAACAGCTCTTAGAAGTGAGCTGACACGCTTGATCACGACCGGCGTTGACGTGGCTGAGTCACAAGCTGATGTTCCGTTTCGTGCCTACGGCGTGCCTAGAACAACGGCAAACAGAGGTCAAAACGGGGCATCTACGGTCGACTGGCATACACCTCAGTAGTGCCGTCTAGCAGGGGAAACGTGCCTCACGCAGGCCCGAGACAGACTGTTCCCTTCTAGCTTCCCAAGCTGAGAACACGGGTTCGGTCCCCGTCATCCGCTCCAAAACACCTGGTCACGGGCTTATCGCCGGATCGTCGATTCTCGACAATCCGCAGCCTAGAAAGCTGAGTACGTAGACGTTGTGTTTCGTCGGCTGCGAGGCAACGCCCCAGAACACAACAGCTACCGGGCTGCGCGGCAGTCGTCGCATCGTGCAACAGGACGTGATCGGTAGCACGGTTTCTGATTGCTTGGTGCACAGATGTCGCATGATCGTCGCCGGGTTCTTGTGCCACGTCTGTGTCCTCGGTAGCGCTTTCACCGACGTGGTGCGGCACGTGTTCGATGGCGTGCCCACATCCGGTCTGGCGGAGACGCCGAGACGGATGACTTCACGTCATCGACTCACAGCGACCGCTCGTAAGTGGTATGCCGTCCTCGTCCGCCGTGTTGGGTCACAAGGCCGGCGGAGCGCAACGACGTGAGCCGTTTGCGCACAGCGTTGGCAGAGATTCCGAGCTCGGCGGCGAGCTCGGCGACGGTCTTCGAGGTCGTCAAGAGTTCGAGCAGCTCGGAACTGTCACTTCCGATCCGGCGAAATGTCCCCGTCGGCACGGGTATCCGCACGGCCGTTTCTCGTCGGATCGTGACAGTGAACGTGATGCCTTGGTCGTAGAACTCGAGGTCGGGCATGCCAGCCTCTCGCACTGCCGCCAAGGCAGCGGGGATGCCGCTGGCGAGAGCCTCGACGACGTTGCCGTCGTTCGTCCGGATGAACTTGCAGATCTCAACGAGCCGTCGATTGCGAGCAGACGTCAACGGGTGGACTCCGAGCCGATCTACGGTAATTCCGTAGAGGCCACCGGGATTGGTCAACCGGAACGTGTCTGGGGAGAGGCGACATTCGATCGAGCGTGACGTCGACCATTCCGCGAGATCTCGATGCACGAGCGCGTTCGACACCAGTTCTCGAACGGCGACCGCGGGTGGATCAAGGAACTCGCGAACGTGGCCAGTCGCAGCGTCGGCGACGAGCCGTCGACGGCTATTACGCGCCGTCCAGGCCACGGCGTCCTCGAGCATCGCCGCGATCGGGCCAGTGAACGTCGCTTCGTCGAGCGCACGAACGGATGCGTTTGATGTGTCCGGCAATGATGCGATTCGAATCGCGTAGTGAGGGAGGAACTGTTGCGGGTATTCGCCCAGCCCAATCAGTCCGGCGACGGTCGGTTCGCCAGTGAGGCCGACGACACCAGTGCGCCGCAAGAGCTCGGCGTCATCGGTGATGCGCGCCAACCGACGATCGGACGAGCGCGCCGTGGCGAGGAAGTCGCTGACTCGGTCGGCTTCGAAGTCGGCCTTGGTAGCGCCAGCCACTGCAACCTCATCGCATCGTGGGCGCGATCGATTCGAGATGAAACCTTCGATCTCAAGCTGCGACAACGCGTAGTCGCCGTCGGCGAAACGGAGGTACGCCTGACCGCTGCGCTTCACGAAGCACGGCTTGGCAGAAGCCGCCAGCTCGCGTACGCGGGCCACCACCACATCTGAACCCTCGAACGTTTGCATGTCGACGTCAACGTGCACCTCGGGCTGGAACGCCTGACGGGCCCGGCTCACGACCCCCGCAGCAAGCGCAACCGCGTTCTTCAACGCAACCGGCTGGAAGCCAGCGGCCTCGTCGAGCCCGAGCACAATCAGACCGCCACCCGGAAGGTTCGCGAACGCGCTCATCGTTTCCGTGATCGAATCGGGCAGACCACCGGCGGCCGACTTCACTTCGACCCCGGGTAACTCGCCGCCCCGCGAGCGCATCGCTGTCACCAACGAGTCAATCTCCATGCCGCGAAACTAGCCGATCAAATGCGCCATG
>JANOTN010000243.1:0-8410 GCA_031416375.1 Ilumatobacteraceae bacterium
TCCAGACCGAGGCGATCAGGCAGAACTCCCCCGCCGGATCATCCATTTTGAGATCCAGCACCGCCGCCGCGACGCCAGCCTGAGCGGCACCCATCGTCAGTTCGGCGTGTCGCTGATCCAACACACCAACCGCTGGCACCAACAACGTGAACGGCACCACCGGCAGGTTGGGCTTGGCGACGACGACGAACGGCGAATGACCGGCTGTTGGCGTGGCGAGCGCAGTCGTCCAGGCCGTGCCGACAGGGCCCTGACGCTCACCCAGTACCGTGCTGACGCGCACCGCTTCACTACCCTGCCCCGCTGACCCTGAACCAATCTGTGGTGCCACGCTTGTTGCTCCCTGTCGAGTGAACGTTGCCGCCGACTCTACGCTGGTGCGATGCCGATTCACTTGCGCGCCGAACCAGGCGACTACGCACCCAATGTGCTCTGCCCTGGCGACTCGCGGCGTGCCCGCTATATCGCCGAGACGTTCTTTGACCCAGGGTTTCGGTGCGTCAACGAGGAACGTGGCCTGCTCGGCTTTACCGGTACGTTCGACGGTTCACCGATCAGCGTGCAGACGACCGGGATGGGTTGCCCATCGGCGGGAATCGTGTTCGAGGAACTCGTGATGCTGGGAGCGAAACGATTAATTCGTGTGGGTACCTGCGGAGGGCTCAAGAATGGGATCAAGATGGGCGACACCGTGCTCGCGCTCAGTGCCACAGCAGACGATGAGACCCCGTTGCGGTACGCCCAGATGACCTCGTACGCACCGACGGCGACGTTCGAACTCGCCGAAGTTGCGGCGCGATTGAGCCGGGAGCAAGGTGCCACAGTGCACGTCGGGCCGGTCGTTTCCAGCGGTGTGTTCTACAATCCAGACCCGACGATGTTCGCCCGCTGGAAGCGCGTCGGTCACATCGGAGTCGAGATGGAAGCGGCGATGATGTACACCGTCGCCGCCGTCCACGGCATCGAGGCGCTGGCGATGATGACTGTCTCAGACCTGCTCGGCGAGGACGGCGAAACCGAACGGATCAGCGACGAGGCGCTCAAACAAGGCGTCGACAACATGATGCGCCTCGCCTGCCAAGTCGCCGTCTTAGCCAGTTAGCTCGCGGCCCGAACGTTTGGTGTCAGACACCAAAAGTACCCGGCGCGAAAGGTACAGATCTCGACGAGTTGGAACGTTTGGTGTCTGACACCAAACGTTCTACGCCCGGCCAGTTGGTCAGCTGGCACCACCGCTGGCTTCGGCGACCTTTTGCTTGCCGGCGCTGATCCAGGGCATCATCGCCCGGAGATGGGCACCGACAACTTCGATCGGGTGGGCTTTCCCCTCGTCTTGCAGACGGTGATAGTTGACCCGACCTGACTCGCTCTCGGCGACCCACTCTTCGGCGAACTGGCCCGACTGAATCTCGCCAAGAATTTTCTTCATCTCAGCCTTGGTGTCGGCCGTGATGATCCGCGGGCCGCGAGTCAGATCGCCGTACTCGGCAGTGTCGGAGATCGAGTAACGCATACCGGCGATGCCCTCTTCGTACATCAGGTCGACGATCAGCTTGACCTCGTGTAAGCATTCGAAATATGCCATCTCTGGGGCGTAACCGGCCTCGGTCAGCGTCTCGAAGCCGACCTGCACCAACCGGGTGAGGCCACCACACAGCACGACCTGTTCACCGAACAAGTCGGTCTCGGTCTCTTCTGGGAATGTGGTTTCGATCACGCCGGCGCGAGCGCCACCGATCGCCTCGGCGTATGAGAGAGCGAGCGCCTTTGCGTCGCCGGTGGCGTCCTGATCAACAGCGATCAAGGCTGGCACGCCACCACCCTCGACGTAGGTACGTCGCACGAGGTGGCCTGGACCCTTCGGGGCGATCATGATCGAGTCGACGCCCGCTGGTGCCGTGATCCGACCGAAACGAATGTTGAAACCATGGGCAAAGGCGATCGCGTCGCCGGGCTGCAGGTGGGCGGCGATTGACTCGTCGAAGACCCGCTTCTGCTCGGTGTCGGGGGCGAGGATCATGATCACGTTGGCCCACGCCGACGCATCTTCGATCGTCTTGACGGTCAACCCGGCGTTCTGCGCCTTGGCAACCGACGAGGAGCCCTCGCGCAGGCCGACACACACCTCGACGCCTGACTCCTTCAAGTTCAGGGCGTGGGCATGCCCCTGCGAGCCGTAGCCGATAATGGCGACCTTGCGGCCTCGGATGATCGACGGGTCAGCGTCGGCTTCGTAGTACACATTGGCGGCCATCTCAGCTCACCTTTCCAATTGATTTGTTAGCGGTGTTGGGGGTCTTCGGGACGCAGGCGCGCACCCCGATCTAGTTTCGGCAGGGCAACCCTGCCGGTCCGTTGGAGCTCGACGATCGTGAAGTCACCGAGTAGTTCCTCGAAATCATCCAGCTTGTCAGGGTGTCCCTCCAAACTGATCGTCAGCGCATCGGCACCGACGGCGAGAATCTTGCCTTCGAAGATCGTCACGAGTTCGAGCACCTGGCCACGAACCTCGGGCTGGGTGCGGACTGTGGCGAGCAGCAACTCGCGCTCGACAGAGTGGCGCGGGTCAAGCTCATTGATCTTGACGACCTCGATCAGCTTGTAGAGCTGCTTCACGATCTGTTCGAGCGGCGACGAATCGACATCGACGACGATCGTAATTCGGCTCATGCCCTCGTCCTCAGCGGGAGCGACCGCCAGCGAGTAGATGTTGTAACCGCGGCGGGCGAACAGGCTGGCGACACGGGCGAGCACACCCGGTCGGTTCTGGACGAGGACCGACAACATGTGATGGTTCAATGAGGAGCCGTGCGGATTGATCGCGGTCATGACAAATACTCCCGGTTGGTCTGCTGTGTCGGGTGGACGAGAAGGTCGTCGTTTGACTGACCGGCTGGAACCATCGGGAACACCTTCTCGTCAGAGTCGGTGCGGAACTCGACGACGACGGTGCGGTCGTTGATCGAGTTGGCCTTCTCGATTGCCGGCTCGACCTCTTCCGGCGACTCGACGCGGATACCGACGCACCCCATTGCCTCGGCCCACTTGACGTAGTCGGGGCACTCGGTCGAGAGGTAGACCTCGCTGTAGCGCTCGCCGTAGAACATCTCCTGCCACTGGCGAACCATGCCGAGGTAGCTGTTGTTCAGCAACGCGACCTTGATCGGAATCCGCTCGACGGTCGCCGTCACCAGTTCCTGTGCGGTCATCTGGAAGCAACCGTCACCATCGACGGCCCACACCGTACGGTCAGGGCGACCGACCTTGGCACCGATCGCAGCAGGAATCGAGAAGCCCATTGTGCCGAGGCCACCCGAGTTGACCCACGTGTACGGCTCGTTGAACTTCCAATGCAACGACGACCACATCTGATGCTGGCCGACACCGCTCGTCAGGATCGTGCCGTCAGGTGCGGCGTCGCGCAACTTCTCCAGGCAGTACTGCGGCTTGAGCGCGCCGCCAGGTTCCGACATCTCGAACGTGGTCGGGAACATTTCCTGCCAGCCAGAGATCCGGCTCCTCCACGGGCCGATGTCAGCTTGGACGGCGTCACCGGCGAGCAAGTCGCGGATTGCGATGATCAGTTCTTCGGTGACGAGGCGACAGTCGCCGACGATCGGGACGTCGGGCTTGCGGACCTTGCCCTGTTCGGCCGGGTCGATGTCGACGTGGATGATCTTGGCCTCGGGCGCGAACGAATTGACGCGGCCGGTGATCCGGTCGTCGAAGCGGGCACCGAGGGCGATCAGCAGATCGCTCTTCTGCATCGCCGTGGTGGCGGTGGCGGTGCCATGCATGCCCGGCATACCGAGGCATTGCGGGTGGTCGTCGGGAAACACACCGCGTGCCATCAACGTGGTGACGACGTGGATCCCGGTCAGTTCGGCCAGTTCACGCAACGCGTCGGCGGCGCGGGCCTTGAGCATTCCGCCTCCGGCGTACAGGATCGGGCGCTCGGCGGCCAGGATCAGCCGGGCGGCCTCCTTGATCATCCGCTGGTCACCCTTGGTGGTCGGTCGGTAGCCGGGCAGCGAGGCGGCAACCTCGTCGTCTGATGGCCAGTACCAGGTCATCTCGTTCTGGAGCACGTCCTTCGGGATGTCGACCAGAGTCGGGCCGGGGCGGCCGGTTGTGGCGATGTGGAACGCCTGACGGATCGCCATCGGAACGTCGTCAGCGCTCATCACGAGGTCATTGTGCTTGGTGCATGATCGGGTGATTCCGACCGTGTCACACTCCTGGAAGGCGTCGGTCCCGATCGCCGACGTCGGCACCTGGCCGGTGATCGCCACCATCGGAATCGAGTCCATATAGGCGTCCATCAGCGGCGTGACCATGTTGGTCGCAGCTGGGCCCGACGTCACCATCGCAACGCCAGGCCGGCCGGTCACATGGGCGTAGCCCTCGGCCATGTGTCCGGCACCTTGCTCATGACGCACGAGAATATGGCGGATCGACGACTCCAGTAACGGGTCATAGGCCGGGAGGATGCACCCGCCCGGGAGGCCGAACATGACGTCGACCTTCTCGTGTTCGAGTGCTTTGATCAGGGCTTGCGCCCCAGTCATTCTGGTCATTGCGATCTCCGTAGTTCTGGGAGGTATTGCAGTTGTTGCAAGAGGGTGATTGGAGCCGAAAAACGAAACAACCTCCCGGCTGGGAGGTCATGGTGCACACGCGGCTATGTCGCCGGTGTGCTACCGGATAATTACTACGAGGGTGTGGAACTCGGCACGCATCGCCGACCAGTGTGCCAGAAACCGCGCCAGAACACAAGCGTTCAGCTCATAAGCTGCGGCGATGCGCGTTGCGGAAATTTGGCGGTATCCGGTCAAGTCGCTTGGCGGCGAACGGCTCACGTCTGCTGACGTCGACCGGTTCGGAATCACCGGCGATCGGGGATGGGCGATCTTCGACACACAGACTGGTCTGGCGCTCACGGGACGCCGCCAGCCGGAACTACTGATGGCGAGCGCTCGCCACGCAGTAGGTCGACCCACAATCTCGCTCGCCGACGGGACCGAGCTGGTCAACGACGACGACCTATCGGCTTGGCTCGGCCACCCGGTCGAACTCCGCTCAGCTGCCGAGACAACAGCAACATTCGAGAACCCGATGAACGTCGAGAACGAATCAGACTGGGTGCGCTGGGAGAGCGCCGACGGCACCTTTCACGATAGCGGGTCGAAGATCTCGCTCGTCTCGCACAACTCGCTTGGAGTGCATGACCGTCGCCGATTCCGAATCAACCTGATCCTCGACGGCGGCGGGGAGGACGACCTCGTTGGCGCGGTTCAGGTCGGTACCGCCGAACTCACGATTCGCAAACCGATCGACCGTTGCATCATGGTCACGCGAGCCCAACCTGGGCTGCCACGTGACCTCGACGTGCTCAAACAGGTCATCCGTGAACGCAACAATTTGATGGGTGTCGGCGCAATCATCTCGGCTGACGGGACGATCTCGACTGGTGATTTTGTCACGACAATGTGACATGTGGAAGCGAATGTCACGTCGCCTAGCCTCGGGCGCGTGACAGTTCCCGATACACCCACAGTGCAGCCCGCGACCGGACGGCTTGGCGTTTTGACCGTCGGTTTGGGTGCCGTCGCCACCACATTGATCGCCGGCGTCGAACTGGCGCGACGGGGCCAGGCAGTTCCGATCGGTTCGTTGACCCAGATGGACACGATCCGACTCGGCAAGCGAACCGACAACCGCTCGCCGATGATCAAGGACTTCGTGCCGCTCGCCAACCTCGACGACATCGTGTTCGGGGCATGGGATCCGTTCCCCGACGATGCCTACGTCGCCGCTCAGCGGGCCGGTGTACTCGAGTCGGGCAAGCACCTCGAAGGCATCTCTGACGCGCTGCGTGACGTACGCCCGATGAAGGCCGCCTTCGACCGCGAGTACGTCAAGCGAATCGATGCCGACAACACGATCGGCACGATCGACAAGCGCTCGATGCTCAATGCCATCCGTGAGGACATCAACCGGTTCCGGGATGAGAAGCAGGTCGATCGGGTCGTCATGTTGTGGGCTGCATCGACAGAGATCTTTATCGAGCCAGGGCCGCAGCACCAGGATCTTGAATCGTTCGAGGCTGCGATCGACGCCAACGACCCGATGATCGCACCATCGATGCTGTACGCATACGCGTCGATCCTCGAAGGCGTTCCGTTCGCCAACGGTGCCCCAAACCTGACCGTCGACATCCCGGTGCTGCGCGACCTCGCCGTCGCCCGTGGCGTGCCGATCTCCGGCAAGGATTTCAAGACCGGCCAGACGTTGATCAAGACCGTGCTCGGACCGATGTTGAAGGCCCGCATGCTCGGTCTGTCCGGTTGGTACTCGACCAACATCCTCGGGAACCGCGACGGTGAAGTGCTCGACGATCCTGACAACTTCAAGACCAAGGAAGAGTCGAAGCTGGGTGTGCTCGAACACATCCTCGACGCCGAGCGGTTCCCCGACCTCTATGGCGACGTGTACCACAAGGTGCGGATCAACTATTACCCGCCGCGGGGCGACAACAAGGAGGGTTGGGACAACATCGACCTGTTCGGCTGGCTCGGTTACCCGATGCAGCTCAAGGTTGATTTCCTGTGCCGCGACTCAATCCTCGCCGCCCCGCTGGCGCTCGACCTGATCCTGTTCTCAGACCTGGCGCAGCGTGCTGGTCTGTCCGGCATCCAGGAGTGGCTGAGCTTCTACTACAAAGCTCCAATGGTGGCGCCGGGCCTGTATCCCGAGCACGACCTGTTCATCCAACTCACCAAGCTCAAGAACACCCTGCGCTGGATGATGGGCGAAGAACAAATCACCCACCTGGGCCGCGAATACTACGAACAAGACTGAAAGCAAAACCGGCCAGCGCACCCGGCGGAGTGCGCTGACCAGATCTCGGTGTTGCTATCGATTAGGAAAACTTGTTTCAACGAGATGCGAGATAAACCTGTTCGTCGGTCACGACGATGTCGAGCGCGACGTCGTGGGGCTCGGTCGGCAGGTCATCGACAAGTTGCGGAGCGAACCCGACACCTATCGTGACGCACTCGCTGCGAACCTGCGAGAGGAACCGGTCATACCAACCACCACCCTGCCCGAGTCGATCACCGCGCGCCGTGAAGGCGATGCCCGGGACGACCACAACGTCGATAATCGCCGGGTCCGGCGAAGGGTCGTCTTCAGGCAATACGACTTGCTTACCGTTGACGCCGCACCAGTCAATGAACGGCTGTGTGATCGGCTCGCCAGGTACCGAATCAAACACCATCACCACGCCAGCGGCGGCCATCGCGGGAAGCGCCTGGACCCGCGCCCAGATCCGACGGGATCGTTCGGCCTGATCCGGCAGCGCCCTACGGATCAGTCGCATCTGGCGACGCAGATCACGTTTGGCGTCGATCGGTGTCACCACGGGTCCGCAATCTAGTGCCAGGCTCCGTTGGCGGCACCCACACGAAAACCACACGAAAACCACAGTTAGTTCGCGACTTGTTGAGGTTTCTCCTCAAGTTGCGGTTTGTCTCGGCCGATAGCCTCCACGGCGGGCGAATCAGTCGAGACGAAGTTTACCGGAGGATTCAATGCTCAAATCCAATCGAATGGCCACGTTGTGCTGCGTCGGCATCGCCCTCGTCAGCGCAATGATCGCCAGCCCTCTGGTGAGGGCCACCGAATCAGCCAGCGCCTCGGTGGTCGTCGACATATCGATCGATCTCCGGAGCGGCAGCATCGATTCGACGGGTTCGCTCCAGGTCAGCCGAAACTCGGCTGCTGCGATCTCGTTCGACATTCCAGAACAGGTCGCCACTGCCGACCAGGTGATTCTGAGGCTCCAGACAGAACGTCCGGGCGGTGACGCTGAGATTGCTGTCGTTGAAGGCGACCGACGGGCCGACGAGATCGACTGGCGTAATCCTCCCGTTCTCCATCCGCTCGATGTCTCGCTGCCAGCTGGGATCAGAAACGAGTGGGTCGAAGTTGACGTCTCGAACGCGGTATCGACGGCCGGCGTGTTCACGTTCGTGATCACCAGGACGAAGAGCGGCTCGTTCTTCTCAAGTGAGTCCTCCAGCACGCCACAGCTCGTCAGCCGCAGCCTCAATCCTCCCAATACCACGGCGATGCCGGCTGGGTCCGTCGAGACGAGCACCCCGATCAGCGCGCCCGCAGACACGCTCGTCGCGAATTCAGAGACCGTGGTCAGCGTCCAGACAATCTCGAGTCCGACGACCCAGGCAACCGAGACCAATGCTGCCGTAGCCACGGTGACCGGCCCGACCAAGGAACCGATCACGGCGCTTGCCGAAACGCAGCCGGTACCTCATAGCGGGGACGCCGCCGATGACTCCGCGATCTGGATCGATCGCGCCAACCCCGCCCGCAGCGCCATCATCGGCAC
>JANOTN010000244.1:0-2286 GCA_031416375.1 Ilumatobacteraceae bacterium
GTCGAACTCGTCGAGCCAACGCGGTGCTTTCTTCGATTCGACCGTCGACCGAATCACGGATGCCCTACTCCTAGGCGGCCTCGCTTACTACTTCGCGGTCTACGAAGATCCACGCTTGGCGGTGCTGCCCTTCGCTGTCTCGTCGGTGTCGTCAGTGATCTCGTATCAGCGCGCCAAAGCCGAATCCCTCGGACTCGATGCCACGGGTGGCCTGATGGAGCGCGCCGAGCGGATCGTGGTGTTGTGCATTGGCCTGCTGATTGAACCGTGGGTTGACGGTGCCCTGATCTGGATCCTGTCGGGAATGCTCGTTCTGATTTCGATCACGGCTGTGCAACGCTTCGTCAAGGTCTGGAAACAGGCTGCGGTCGCCCCGGTCACTCAAGCCCGAATCGATCTTCGACGCGAACGTCGTTCGTCGCGTCGGGAACTGCGGACCGAGCGAACCGAACGGATTCGCACCCGTATCCCGATCAAGACGCGGGTGCCGCGCCGCAAAGACTGACGAGCGATGTCCGGATGGAACGACCGAAGCAACGATTCGATCTGACCAACGCGGTCACATTCGGCGGTTACAGGTTGGCGGCTTTGGCTGCACGTGGGATCCCCGGTTTCGCAGCACAGGCGGTCGCCCCGGCTCTCGGCCTGGGTGTCAATGTTGCCAGTCCGCAACGTCGTGCAATGATCTCGCGACACCTCAAGCGGGCAGACCCAACCCTGGGCGGAATCCGCCTTCGCCGTGCGGCCCAGGAGGCCTTCGATTCGTATACCCGTTATTGGCTTGAAAGCTTCAGGCTTCCGCACCTGTCAACCAAAGTAGTCGATCGTGGAATGCGTGTCGATGGTTACCGACACGTGGTCGATGGGCTCGCCGCTGGGAACGGTGTGATCCTGGCGTTGCCGCATCTCGGTGGTTGGGAGTGGGCTGGTCGATGGCTCGTCGATCGTGGCCACGGTCTCACCGTTGTCGTTGAAAAACTTGATCCCCCCGAACTGTTCGAGTGGTTCGTTGACCTGCGCGAACAGCTCGGAATGCACGTGGTACCGCTTGGTCCGAGCGCGGGGCGAGAGGTGCTTGTTGCCCTCAAGCGCAATGACATCGTGTGCCTGCTCTGTGATCGCGATATCCAGCGGACCGGCATCGAGGTCGACTTCTTCGGCGAACGCACAACGTTGCCTGCCGGGCCGGCAACGCTGGCATTACGAACCGGAGCACCACTGTTGGCGACCGCCGTCTATTTCACCGATCGAACTGACGGCCACCTCGGTGTTGTCCGCCCACCGATCCCCAGCGAGCGATCAGAACTGGGGATTCGCGTCGACGTCGAGCGGATGACCCAAGATCTTGCCGGCGAACTGGAACATCTGATCCGGCGAGCCCCCCATCAATGGCACATGTTTCAACCCAACTGGCCGTCCGATCCGGGGTATACGTGACCTCAACTTTCAGGGTCGAACTGCCGATGATCAGCCGATGAACCGCTCGTTGATTGCGCCTGCGAGCTTTGCCCTGGTTGGGGCGGGCCTGGTCGCCGCCTATCTCAACGCGCCTGTGAGTCGATCGTCTGAGTGGATTCTCGCCGGGGCGCCTGGCTTGGCGGCTGCGGCGATTGTGGTGGCGATTGTGGCCCATCGACCTGTCAGGCCGGTTCCCTGGTTCCTGTTTGCCGTCGGCCTGGTGGTGACGACAGCCGCGTCGTTGGTGGGTGCCGAAGAACTCTTCTCAGACGGCTTGATTTTCCCTGGGGCAACGCAGGCAGTTGGAATCCTGGCCTACCCGGCGTTTTTTGCGGGCATCGCAAGCATTACGTCTGATCGCCGAAACGCTCGCGACCTGCTCGCCGGTTCCGAACCGATCATCTACGTCATCGCCCTCACCGCACTGGTGTGGCTGGCCGTCACGGGGCCATACTTCGAAGATGGCGATCTACCCCTCAACCCTCAAGCGTGGATTTGGTTGTTTTCGTTGCTTGACGGTTTGCTCGCACTCATGGCTCTGCGACGCGTCGATGGAACCGGTCGTGAGTCAATTGTCTACAGGCTGATCGTGCTCGGGTTCCTTCTGTGGGCGGCCGCGCATGCCGTCGTCGGCTGGGCAGGGTTTGACGGAAGCCTGAGCCCCACCTCGCTGATCGCGTCGTCGGTCATGCTCGGGCCGCTCGTGCTTGGTCTGGTCGTGACGATGCCAGGGATGTCGGCAATCACCTCGTCGAACGACGACGAGGGTCGTGTCCACTGGTCCCAGATCTTTGGACTGCTGGTTGCCTCGCTGATCCCGCTCGGCGC
>JANOTN010000245.1:0-8672 GCA_031416375.1 Ilumatobacteraceae bacterium
CGCCGCATCCTGATTGCGTCGCAACGTGGATACATGCCTTGCCGACGACGCATGAGCAAGAATCGCGTCGTTGGTTGGTTTGGCAAATATCGCGTGAGGGGTCACCTCGACGATGAGGTCGAACCGATCATCGAGCAGCGAGTCGAGCAGGTCGTTGCCTCGTACCGGAGCCGTCAGATTGCGAACCCAGTACTCGGGCGTCAGGTCCGGCCCAGCCACCACTCCCCCCGCAACCGCCGAATAGAACGGCACGTGACCAACCTTCGACCGGATGTGGGCGATCGCCACACGGAGCGGCTCAGCGAGTGGCATCAACAACGGTGAATGAGCCGGATACTGAATCCGCACCCGAGCCGTGTAGACACCCAACTTCTCACCACGTCGCAACAGTTCGTCGAGTGCGTCATCGTGACCAGAGAACGAGGTGGTGCCGGGTCCGTTGAATCCCGCGATCCAGGCCACAGCATCAAGTCCTTCCAGCAGCGACGCTGCTTCGGACCCGTCGATGTTGATCACGACCGTGCCACCAACAGGGCTCATTGACTCAAGCAACTGCGAGCGAGCGAGCACGATCGACACTGCGTCATCGAGCGTCAGGATGCCGGCAACGTGAGCGGCGGCGATCTCGCCGAGACTGGTACCGGCAACCGCATCACATCGCAGCCCGCTGGCCTTCCACATCGCCGCTAGAGCAACCTCGACTGTGAACAACATGACTTGCAGACCGACAATTGTTCTGAGGATCTCGGTGTCGGCGCCTTCGATCATCGCTCTGCACGTCCAACCGAGCAGCGGTTCGACGATCGCGTCGCAGGCGTCGATGGTCTCCGAGAATGCTCGATCCTTGTCGAGCAGATCACGACCCATGCCAGGCCACTGCGAGCCCTGACCCGGGAACAGTTGAACGATTCGAAGCTCGCTCAGGGCGCAGCTCGCCAATTGTCACGAAGTTGGCGCATGCCGATCACTTCGAAGTCCTGTTCCTGCAACCACGAGTTCCACTCGTTGGTGCTGAACAACTCGTACTCGTCGACCCGCACATGGTGAGTGCCGGGCTCGATGTTCTCGATCTCACCCGGCCCGCTCCGACATGGGTGGAAGGCGCAGTAGACGAGGTCAACGTCAGTCGAGTGCAGCTTCGCCCGATAGTCGACGGGAACATCCCGAGGCCGGCTGAAGTCAGTTTCGAGCACCCTGTCGAACACAGGCATACCGGCGGCACGCGCTGCATCGACGAACTCCGAGAACGTCGACTCGTTAACTCCTGCGAGGTGATTGTTCGGGTCGTAGGCACTCAAGGTCGCCGTGATCAGCGCAGGCACTTGGTACTCGACGCCGAGTGCGAGGTACCGGTCACACCACTCGGGTGCCAACGACGAACCCATGTGAGCATCAAGGTGGGTGACGTCGATTCCGGCCGCCAGCGCCCGATCGATCTGTGCTCGCCACTCCGTCTCGACCGCCTCGGGGTGAGCGTTGCGACGAACACTTGCTACGTCACGCCAGAGATATCCGTCGTCGTCGGTGAGGCCGGCGGAGGCCGGCGGCCGACTGACAGGCCCCCATCGATACCCTTGCTGTTCCGCGTTGAGTGTGAGATGCACACCGACGTCCAGCGTCGGATCGGCCGCTGCCGCCGTTGCCAACTCGGGAAACCACGGGCACGGCACCATCACGGAACCCGAACTGATCGTGCCGAGACGTGATAGCTCGATGAACGCCTGGTTGGCACCGTGGCACATTCCAACGTCGTCGACGTGAATCACGATTCGCCTCATTGCCAGACCGTAACGCGGACTACCATCGACGTGTGGAGCTGAACCATTTCCCACCCGATGTCGACCCGATCGAGGTCAGCTCGCACATACGACGATGGGGATACGCGATCATCGATGACGTCGCCGATCAAGCGTTGATGGACCGTCTTGACGGCGAGTCGATGGCGCACATCGCGTCCTCCGATGCAGGACGCGACGAGTACGACGGCCGATTGACGCGTCGCACCGGATCACTGATCGAGCGTTGTCCGACCTCACGCCAACTCGTGATGCATCCAGTCGTGGTGGCAACCGTCGAACGGTTCCTCGATCACGTCACGGCGGTGCAACTCCACCTCACGCAGATCATCTCGATCGAGCCGGGCGAGTCGCAGCAAAAGTTGCACCGAGATCAGATGGCGTTCGACTTCTTTCCGTTTCCCGCCGATTATCACGTGCAGTGCAACACGATGTGGGCGCTGACCGACTTCACGGCCGAGAACGGTGGCACGCATATCGTGGCGGGAACATCTGCCATGCCCGACGACCAGGCAGCACTTCTCACGAGCGCGCAGGTCGAGATGCGGCGCGGGAGCGTGTTGTTCTACGACGGCAAAGTGTTACACGGCGGTGGAGCCAACCGCAGTACCGGCGTAAGGCGCGGAGTCAACATCACGTACTCGGTCGGCTGGGTGCGGCAGGAGGAAAACCAATACCTGTCGTGTTCACCGGAAGTCGCCCGGACACTCGACGACGACCTGCTCAAGATGATGGGCTACCAGCAAGGTGCCTTCGCCCTCGGGTACGTGGGTGACCAGCAGGATCCGTTGTCACTGCTGCGCGGCGAACACCGCAAGGTCAAAGTGATTGGCGATGTCACCCAGAAGAGCGACGATCATCGCCAGTTCGTCGATGATCTCCAGTCCGGCTGACTACGCCGGCGACGGTCTCGGTTGCAGGCCGGCGGCGCGGTAGCAGGCATCGATGACTTCCATGTTGCGAACCCCGTCGTCGGCCGTGGTCGGGAACGGTGTTCCGTCGGCGATCGCATCTCGAAACGCGACCAATTGGTGGTAGTAGCTCGCCGACATGGCGACTTCGAGTTCGCTGCGTTGATCTGCGGTTTCGACGACGATGCCGGCACCGTTCTGGGGAGCAAGCGGATTGATCGCAGTCATCGTGCCGAGTTCACCGCGCACGATCAGGTTCGTGACGACTCCTCCGTCAGGGGCGATCATCGATGTGTGGATCGAACCGGTGACACCTGACGGCCAACGCAGCTCAGCCTCCAGCCGACCGTCGATCTCGTCGACCGGACAATCAGCGGTAGCCGAGACAACATCAGGGTCGGCACCGGCGGCAAACCGAACCCACTGGACCGGATAGCAGCCAAGATCCATGAGGGCACCGCCGCCGAGCGGTAGATCCCACCGGATATCGGAGCGCGGGATGATCCCCTCTTGGATATCGAAGCGAGCTTCGATCCGGTCGATCCGACCGAGCACACCCGAGTCGATCACCTGTCGGATCTGCGCTGTCATCGGGTGGTAGCGCCAATGAAACCCCTCCATCACAACGACGTCGGAGGCATTGGCTGCGTCGGCGATCAGGCGTGCGTCATCGGCGTTTGCGGCGAACGGTTTCTCGCACAACACGTGCTTGCCGGCTGTGATCGCGGCGATCGCCCACTCGCGGTGCATCGACGCCGGGGTTGCGATGTAGATCGCGTCGACGTCGTCAGAATCGATCAGTTCCCGATACGAGCCGTATGCCAGCGGGAGCGACCAACGCTCCGCCCATTCCAGGGCACGCGCCTGCTCACGTGCCGCCACGGCAACAACGTCGATCCCGTCGACATCACGAGCCGGGTTGATCACCGCCTGCTGAGCGATTCGAGATGCTGCCAGAAGTCCGAGTCGGATGGTCACGCAGGCAGGTTAGTTGAGCGCTCCTGCCGCACCGACACCGGATCAATCCCTCGTCGCGACCTGTATTCGGGTCCTGCCAGCAGGTAGGCGCTCGAAACGAGCACGAGCATCAGCACGCTGCAGGTCGTGAAGGCCAACGTCCGGCCACCCCACGAGTACAGGACACCCGCCATCACCGCGGTCACTCCACCGGTCAGCGTTTCCGCAGCGCCCAGCATCCCGTGCGCACCGGCCTGCCTGTCTGGTGGTGCCACCAAGCCCACGGCTACGCCGGTACTCGCTACCGACAGTCCGTCGGTACACGCGTGCGCGACACCGACCGCCAGCATGGCAACGCCAGTCGGCATCAGCCCATACAGGCTCATGTACCCCGCCGCAACGGCAAGCCCGAGCGGGCCGAGCCGAAATGGTCCGACGCGTTGTGCCAATCGACCGCCGAACGACCCGAGGAAGATCAGCGGAAGCGCGAAGATCGTGATCCCGACGTTGGCGATCCAGTCACTGGCCTCGAGGTCGTCGAGCACGATTGCCCAGAGCGCATCGAACGTGCCGATCATCAGGTACGTCGCAGCACCCATCGAGATCGCCGCAAGAAGCGGCCGAGAACGCAAGAGATCAAAGGCGAACCGAGTCGCGGGCAAGTCGGTGGCCTCGGCGACGTGGACCCGAAAGATCACGGGCATGCAGACAACCGTGAGTCCAGCAATCGCCAGGAACGGTGACGCCAATCCGAATGACGGCACGAGTAACGCCGAGATCACCGGCCCTACGGCGAAACCGGCGATGTCTGACGAAATCAGCAGACCGACGTTGTTCCCGAGGTTGGCGGGGTCGGCGTTGATCACAATTCGGCGAACCGCAGGGAGCGCCATACCGACGCCGATCCCCATCACGAGTCGGGCGCTCAGCAGCACGGTCAACGTTTCGCCGGCAGCCATTCCGATCAGCCCAACGATGTTGAGCAGCAACCCGACGATCACCATCTGACGTGCCCTGCCGCGGTCGGCGAAGGGTGCCAGAAACATCTGGGCTAAGAACGATGCAAAGAATCCGACGCCCACAATCACACCTAGCCAGTGGGCTTCGATTCCGTACTCGTCTCGGAAGTCGTCGAGCACCGTGAACATCACGCCGTACCCGGAAGCCAGCAGCGCTGTCAGCAATCCAAAGGTGAGAACTCTGGACCGCGGCACCCATCGAGGCTATCGGTCGTCCACACGGAGGGTCGAGACGAGTTTGCGGGTATCGCGATAGAGCGCGTCATCGTCATCAAAAGACGGGTCGAAGGCGACGCGATCGAGTCGCTCAGCGACCAGTTGGGCTACGGCGACGTCATCGGATCGCGACCAGGCGGCTGAACGCTTCGGGTTCGGCACGCCAGCATGCGCGCCTCGCTTGTGGGCGACCTCGTCGAATCGGTCCTGCAACAAACCCCAGCGACCGCGGCGACGGCGATACCGCAGCGCCTTGACGAGCCGAAGCCCACCGACAGCCCCGACGCCGAGCAGCACGACTAAGCCAACGAGCAGCGTGTTTTCGCGAATGTATTTCTCAAAACCCTCGACCAGATCTGCACCGACTGAGTCGCTGCCGGCTTCCCCGGACAGCGGAACCGAGGCGGTCGGATCGAAGGCCTGCCAGCCGGTCTCGGGGAACCACACTTCAACCCACGCGTGAGCGTCGCTGGCACGAACCTCGAAGACGCCCGCAATCTGATCGCGCTCACCCGACAGGTAGCCGGTGGCAACACGCGCCGGCACGCCCTGAGTGCGCAGCATGATCGCCAGCGCCGATGCGATCTGCTCGCAGAAGCCACGTTGCGACTCGAACAGGAAGTCATGGACGGCGTCAGCGCCGTCATCGGGAACCGGCGCGTCGAGGTCGTAGACCACGTGTTCGCTGAGCCACTGCTCATAGGCGCGGACGACATCGTAGGTCGATGGTTGGCCGGCGGCGAGTTGGTTCGCCAATGCGACGGTCTCTGTCGACGTCGAGTCAGGCAGTTGTAGGTACCTGCCGAGCACCTGCCTCCCGTAGTCGTTCAGGCGCGGACCGATCACACCCTGATTGCGTAGCAATTCTTCGGTGACCCGCGCCCTAGCAGATACGACGGTGTAGACCGAGCCCTCCTCCAACGTCACCGAGGCCCGAATCGCACCGTCGTCCCGGGTCCACACATCAGCGTCGAGGATCACCTGCACTGGCCGATAGGCAGCGAATACCACGTTCGGGAAATCGGCTTCGAGATAGTAGGTTTGGACGAAACGGTCGAGCCCGATCTCGCCGTCGACGGCGGTGTCACCGAGCGCTGATGGAATCTCGATGTTCGGGCCGCCCCGCAACGAACCGACCTCCTCGTCGGCATACCACCGCCGACCATCAAACAAGGAAAACGTCTGTCCGCGCCAAAAATCGGGCTCTGGTGCCCGCACGCGCATGACAACATCGTCGCTCAGAGTTCCGCGCACCGATGTGTCCATTGATTGAGCGAACCCGGTGTATCCCCCGGCCTGCCCGGTTGGTGCCCGTCGCCCGTTGCCCTGATCTTCGGCTCGACTGACGTCACCGTTGGCTGATGCCAACGCACCGGGCACGCTGACGTCTTGCGCGTCGCCGATGAACGTTGGCAGTGTCAGCCGGGCGGGACCGTCAGGTATCGGCACGACCACAAGGACTCCCACCGTTGCCGCGACGGTGGCCGCTGCCGTGAGCACTCGGCGACCGATCGACCGGGAGTAGCCGCCGTCGCGCAACGGCGTGGCGCGAGGACCCGCCATGCCGATCAATGACACACAGAAGCATCCCGCCCACGCCAACAACCACAACCCGATCGAGCCATCGACGCGGAACCCAGATGCGTACATGATCACGATCCCCGAGATCGCCAGCCCGACTCGGATCGTTCGTCGATCGCGGCATTCGAAGCCGTGCACCACGATCAGGATCACCAGGATCTGTGGGAGCGGCCCGCGGAGAATCGACAGCAACCCGTCGAGCTGACCGCTTGCCGCCGTGACCACAACGAGCGCGCCGAGCGAAACGATCCCAACCAGCGAGCGGATGAACACCGACGTTGGTTCACCGGATGCCAACGAGCGCGCCGAGGCCGCTGCGCCGGCCGCCACGGCAGCTGTGACCAACACCGTGGCGACGCTGCCGGATCCCAGCGCTCCCATCAGCATCAGCAACGCCACAAGCGTTGCGCCCGCCGCCCACCAGCGAGCCGCCACCGGTGCGGGCGAATCCGGTTCGCCGCTCGACGACCGTTTGAGACGCGGGCGCTGCACCGCCGGGTCGGGGCCGAGGTCCGCCAGCGCCGTCCACCGTGCCGCCGACACGCTGTCGGGAATCGAAACTGGTTCGGCGTCACCGACGGCGACCAATACCTGTGCGCCGGAACGCAAACCCTGCTGCAACGCCCACCGGACCGAACCGGCCTCGGCATCGGGATCTGGAAGACCACGTCGTGCCCGCACCAGCCAGCGTTGATCAGCGCCCTGGCGACGATCATGCACGACGAGTTCCCCCGTCCGCAACGATGACGACCAGTGGACGAACCGTTCGCTGTCACCCTCGCGCCATGGGCGGATGCCGTCGATCTCCCCCGCAACCGCGCCCGATGCACCAGATCGGTCGCCTACGGACTGCACCGATCGCCGCTCAATCGAGGCGTCACCGTAGTGCGGTTGCGGCGCAACCAGATGGTCGGCGATATCGAGTTCGATCTGCCGACGCCACCAAACCAGGCCGAGCGACCCAGCTGACCGAATCGAGATGTTGAGCGACTGTACGAGTCCGCGACGGGCCATGATCGCGCTCGTCGCCAGACCCTTCGAATCACTCCAACCGCTCGCCACCAACTCACCGAACGCCCGCACTTCGACGAAGACCGGGCGGGCGGCCACCGATTCGATCCGAATCGGCACACGATCGCCAATCGTCGAGAAGGCCGGGAGCACGACCGATTGAATCGCCACACGACGGACGACCAGGTACCCGCCTGTGATCGCCCCCACGAACATGACCAACCCTGCCGCCAGCACGATCAGGACCGGGGTCGACCCTGTCAGCTGTGCCAGCGCGACCCCACCCAGCCACGCCAGAACCAGCCCAAATCCACCTGCTGAGACGCCGCCGGGTCGGCTCATCTCAGGCGGTGGGTGCCGGAACCCGTGCGATGCATTCGGTCACGATCTGGCGCCCGGCGCGCACCGATCCGTCGGCGTCGGAGACAATCACGCGGTGAGCCAGCGCAGACTCAGCAAGGTTGACGACGTCGTCCGGCACGACATAGTGGCGACCGGCCATCGCCGCCCGAGCCTTGGCCAAACCGACCAGTGCCACACCACCTCGCGTCGAGGCTCCGAGACGAACACGCGGATGCTGGCGTGTCGCCTCAAGTAGCGCCACCACGTACCGAGCGATCGAGTCGGCAATGTACGTGTCGGCCACGATCGCGCGGGCGAGGATCAAATCGTCGATCCCGACGACGGGCTCGACCGTACGCAACACCGTGCGCCCGCGGCGACCGGTCAGCACTTCGACTTCGTCATCCGGCCCAGCGCGACCCGGCGTGACGACCGCAGCAAAACGATCGAGTGCCCCTTCGCCAAGCGGATAGGTGCCGGCCATCTCGACCGGATTTTGGGTAGCGACGAGCAGGAACGGCGACGGAAGCCGGCGGGTCGACCCATCGACCGTGACAGCGCCTTCTTCCGTAGCTTCCAGCAGCGCAGACTGAGTGCGCGGGTTGGCCCGATTGAGCTCGTCGAAGACCACGATGTTGGAAAAGATCGGCCCTGGCCTAAACCGAAGATCGAATCCGTCGCCTTGCGGAACCATCGTGCCTGTCACGTCTCCAGGCAGAAGATCTGGGGTGCCCTGGATGCGGTGAAACGACCCGCCAACCGATGCAGCCAGCGTTTGGGCGAGCAGCGTCTTGCCGACACCTGGGATGTCTTCAATCAACAGATGCCCGCCAGACAAC
>JANOTN010000246.1:0-7563 GCA_031416375.1 Ilumatobacteraceae bacterium
GTGATTGTGTCCAATCCGCCGTACGTCGCTGTCGGATCTCCTGATCTTGAATCGATCGTCGGTGACTGGGAACCGTCGAGGGCGCTGTTCGCCGGTGATGATGGTCTCGATGACATTCGTGTCTTGATCAACGAAGCACCCGATCATCTCGCCGAAGGTGGCTGGCTCGTGCTCGAAATCGGCACCGATCAAGGCGACGCTGTCCGCTCGCTACTGGTTGCGTCCGGCTTCACCGACATCCAAATCCGCCAAGACCTCTCCGGTCACGACCGCATCGCCCTAGCCCGAACGGTTGGTGTCAGACACCAACCGTTCGGTCAGTAGAGCTTGGCGGGGGCGCTATCGGTTGAGGGTGCGGTGTTGTTGGCTGCTGCCAACTCGCTGGTGTAGCCGGCTCGCATCGCCAACGCATCGCTCGTGACGGTGATCATCCGGAAGCCCTCGTCGCGTCGGCGCTGAACCTGTGGACCTGTGGCATGGATGCCCGGCACGACACCGTGACGCCGACACCCTGCCACGATCGTCGCCAACGCCTCGTCGAAGATCGGGTTGCCGTCGTTGGCGTACGGGCCAAGACCCAAACTGATCGACAGATCTGCCGGGCCGACGTAGATCGCGTCGATCCCTGACACACTCAGGATCTCGTCGAGGTTCGAGATCGCCTCGACGGTTTCGATCATCGGGATCACGGCGATGTGATCAGCCGCCCACACCCGGTTGTCGTCGTGACGCATGCCCGCCATCACGGGACCCCAACTGCGCGAACCGTCGGGCGCATATCTCGCCGAATGGACCACCGATTCAGCTTGCTGGCGAGTATTGACCATCGGCACCACAATCCCGTGCGCCCCGGCGTCGAGTGTCTTGCCGATGATCCCCGGCTCGTTCCACGGCACACGCACGATCGGGGTACCGCCGACAAGATCGATCGCCTGGATCATCCCGACTGACGCCTGGTAGTCGATCGCACCGTGTTGGGTATCGATGCACACGTACGCCACTGGCTGCCGCGCCGTGATCTCAGCCACCACGACGCTTGGGATCGAGAGCCAAAACCCGAGTGTTTCCTCGCCAGCCGCCCACCGTGTTCGTAAAGAAGTCATAGCGCTGATTGTGTCAGGCCGAGGGCCAGGGGACAATGCTGGCGGGCCGACCTTCGAGTACGGCCAGAGCATTTTCGATCGAGTGCTCGTATAGACGGCGGCGACCGGCGATTGTGGCGGAGGCGATATGGGGCGTGACGACAATGTTGATGCGGTTCAACAGCGGATGCCCCTCGGGGAGCGGCTCGGGATCGGTGACGTCGAGTCCGGCCCCACCAAGATACCCGGAATCGATCGCAGCCAGAAGCGCCTCGTGGTCGACCAGAACGCCGCGTGCGCAGTTGATGAGATAGGCACCACGTTTCATCTGAGCGAGTGCGGCAGCATCGATCATTCGCACTGTTTCGGGCATCGCCGGGGCGTGCAACGAGATCACGTCAGACTCGGCCAGCACCATATCCAACGTCACCAATTCGACACCGGCGACAGGTGATTCGGTGACGAACGGATCAGCCGCAAGCACCCGCATTCCGAGCGCTTGGGCGGCGACCGCAACCCGTGAGGCGATTCGACCAATTCCGATCAAACCGAGCACGGAACCGTCGAGCTCCAACGCCCGACCGATCGGTTCACCCTTCAATCCGGCCTTGGCTCGATCGATCTGATGTGGCAACACCTTGGTGACGGCGAACAGCAACGCGATGGTGTGTTCGGCCGTGGAGACCATCGGCGCCAGCGGAGCGTTGCAGACGATCACGCCGGCTGCGGCCGCATCGGCAACGCTCACGTTGTCGAACCCGACACCCACCCGTGAAATCACTGTCAGGTTCGGGGCGAGTGCGAACGCGTCGGCATCCCATGCCCGTGTCGCCCCAGCAATCACGGCGTCGGCGAGATCGAGTCGGTCATCGGTTCCAAGCCCGCACAGTTCAGCTCGTCCGTCAACCAGATCTCGATACAGGTCAGGAAACGGATGGTCAACAAACAGCAACGGCAGGCCAGGTCGAGACATGCACCAAAAGTACCCGTTCAAGTCGCGATGGACGTGGCATAGCGGGGTTGTGCGCGACATGAACGCTGAGTTGGGGAGGGTATCGTCGCAGCCAATATGTCCGATGAGCAGCTCGCCCGGTTTCGATCCAGTATCGACAACATCGACGCGGCACTGGTCCACCTCTTGGCGGAACGGTTCAAGGTCACGCAGGACGTCGGCCGTTACAAGGCGTCAGTTGGTTTACCAGCGGCCGACATGGAACGTGAGGCCGAACAGGTCGCCCGCCTGCGAGCACTTGCGGAAGAGTCAGGTCTTGACCCGGTCTTCTCCGAAAAGTTTCTGCGTTTCATTGTGGCCGAAGTCATCCATCATCATCAGCGGATCGCCGAGCAGGAACTACCCGCGTCAGATTGAATCAGAGGCGTGACTGAACGCTTCGATATCGCCGTAATTGGCGGCGGCCCTGCCGGGGCTGCGGCGGCGATCCGAGCTGCACGCCGCGGAGCCAGTGTGGTCGTCGTCGAAAAGGGGGCTCACGGTCGCGACAAGATCTGTGGCGACGGTCTCACCCCGCGCGCCGTGGCTGCGCTCAACGAGCTCGAGATTTCACTCGACGGCGCCCACCACATTGATGGACTGCGGATGATCGCCGGTAAGCAAGTTCGCGAGTTGCCATGGCCAAGCGGCGGCCGGTTTCCCAACCACGGCGCCGTGTGGCCGCGTCGTCGGCTCGACGCCGCCCTGATCGATGCGGCCACGGCGGCCGGTGCAGACGTGCGATTTGAAACGGCCGGTGAACCGGTGATCGACGACCGCGGGCGGGTGACTGGCGTTTCGACACCTACCGGCACGATCCACGCTGACCTCGTGATCGCTGCTACCGGCGCGCCTGGATCAGTAGCCCGAGCGCTTGGTGCCGTGCGGGTCGCCGACGAGCCGTACGGGCTGGCGATTCGTGCTTACGTGGAAAGCCCGCGTCACGCAGATCGCCACCTCGAAGCCTGCCTCACGATCCGCGACGCGCACGGCACGCAGGTACCCGGTTACGGCTGGATGTTCCCGTGCGGCGACGGTACCGTCAACATCGGTGTGGGTGCCCTATCGACCATGAAGGGCTTCAAGAAACTCAACTTGAATCACCTGCTTGACAGCTACAGATCGCTTGTGCAAGACGAGTGGCAGATTGGGCCGAACCTTGAGCGGGCGCGGGCGTGGCGGCTCCCAATGAGTGCTGTCAAACGACATGGGCCCGGTTGGGTGGCGATTGGCGACGCTGCCGGCCTGATCAATCCGATGAACGGTGAAGGCATCGACTACGGCCTCGAATCAGGGATGCTCGCAGCGGACCTGTTTCTTGCCGATCCGGCGACCGCGCCGACGCGTTATGACCAACAGGTCGGGGAACGTTTCGATGGGTTCTTGCGAACCGGGCGGCGGTTTGCGTTCGTGATCGGTCACCCGCTGCTGCTTCGTACGGGTCTACGTGTCGCAGTCGGCACCCACAAGATCGCCGATATCACGCTCCAGGTGATGGGCAATCTGGTCGACGGATCGACACCGGGAGCGGCCGGTCGCGTGATGCGCGTCGCCGACAAGACATTGGCGTTGGCCGACCCACTCCTCCGAAGGACCCGCGCCCGCGCCTAGCTTCAGGAACGAACGGTTGGTGTCAGACACCAACCGTTCGAGTCAGAAGGCGGCGAGGCGGGCGGCGAGTTCGGCTCGATAGGCCGTGGCGCGTCGCAGTTTGATGTGCTCGTAGCCGCGGTCTTGATCGGGGAGGCGGGCGATCGCGATTGCCGCTGGCAGATTTTCTGGCGTCAAACGAGCGAGCACGGTTTCAATCGCCTGCTCATACTCGGGGATCATCGCTCGCTCGATCTTGCGGACCCCTGCCCACCGGAACGGGTCGGCAACCGTGCCGCGGAGCCGCTTCATCGATCGAAGCGTGGCGAACGCCGGTGCCGCCGTGCGGCGGAACTTGAGTTTGCGGTCGAGACCGATCGACCGCAGCATCGGTGGGTGGAGGTGATACGTGACCGTTGTGTCGGTACCGCCGACAGCCTCGTAGCGGCGTTGCGATTCGTCGAGCAGGGCAAGCCGGGCGACCTCGTACTCGTCTTTGTAGGCCATCAGCTTGTGGAGGTTGCGAGCCACTGCTTCGATCAGTTCCGCTGATCCGGTCGAACGAACCTTGTCGATCGTGGCGAGATACCGACGCGAGTATGAGCGGTTCTGAAAATCGGCGAGATCAGCGGCCAGCCGATCGATCACCTCGTCAAGCGTCTCGACGTGAGCAACTTCGATTCCCGCCGCCGCTTCGACACCGGCCGAATGGATTGCCCACTGGCGACCAAAGCGGAAGGCAGCGACGTTCTGCTGGACCGCCACCCCGTTCAACTCGATCGCTCGTTCAATCGTGGTGGGGCGAATCGGAATCGCCCCGATTTGCACCGCCACACCCATCGCCAGAATGTTGGCCGCCGTCGAACCACCAAACAGGCCGCGGCAGATTGCCGCGGCGTCGAGGTAACGGTTCACCTCGGGACGTGACACGTGATCGAGTCGACCAAGAAGTACGTCGTGTTCGGGATACAACATGGTCCCTGGATTCGTGATCATCGAGCCAGTTGGCACCACGTCGACTGAGCCGATCACGACGGTCCGGCCTGCGGCGGCTCCGGCCCGATGTGAGTCGCTGGCCGCCGCCAACATGTCGAACGCCAAGAGACAGTCGATCCCTGCGGCACTGGCATGGTTCGATGACTCTGGGGCGTGGCGGCTGACGCGGACATCACTTGAGACCGGCCCGGCCTTCTGGGAAAGGCCGGTCTGATCGAGCCCACGGACGTGGAAACCGTCAAGCATTGCCGCCGTGCCGATCACCTGACTGACCGTCACGACGCCGGTTCCGCCGATCCCCGACAATCGCACGGTGAACCGGTCGGGATCGACAATCGCGATCGGATCGGTGAGTGTTGACAACTCCGGTGCGGGCACCTGTTTGCGCTTCTTGGGACCCGGATTGGTTTCGACCGAGACCGTCGCAAACGCCGGGCAATCACCCTTCATGCACGAGAAGTCGAAGTTGCAACTGTTCTGATGAATAGCCGTCTTACGTCCGTATGGAGTGTCGATCGGCTGCACGGACAGACAGTTGCTCTGGTCGCCGCAGTCGCCACACCCCTCGCAGATCCGCTCGTTGATCACGACCCGAAACCTCGGGGTGGCGAGCGTGCCGCGACTCCGCGACCGTCGATTTTCGGCGGCGCAGGCCTGATCGTGAATCATTACGGTCGTGCCGGGAATCTCGGCAAGCAGGCGCTGTGCCTCGGCGACGCGGCTGCGGTCCCACACGTCAACATTGGCTGGCATCACAACACCGTTGAAACGGTCGGTGTCGTCAGCCGTGATGATGATCCGCTGGACGCCCTCGGCGATCAACATGGTGGCGATCTCCGGCACATCGGAGGCACCTTGCGGGTCTTGGCCGCCGGTCATCGCCACGGTGCCGTTGTGCAGCAGTTTGTAGGTGATGTTCACACCGGCTGCGATCGCCGCCCTGATCGCCAACGAACCGGAATGAAAGAACGTGCCGTCGCCGAGATTTTGGACGAGATGCCGGCGTTCGACGAACGGTGCCATACCGATCCACTGGGCCCCTTCGTTGCCCATACACGTGAGACCGACGAGCTCGCCGACCCGCTCGGGTTCCATGAACGCCACCATTGAGTGGCAGCCGATTCCGCCGCCGACGAGTGTGCCCGGCTCGACCCGTGTGCTCGTGTTGTGCGGGCACCCCGAGCAGAAGTACGGGGCGCGATTGACCGACAGCGGGATCAACTGCTTATCCAACTTCGGGCGTTCCGGAATCAGCCGATCTGCGAGTCGTTTGGAGAGATGATGTCGAACGGCGGGCAGCAGATGATCAGCATCGAGTAACCCGTCGAAAGGGACGATCACCCGGCCGTCCTCGTCGCGTTTGCCCCACACACGTGGTCGCTCGGCGACGTCGTAGAGCGCGTCGCGCACGAGCACTTCCAGCGTGGCGTTCTTCTCCTCGATCACCAGCACTTCGCTGAGACCAGCGGCGAACTCGCGTACGTCGTGGCGGTCGAGTGGAATCGGCATCAACAACTGGAACAGACGAATCCCGGCGGAACGCAAGCCGTCGTCATCAGCGAATCCGAGCAGTTGCAGTGCCTCACGAACCTCGTGGTACGTGTGCCCGCAGGCCGCAATCCCGATCCAGTCGTCGGCGCTTCGAACCGTGACCCGATTGAGATGGTTGAGCGCCCCGTATTGCCGGGCCAACTCGAGACGAACCTCGTGGAACTCGCGCTCCATGTCGACTGTGTACGGCGTAATCAATCGACCATTTGGATGCGGACGAAACAGCTTGCCATCGAACTCGACGGTAGGGACCACAGGCTGAACTCGGTCGGGATCAACGTCGACGGTGCCGGTTCCGTCGGCCACGGGCGTCGTGAGTTTGATGCCGGCCCACAGGCCGCATGCCCGCGACAAGGCGACGCCGTGTCGCGGCAGATCAAGCGCTTCTTGCGGGTCGCCGGGGAAGAACAACGGCATGTGTAGATCGACCATGGTTGCGTCGCTCGACGAAGGCAGGGTCGACGACTTGGCGGCTGGATCATCGCCGACCACTGCCACCACGCCACCGAGCGGAGCGGTGCTGGCGAACACGGCATGTCGTATGGCGTCACCCGCCCTGTCGATTCCTGGGCCTTTGCCGTACCAGATCCCCAAGATCCCGTCGAACTTGCAGTCGTCGAGCGTGACCGCCAGTTGGCTCCCCATCACTGCCGTGGCGGCGAGTTCCTCATTGACACCCGGTCGATTGATGATCGGTAGGTCAGGCACCGTGGCGTGGGCCCTGGCGACTTCCTCGGAGAACATACCCACGGGAGAACCCTGGTATCCGCTGATGAACGCTGCAGTGTTGAGACCGTTGCGGCGGTCAAGCCGGATTTGGTCTACCGGCAACCGCGCCACGGCCTGTACTCCAGACAGGAAGACCCGCCCCTGCTCCAGGCGAAATCGGTCGGCCAATTCGTATCCGGATGCCGTCTCGGTCGCCGTCTCGGTCACATCGCTCAGTCTGCCCCATCTCGGGCCGCGCGTCACGATGTAGGTGATGACCGCTGGACTGAACCGCCGGTACGGTTTCGGGCCAAGGGTCGTTCGCACCCGCATCGGCCGGCGGACAACACTTTTCCGATTCAACCCGTTGGCGTGCTCGACACGAGAGAGCTGTGACAACGGGCGGTCGCCGAGATTTACGATCTGCCGATTCGGGTCTGTGAGAATGTCGCCGTGATCGTCGTGGTCGGAGAAGCACTTATTGACCTCGTAATCGAACTCGATGGCACGGTGAATGCCAAGCTCGGTGGAGCACCGTTTAACACAGCGCGAGCCTGCGGACGGCTGGGCGCGCCGGTGGCGTTTGTCGGGGCGATCTCCGATGACCGGTTCGGTACGATGCTGGCAGCGCAACTCGAAGCCGAC
>JANOTN010000247.1:0-5374 GCA_031416375.1 Ilumatobacteraceae bacterium
GCAACCAGTAGCGAGCGGACAGCGTCGCCTTGATCGGTGCCGATTTCGAGCACGAGCCAGCCACCTTCGGCGAGATGATCGGGTGCTTCGTTGATCAAGACACGAATGTCATCGAGACCATCATCACCGGCGAACAGCGCACTCGACGGTTCCCAGTCACCGACGATCGATTCAAGATCAGGAGATCCGACAGCGACGTACGGCGGATTGGACACAATCACGTGAAAGCGCGCCTCGGCGGGCAACGCCTGAAACCACGAACCGAGTCCGACACGAACGTTGCGGCCTGCGCGCCCGAGTCCAGCCAGGTTGGCCGAGGCTACGGCCAAGGCATCCTCGCTGGCGTCGGTGATCCAGACTGTGGTGCCGACGATCGGTAGTTCCACGGCAAGCGACAAACCGATCGCTCCCGAACCCGTGCCAAGGTCGGCGATCAGGCGTGGGGCTGGAAACGAACTCGCAAGCGAGATCGCTACCTCGGCCACCAGTTCGGTCTCAGGACGGGGGATCAGCACACGCCGGTCGACCGCAAGATCCAGTCGCCGGAACCCCCATCGTCCCAGCACGTATTGCAACGGCTCGCCGGCTCGAAATCGGGCGACCATCGCGTCGAGGTGGTTGACCATCCGCTCCGTCACCGGCTCGTCGAGCGCCACGCCCAACTCGTCGCCAGTCAACGACGTGGCGACTTCGACGAGCCATCGCGCTTCGTGCCGCGACCCAATCACTCCGGTCGTTTGCGACCAGAGGTCACCAACGGTCAGTTTGTCAGACATTCGTTTCGGAGAGTTGACGGGTTCGTTCGTCTTGCAGCATGGCGTCGATCACCAGATCAAGGTCGCCACCAAGCACGTCGGTCAACCGATACACAGTGAAACCAATGCGATGATCCGTGACCCGGTTGTCTTTGTAGTTGTAGGTGCGGATCTTCTCGCTGCGCCCGCCGCCACCGACCTGGGAACGCCGTTCTGCCGACATCTCGGCATCGCGTTCGCGCTCAGCGAGCTCGTATAGGCGAGCCCGCAACACCGTCATCGCCCGGTTGCGGTTTTGTAACTGACTACGTTCGTCTTGCATCGTCACCACGAGGCCGGTCGGCAGGTGGGTAATCCGAACAGCTGAGTCGGTGGTATTGACGTGCTGTCCACCAGCGCCGCTGGCGCGATACACGTCGACCTGGAGATCGCGATCTTCAACGGTGACGTCAACCTCGTCTGCTTCGGGCAATACCGCAACGGTGGCCGACGAGGTGTGGACGCGACCTTGGCTTTCGGTCACCGGGACGCGTTGCACACGATGCGGGCCGCCCTCGAACTTCATCCGTTGCCACGCATCGTCTCCGCGAATCACAAACGTGATCTGGTTGATTCCACCCAGATCGCTCGGGTCGTGCGACAGCGTTTCGACCTTCCAGCCGCGCTTGATCGCGTAGGCCTCGTACATGTCGTGCAGGTCACCGGCGAACAGGTTGGCTTCCTCGCCGCCCTCTGCACCGCGAATTTCGATGATCACGGCGCGTCCGGCGTTCGGATCACGAGGGAGCAGCAGCTCACGTACCTCGGATTCGATCCGTTCGATGTCGGCCAGCGCCCCGTCGATCTCGCCCTGGAGAAGCGGGCGCTCGGCTTCGGTCGCCGACTCGATCAACTCGCGTGCAGCCGCGAGGTCGTCAGTACGGCCAACGTAGGCGTGATACGCAGCGACGATCGGTTCGAGTTCGCGGTAGCGACGCGACACCGTTCGCAGCAACGTAGGGTCCGACATCGTCGCCGGATCCGAGAGTCGCGCCTCAAGCTCACGGAACTCATCGGCGAAGGTGGCGAGACGGTCGAACACGGCCAGATGAGGCTACCGGCGACCGCTCGCGAGAATCCGCTGTTCATGCGGGGCCGGACCGCATAGGTTGTCGCCATGAGCGCGCAAACCATCGTCATTATCGTCCTCGTCGTCTTTGTCTTGATCGCGTTGGCGACGTCGATCAAGACGGTCGATCAGGGCAACGTCGCCGTCACCACGGTGTTCGGTAAGTACAGGGGGATCAAACACCCCGGACTCAACTTTCTGATTCCGTTCATCGAAAAGATTGCGAGCAGGATCAGCGTGCAGAACCGGGCCGTCGAGCTCCAGTTCCAAGCGATCACCCAGGATCAGGCCAACGTGTATTTCACGGCGATGATGGTCTATTCGGTGATCAACGAGAGCGAAGACACGATCAAGAACGTGGCCTTCAAGTTCTTCAGCGAGAAGGATTTTCTGACTGCACTGGTACGCAGTGTTGAAGGTTCCACACGCGGGTACGTCGCCACGATGAAGCAGGCCGAGATCCTTGGACTTCGCGGCGAGATCGTCAACGAGGTCAAGGAGAATCTCGATGTCACCATCGAGACGTGGGGCTATCACCTGCTCGACCTGCAGCTCAACGACATCACGTTCGATCAAGCGATCACCACCTCGATGGCGCAGGTCGTGGCCTCGAACAACTTGAAAGCAGCGGCAACCAACGAAGGTGACGCGCTGCTGATCCGACGAACCAAGGAAGCCGAGGCCGAAGGCACCGCGATCCGGATCGCCGCCGAGGCCGAAAAAACAGCCGCCCAGTTACGCGGTCAAGGCGTCGCCATGTTCCGCGAGGAGGTCGCCAGAGGGCTCGCCCAAGCAGCCAAGGAGATGGAGAGCAATAACGTGGATTCGTCGCTGATCCTGTTCTCGATGTGGACCGAATCAATCCGTCACATGGCCGAAAACGGCACGGGCAACGTGATGTTCCTGGACGGCTCCCCCGACGGCATGCAAAAGCAGATCCAAGATCTGATGGCCCTCCAACAACTCAACGTCCAAACCCGCCGACCCGCCGGTCAGTAGACCGGTCTCGCGGAGCGCGTCTCGCCGAGACGGCCGACCACCCGTTCAGGCCGGGCCGACGACGATGGAGTTAAGCAGAGACGCCATACGCGTGTCCGACGTTCCATCCTGCTGGGTCCCATGGACCTCATCGGGGATCCACCAGGGAAGTCCGTTCGAACGTGCGCGGCCATCTGTGAGGTGCCCGGAACCCTCGGTGCCGTATGACTGCGGGTTCCGACAGGTCCTTCGGCACTGCCGAACCGGGACCTGTGCTCCTCCGAATGGACGAGCCGCCAAAGCCGAAGAGTCGACTTACCGCCCGGCCAGTTGGGGCAGATACTGAAGACGACAAGCACAAGACAACAAGCACTCAGGAGGTGCATCATGATTACTCGACGACTACGAAGTTACAGCAGAGCGGTCCTGGCGCTGGCCATGTTGGTCGGCCCCGTCGCCGTGTTCGCGATCCCAGCATCTGCGAGCCACGAAACGACGACCATCAGATCCGGCGTCGCGAACGACGGATCCACCAATCGCAACAACTATGACGACTCGGATCTCACGAGACTGGCGGGGACGTCGTTCACGTTCTCCTTCGACTTCGGCAACCACAACGTGCTGTGGACCACGGCCAATCCGGGTGCTTTGGCCAACTCACCCCTTGCCCCCGGCATCGACCCGGTCGGCTCGTCCTACAGCGTGGTGCCGACCACCCCAGGCACCTACATCTACTTCTGCTCGATTCACGTCGATGCAGCGACAGCCCTGGCGGCAACCGACTTCGCAGCGCCACGACCCGCCGGGATGTACGGTCGGTTGACGATCACTGCGGACACGCTCGCTCCGGTGTGGGCCAACGCCAACCCGGTGACGGCCACGGCGAACTCCGCCAGCCAGATCACGGTGGCCTGGCCGGCAGCGACTGATAACTCGGGAAGCGTCTTCTTCGACGTCTTCCAGAGCACGACCAACGTCCAGCCGGCGACGCCCGTTGGTAACAACGTCAATGCTCTGACGTACGTTGCCACTGGGCTCACCTCAGGCCTGACGTACTACTACTGGGTCGTTCCGGTCGACCTCGCCAACAATGCAGGGCCGACACGGTCGGCGAACGCCACCACCAGTTCCGTGGCCGCCTCGGCAACGGCGAGCGCCGTCGTGAGCTTCGCCGTCAACCCGACACTGTCGATCACGGTGACGCCCGCGGTTCTGGATCTGGGCACCCTCAGCCCAGCGGCCCCTGGCATCGGAACTGCCACGGTCACGATTGGGTCCAATGACATCTGGTCCTTGAGTGTCAAGTCGATCGGTCGAAACGGTGTCGACGACAACGTCGGCGACGACGCGGTGTTCACGGACAACGGCCTCAAGACGATCCCCGTCGGTCGGGCCACATGGAATGCCGGTGGTGGTGCGATACCGCTGAGCGATGTCGGCGCTGTCGCGAGGACAGCCCAGCCCGCTGCGGCAGCCACCGCGGTGAGCTTCGCCTTCTCACTGACGCCCCTGTTCACTGATCCCGTCGGGACCAACTACCGCACGACCGTTCTCTACACGGCCACCCAGCCGTAGGGCGACGGTCTGTCATGAAGCACCACGGAGGGCCGACAGCAGCAGTGGTGCTGCTGTTGGCCCTGCTGACGGCAGGATCCAGCGCGACAGCTCAGTCGCCTGTCGACCCTGCCGTCAAATTCGTGGTGACACCCTCGCGACTTGAGATTCGGGCACAGCCCGGTGAGAGTTCGCAGGTGGCAATCAGGGTGTACAACAAGTCGGACGACCCACTGCTCCTGGACGCCTACATCGAAGACATCGAGATCCCGCAAAGCGAGCTGATCGAACCCGACGATCTCGCATTCACGGCCAGCCATTGGCTGCGCTTCGACACCGATCGCCTGGAGGTCCCCGTCGGCGGCGATGCGTTCATCACGATCAGCGCCGAGGTCCCTGCGGGGGCACCGACTGGTGGCTACCACGCTTTCGGCTTCCTCCAGAGTCGGCCACCGCCCGGATCGGTCGGGATCCAGCCGTCGGCAAGGATCGGTGTCACGGTCCTGCTGGAAGTGGCACCGGAAGGCACGGACCTGAACCGGACCGTTCGCGTCAGCGAAAGCGACCTCCGGGTGCGCTGGAACAACCCATTTGATCCCGAGGTGATCGCCCACACGGTCGTCGACAACATCGGCAATACCTACGTCGTCACGGGAGGGGTGCACACGTTTCGCAGTTGGCCGGGCTCGGGGAGCTTCGAGGCCGCGATCGGGCCCTACACGACGTTCCGCGGTGCCCGTCACACATTCGAGAGCAGCTGGGACGCGGTGCCGCTGTTCGGCAAGGTCACAGTGACGAGCGAACTGGTCTACCAGGCGGGTCCGGACATCCTGCCCGTCATCGTCACGCAGCACACCGTGTGGATCATCCCGTGGCCCCTCTTGGGCGGCGTGGTCGTCGCGCTCGTGCTCACAGGTCTCGTCCTCAAACGCCGCAAGGCGGCCAAGCAAACCCATTCAAAGAAAGCGGAACATGATGA
>JANOTN010000248.1:0-3847 GCA_031416375.1 Ilumatobacteraceae bacterium
GCCGGCGCCGAACCCAACAACGGCCGGCCGCCACGGCGACGCAACGCCTTCACGTCATACCCACGTTCGGCCTCATCAGCCAAGGCCTCGATATCGGCATCCGACAACGGCACACCATTCGACACCCCGATCACCACGCGCTTCGCCATCACCGAGCCTCCTTGGGCAACAACGCCCGATACTTCGCACGCATAGGCATCGCGTGAACCACCATCTGCCGACCACCATCGAACACCAACACGATCAACTCCAACATGTTTCCTGCCCGATCGACGCCGAGCAACAAGGACCTGCGCGGCGAGTCATCGTCACCGACATCGTGCACGACCACGACATGACCGACTGCATGCACGATGTCGGCATCACCGACCCCATGACGCCGCGCCGCACGATGAATCTCCACACAGAGCAAACGTAATACAAATGGTGAGGAGGTGTCAACGCCACCGCCAGTACACCAACGAGTTCAGACCTTGATCAACATGTCGGGCTGTGCCCGAGCAGGTCGGCGGCTGCACGCATCTCGCCCATGTCTGCGGCGTCCGCCGCGATTCCGGCTTGCCCGAGACTTCGATCAACGCCTGCTCGATCCGGACTGTGCCGGCGTTCAGATTTTCGAGTGCGCCCGGAGAGACTTGAACTCCCAACCGTCTGCTCCGAAGGCCGAATCCGGCGCGTCCAGCTCGTGTTGAATCGTGCCAAATTATGCCGTTTAGCAGGTGTTCCGCGAAAGTGTGCGGACGTGGCAACACGGGCCAACATCAGCGAGCATCAGACGAACTGATACAAATCCGATACGGATTCAACGTTCTGTTGAATGATCAAACCTCCTACTGCCGAGTCAGAATGACCGCATCCGAAACGTGGCGGGGTTAGCTCTCAGTGGGCGTGGCCGGTGTCGTCGTCGAATGACTCGTTGCCGATCGCGATCCAGGTGACGACGACTGCGTCGTCGTCGCTGTAGCCATATAGAACGATCGACGGCACCAGCATCCCAGCGCCGACGAATGCTCGAAGGTCGGAATCCTCGATCGGGAATGTGTTTGCTTCGAAGTCGGAAGCGAGCAGGTCGCGGATTCTGGGAAGATCAAACAGAAGGAAATCTGTCGCCGAGGGTTCACCATCGTCACCGCGCTCCTGCGGCAGTATCGAGTCGAGACGATCGAAGAACTGTTCGGTGAATCGAACAGGGCGGTCAGGCATCGGCGCGACGTTCGGCGTCGAGTCGGTGGGCAGTAGCCACGATCTCGCGACGAAGCGTCGGAGGCACTCGATTCCAGTCCCGCACGACGCTGGCATCGATGGCGTCGGCGCGTTCTTGTGGACTCATCCGATCCATCTCAGCAGACGTCACGATCTTGCGCTTGCTGGTCACGACGAACAGGTTAGCCGCCGTGTCGGCTGTCCGGGAATACAACCGCGAGTTGGCGTGTTGTGAGCCAGACCCTACGACACCGAAAGCGGCTACGCAGCCGTGAGGGTGAACCATGCGTCGAGTGCCCGTTGTCGAACGGGATCATCGAGGTGTAACCATGGGGGCTTCGTGACGTCCTCGTCGAGACCAACCTTGCGGAGGTAACGCTTCTCTTTGATGTCGAGGCCGTCTCGGAATCCCAGCGGGTTGTTGATGATCGCCGACAGTTGCGCCAAGTCCACGCAATGACGCTGGCGGTCCTTGGTGTCAGCGATCGCCGCTCGGGATTTGAGGACGAGCGCTCCTTGGAGGTCTGGAACGGGGATCTCGGCATCACCAAATGTCGTCCGGATCGCGATGCTGGTGCGCCTGTCAATGGCGCGTTGCCCGCCCGGCACGACCACCGGTGTGGGTCTGGTGAACTTCTGCTTCAGCCAGCTGGGAAGGTGGTCGGGTACCAGTAGGTCGAGCTGCCCGAGCGGACCAGCGAATCGGTGCAGTGTGTTGCCGGTGATCGACGGTTCCGGCTTGAGGTTCATCTTGCTCGCCGCGTTCTTGCACGCCGTGTACGAGCTGTGAACGGCGAGGATGTCGGCGAGGATGTCGATGTCGGTGGTGGTCCGGCTCGGTTGCACACCAGCCAGATGAAGGTGGAGAGCCACCATTTGCCCGCCGATCAGCACCCACTCCTGCGCTTTGAGGTAGCTGCTGAGTTCGGCGATGGCAGCCCACAGTCGCCATTCGGGTGTGTCGAGTTGGAGCAGGCCGAGCGGTTCCATGTCATCGGCCATCGAGAACCTTCTCGATCAGTTCGGCGCCGGCGCGTGCGGTTCGGACATCTGAGTCTTCGAGCAGATCGACGCCGACAACGGCTCGCGGCATGACGTCTCGGTCGAGGACGTAGGTGGCTTCGCGCGAGTCCAGATGGGTGATGATTCGCAGCGTGAGGTTGCCGATCGAGGTCGGCCTCAGCCGCATCGCCTTCGTGAGGTCGGCGGCCGTCATGGCGTCGACGTAGACGTCGAGAGTGGAGGTGTGAACGGCGAGATCGACGCCATAGTCGTTGACCGCGCTGCGGCCGGTACGGACGACATCGTCCATCTGAGAGATCTGCTCGAGGTAGGCGGCGAACGTGTCGAAGTGTTCGGTCTTGGCTCGCCGGCGCGCCAGCCATCGCCATTCGTTCGGATCGCGTTCGTTGAGGTGGGCGAGCCGAGTGCGTTCAGCTCGGCGCAACGCGAATGTCTCGATGAGTTCGTCGTCGACCGCGGTACCGAACTCGGAGAGCAGAGCAGCCCACGCGATGTGGGTGGAGAGGCCTCGACCAGCGGTCGGTCTACGGCGGCGGCGGTAGTTGTCGACCGATGCGGGATCGACCGCCCAGCTGTGACCGTGGCGTTCGGCAAGAATGTCGCCGTCGCCGATGATCCGCCGGACTCGTTGCTCGCTGACGTCGAGTCGAATCGCTGCTTCTTTGACGGTGATCGTCGCTCCAGTCATGCGTAACACTTTAGGTGCGAGGTCGCAATGAAAGTGTTACGAACCGTCGAGTCGATCGGCAGGGACACCAATCATCCTCCAAATCGAAGGCGACCAGCTGAGTGAGACGGGTTCTGGGCCTCTAACCGGCAGGCGCTGTACGTTCGCGGCGTCGACGGCTGAGGGTCGAATCGCACCAAGCCTGGTCGAATGACTCGCTTCCAATCGCGATCCAGGTGACGACAACTGCGACGTCGTCGCTGTAGCCATACAGAACGATCGACGGTACCAGCATCCATGTGCCGACGAATGCTCGAAGGTCGGAATCCTCATCGGGAACGTGTTTGCTTCGAAGTCGGACTCGAGCAGGTCACGGATTCTGGGAAGATCAACAGAGGAAATCTGTCGCCGAGGGTTCACCATCGTCACCGCGCTCGTCCGGCAGTGTCGAGTCGAGACGATCGAAGAACTGTTCGGTGAATCGAATAGGACGGTCAGGCATCGGCGCGACATTCGGCGTCGAGTCGGTGGGCAGTAGCCACGATCTCGCCGCGAAGCGTCGGCGGCACTCGATTCCAGTCCCGCGCGACGCTGGCATCGATCGCGTCGGCGCGTTGTTCGCGGCCACAAACAAACTGCCCACTGGCGGCCAACAGATCTTTCGCCGTGCTGAACACGCAGTGTGGTAGCCCCCGAGTTCCGGCTGCGCCGCCGTCGTCGTCTAACCGGCGTTGTGGGGCAGGTAGAGCTCGAGCGGTGTCGTATCGTCTTCCCATGAGCCTCGAGTGGGAGCAGGTCGTCATCGACGCCCGTGACCCAGTGGCGCTCGGTCGGTGGTGGCTTGAGGCGCTCAGATGGATCATCGTCAACGACGATCCGGGCGAGTTCGAGATTCGGCCACAGGCAGATCGGCTCCCGGGACTCATCTTCGAGCCGGTCGACGAACGCAAGCAG
>JANOTN010000249.1:0-1925 GCA_031416375.1 Ilumatobacteraceae bacterium
CGACGACGACACGTACCGCCACGATGTCGAAGATCTCGTCGAAATCGCGTCCTTTAACGACCATCTTTTCGTAGATGCTCCACAGGTGCTTGCCGCGACCCGTGACTTCTGCGTCGATGCCCAACTCGCTCAGTCGCGTCCGCACCTCTGAAACGGCCTGCGCCAAAAACAGCTCCCGCTCGGGTGTGCGTGTTGCGACGAGATGATCCAGTTCGGCGTAGCGCTTCGGGTGAAGGGCGGCAAACGACAGGTCTTCGAGTTGCTGTTTGATTTCCTCAATACCTAGCCGGTGCGCCAGCGGCGCGTAGATATCAAGCGTTTCCTGGGCAATTCGCTGCTGCTTCTCGGGTGCCATTCCTCCGAGCGTGCGCATGTTGTGGAGCCGGTCAGCCAACTTGATGATCAGGACCCGAAGGTCCTTGGCCATCGCCACCAGCATCTTGCGCATCGTGGCGGCTTGCTGGGCCTCCCGAGAATCGAACTGGATCCTTTCCAGCTTGGTGACTCCGTCGACGATCCAGGCGACCTCGCTGCCGAACTGTGCTTCGACGTCGCTGAGTTGGATCTCGGTGTCTTCGACGGCGTCGTGCAGCAGCGCTGCGACCAACGAAATTTCGTCAAGCCCGATGTCGGCGACGATTTTGGCGACGGCTAGCGGGTGGTTGATGTAGCTCTCACCACTCGACCGGGTTTGTGTGCGGTGTGCCTCTGACGCCATGTGGTAGGCCCGATTGATCATCGTGACCGACCCCTTCGGGTGCAGCCTCCGATAGCTCTGCAGGAGCGGCGTCAGCTCAGTTGCGGCAGCGGTCTCGTGATGTCGTCGCCACGGGAGGACACGATCCGCGGTCGACATTTCAGAACGTCGTTAAACTTTCGACGCGTTGGCCCTCAAACTTGCTGCGACCGCCGAGATCCGAGATCTCAAGCAGGAATCCAAGTCCGACCACGATGCCACCGAGCGTCTCGATCAGCCGTACTGTGGCGGCCGCCGTGCCGCCTGTGGCGAGCACGTCATCGACAATCAGGATCCGCTCGCCTGGGTGGATTGCGTCGCGATGAATCTCCAGTTTGGCACGACCGTACTCGAGGTCGTACTCCTCGCGGGCGACCGCCCATGGGAGCTTGCCAGCCTTGCGAACCGGCACAAACCCGGCTCGTAGGCGATACGCAACCGGTGCTGCCAGGATGAAACCGCGGGACTCGATTCCGACGACACGATCAACAGCGACGTCATGGAATCTGCTCACGAGGTCATCGACGGAACGACCGAATGCTGCCGCGTTCCCCAGTAACGGCGTGATATCGCGGAACGTGACACCAGGTTGGGGGTAATTCGCAATTGCCCGAATATGGTCACGCACCCACGACGAATCGGCTTCCATGCTTCGAGGTTACCCACCAGCTTGTATCAGCGGCGCTTCTTCTTGCGAGGGCGTGGGGGATGCGTCAATGCCGCAGCGACTTGTGCGGGTGCGGCAGCGGTGACACTGCTGACCGTTGCGTCAGCGCCGACTATTGCTCGGTCTCGCGACTTACGGCTTCCGATGTTGCCGCCCATCACCATTTCGCGAAGCGCCTCACCGATCGCTCGCGGAATGTTGCGCGCCGTCCAGTTCGGGTCGGCCTGCTTCAAAATTCCGAGGATTGGAGAGGCAACAAATATCGACGAGTAGGCACCGGTAATGAGACCGATCAGCAGGGCGAGCGCAAACTCGCTCAACGTCGAGGCACCGAGAATCCCAGCACCAACAAGGAGCATCGAGACAACGGGCACGATCGATGAGAAACTTGTGTTGATCGAGCGCATCAGCACCTGGTTCATCGAGACGTTGATGATGTCGTCGTACGGAGGCTTCTGTGCGGCGAAACGCGCCTCGTTCTCGCTGATTCGATCGAACACGACGATGGTGTCGTACAACGAG
>JANOTN010000250.1:0-31718 GCA_031416375.1 Ilumatobacteraceae bacterium
AACGAGCCTGACTTGATCGTGCCTTGAATCATGAGAACCGTCACGACAGCGGCACCGATCAACAGGATCCAGGGAATCGTGCCCGTGAAGAAGAAGTCGAACGCATTACCACCGCTGTACGGACCGCTCTTAAGCCAGCTGACAAAGGTTCCGAAGATCAGCATGCCGATCCCGCCTCCGATGATGAGCCAATCGTTTGTCTTGAACTTGCTGAAATCCATGGTTCCCTCCTGAGATATTCGTTAACCGCAACGTAGTTCGTCCCCAACACGAACTACGTGTATTTGTGAACCGCTCGTCAGGCGACTGGCGGCGGACCGTAGGCGTTGTCGCCAACGTCGCCCTTCTGAAAGCTCCAGATCAGCGACATGATTGGCACGAGAATGAACCAACCAGACTTGCCGATGTCGTGCATCCGTCGAACTCCAGCGGCGATCGATGGGAGGATGAATGCGAAGTAAAAGATCACGAAGAGGATGAAGAAGATCGAAGCGGCGAGAGCGAGGATGTTGAGCACGATCAAGATCGCGATATTGACTGCCACGAAGCGCCAGTAGCCGCCGACTGACAGGCGTCCGGCAAAGTTTGCGTAGTTCTTCATGACTGCGTCTTTCCACGCGGCGATGAACGGTTCCATGTGTTCCTCCTCATAAGCCCCGTGTGAATCGGAGCGATTGGGTTATCAACGTAGTCATTTTGTTCAGGGGTGTCGCGCATGATCGGCGCGGTCGCTACGGTCAGGCTGTGCCTACTGCGTTGCTTTCTGTGTTCGACAAGTCGGGGATCGTCGAGTTTGCGGCGTCGTTGCATGAGCTCGGTTGGCGGCTGATCTCCAGCGGGGGGACGGCGAAGGTGATCGGCGAGGCTGGCGTACCGGTCACCGATGTCGCCGACATCACCGGGGTTCCGGCGATTCTCGATCACCGTGTGGTCACGTTGCACCCCAAGATCCACGGCGGATTGCTCGCCGATCCCAACAAGCCGGAACATCAGGCCGACATGGCCGAGTATGGGATCGAACCGCTCTCGCTGGTCGTGGTCAACCTGTATCCGTTCACGTCGAAGCCAGGGATCGAGCTCATCGACATCGGTGGCCCGGCGATGGTGCGAGCCTCCGCCAAGAACCATGCCCACGTCTCAATCATCGTCAACCCGGTCGACTACGAAACCGTGCTCGCCGAGATCCGCGACAGAGGCGCGGTGTCGCTGGCGACGCGCCGCCGCCTGGCCCGCGATGCGTTCGCTCACACGGCGACCTATGACGCCGCGATCGTCACATGGTTCGATGCCACAGAGCCCGATCCGCAAGTGTTGCCGCCGACGATTCACATCGCGCTCGAACGCGCCCAGTCGCTTCGCTACGGCGAGAATCCGCACCAGCAAGGTGCCCGTTACCGGTTCGCTGGCGCGACAAGTTGGTGGGACACCATGGTTCAGCACGGCGGCAAGGATCTCAGCTACCTCAACCTCTACGACACCGAGGCGGCCTGGCGACTGGTCAACCGGTTCGACGCGCCAGGCGTGGTGATCGTCAAGCACGCCAATCCGTGCGGAGTGGCCGTGGCCGACAATCTCGCCGATGCCTACGTCAGAGCCAACGCCTGCGATCCGGTGAGTGCGTTCGGTGGGATCGTCGCCACCAACCGCAACGTGACGCTGGCGATGGCCGAACCGCTTTCGAACGTTTTCACCGAGGTCGTTGTGGCCCCTGGCTATGACGATGATGCGCTCGAAACGCTGCTCGCCAAGAAGAACCTTCGGGTGCTCACGGCGACCGCGCCGGCAGAATGGCCGTTCGATCTCAAGCCGCTCGACGGCGGATTCATTATTCAGCAGCCAGATCCGATCTCGGTCGATCGCTCCGACTGGCGAGTGGTGACCGAGGCGCAACCGACCGATGCCCAGTGGGACGACCTGGTGTTGGCGTGGCAGGTATGCGCCGTGGTGAGCAGCAATGCGATCGTGTACGCCAAGGATCGTCAAGCCTTCGGGATCGGTGCCGGCCAGCAGAACCGGCTCGATTCGTCGAAAATCGCTGCCGACAGGTCTGCCGGCCGAGCCGTCGGTGGCGTGTGTGCGAGCGACGCCTTCTTCCCATTCCGCGATGGTCTCGATGCTGCCGCGGCGGCTGGGATCAAAGCGGTGATCCAGCCCGGCGGGAGTGTGCGAGACGAGGAAGTCATCGCCGCCGCCAACGAACACGGCATCGCCATGGTCTTCACCGGCCAACGCCACTTCCGCCACTAACAACACCCGTTCAAGTCGCGATCAACCCTCGCATGTCGCCTCCAACGCGACATGAACGGGGGGTTGGGCGAGGTTTTCGAGTACTTCGGCGTTTGGGAGGGCGGCGAGTGACGCTGGAGGCACCAACAACTTACGGTCTCTCGAACCGCCACCGACGATCACCTGCTCGCAGTTCATCACCCTCGAATCGATCCAGAGCGGTAGATCGGCGGGTAAGCCATACGGCGTGACGCCGCCGATTTGCATGCCGGTGATCTCGACCGTCTCTTCGCCGGATGCGAACGATGCCTTCTTGGTACCGAACTTTCGACGCACCGTACCGTTCACGTCGAGCCGAGTTGTCGCCAGCACGAGACACGCTGCGTAGACCCTTGGCTGGCTCTTGCCGACGACCAGAATCGCATTGGCAGACTGATCGAGGGAGTAGTCGTACGTCGCACAAAACGCAGCGGTATCCGCCAAATCGGGATCGCATGGCACCAGCTCAAAAGAATGCCCGGTGGCATGTGCGGCATCGATAACGGGATCTGACATGGTCGGGATTGTTACAGATGGTGCCTGACACCATATGTAACAGGCGATACTGGAGACCCCATGGCTGATGCCGACTCCACCGTTTCAGCGCGCCCCGGTCGCAGCGAGCAGAACCTGAGCAAGGTCCCATACTTGCCAGGGCTCGACGGGATGCGGGCACTCGCCGTGGTGGCGGTGATGGTCTACCACGCCAACAGTGGATGGCTGTCAGGCGGGTTGCTCGGCGTCGAAGTGTTCTTTGTGATCTCCGGCTACCTGATCACGCTGCTGCTGATGGCGGAACGCGAACGTACGGGTCGAGTCAACATCGTCGAGTTCTGGAAACGGCGTGCTCGGCGTCTGCTGCCGGCCCTGTTCGTGATGCTTTTCCTGCTGCTCGTGTACACGACGTTCTTTAGGTCCGACACGCTCGGCAAACTCCGAGGCGACCTGCTCGGCGGGCTGCTGTACGTGTCGAACTGGTACCAGATCTGGGTCGGTCAGGGCTACAGCGCGACCGGTGACTTCGCCCCGCTGCGGCACCTTTGGAGCCTGGGGGTCGAGGAGCAGTTTTACCTGGTGTGGCCGATCGTGATGATGCTGATCCTGCGTCGTGGCGGCACCCGTAAGGCGGCGCTCACGGCGCGCTGGCTCGTCGTCGCCGCCCTCGCGGCAACGGTTGTCACTGCGGTGCTGTATCACGGTGGCCGAATCGGTGAATGCGACGTCACTCCCGAGGCGTATTGGAATATTCGTGGGCGGTGCGTGTCGAAAGCGGATGGGCTGTACTTGTCGACGATCACGCGGTCGACCGGGCTGCTACTCGGTTCCGCGTTTGCGATGGTGTGGCGGCCGGTTGCGATCATGCGCGGCCCGCTCCGAAACAAGGCGCGCTTGCTCGACGTGGCCGCACTGACCGGACTGTTGGTTCTGGCGTTGCTGTGCTGGAAGATTCAGTTCATCACGCCGAATGGAGCGAGCCCATGGCTGTTTCGGGGCGGATTCCTGCTCACCGGTACGGCGACGCTGCTCATGATCGCCGCCGTGACGCACCGCCGAACACTCACCAGTCGACTGCTCGGAAACCCGGTGCTCAACTGGGTCGGAACCCGTTCGTATGGGCTCTATCTGTATCACTGGCCGATCTATCAGGTGATCCGCAAAATCGCCGGAAACACGTTGTCGCTGCGTCAGTTCGCCGTCGCGATGATCGCAACCGGATTGCTGACCGAACTGTCGTACCGCTTCATCGAAACCCCGATTCGTCACCGCCAAGTTGGTCGTTGGTGGTCAAGCCTGCGAAGGCGGCGTGATCCGGCGCCGCGCCAGCTCGTCGCCGGAACGGTAATTGCCTGCACCGCGTTGTTCGCATTTGGCGCGGTGAGTCTCGCTCTCGCTGATCTCAAGCAGAACGAAATCGATGCAAACCTTGAAGCCAACGAGGCCGCAACAATCGACTTCGAAGATCTCTTACCCGGCGAGACGCAGCCTTCGGAGTCCGTACCCACAGGCACGACGCTTCCCCCGCGAGAGAGTGCCGTTTCGGTTCCGGTCGAGACCACGACGACAACCACGACAACGACTACGACGACACTGCCAGCTGAACCCGTGAACTATCTGGCGATCGGCGATTCGGTAATGCTTGGCGCGGCTGGCGTGCTCGCCGACCGCGGTTACGTCGTGAATGCGGAGAAGAGCCGTCAGATGATCGACGTCGTGCCGTGGATGGTGCAACTCGGTGAGGCCGACCTGTTCGGCGATCCAGTCATCATCCATCTGGGTACCAATGGCCCGATCACTGCGGAGACGCTTGACGCGCTACTGGCACCACTCAGCTCTGTCCCGAACGTGTTACTACTGACGGTGCGTGCCAACCGGTCCTGGAGTGCCGAGAACAACGCCATCATCCGGGCTCGCGACAATCCCAACGACAACATCATCCTGGTTGACTGGGAAACCGAGTCGAACAACTGTGTCGGCAACTGTTTCGCCGCTGATGGGATCCATTTGTCAGCCGAGGGGCAGCGCTATTACGCCGATCTGATCGGCGACTGGACCGGTCGTTGACCACGTCCTACCATTCGGCGCCGAGTTCTCGCTTGCCTTCGCCGCCTTGCAACTCGTAGACGTTGAGCAGGTCGTCGAGCACCTCGAGCAGATGGTCTGCGTTAGCTTCGCTGAAGACCAACGGTGGGCGGATTTTGAGCACGTTGGTGTGTCGCCCGGTGACTCCGGCGAGGATCCCCCGGTTTCTCAACTCGCCGACGATTCGTTTCGAATCCGAGTAGGCGATTGGTTGGCGGGTGGTGCGTTCGGCGACGAGGTCGAGGCCCCAGAACAGCCCACTGCCCTGCACATTGCCGATGATTTGGTGACGTATGCCCAGCTCACGCAGGCCATCGCCGAGTCGTGCACCGGTGCCGACGGCGTTGGCGAGCAGCCCTTCGTCCTCGATTACGTCGAGCACGGCGAGTGCCACGGCGGCCGATACCGGGTTGCCTCCGAACGTATTGAAGTAGTTGTGTCGGCGGCTGAACTGGGTGGCGATCTCTGGCGTGGTGACTACGGCTGCGACCGGATGTCCAGCACCCATCGGTTTGCCGATGGTGACGATGTCGGGGGTTAATCCGTAGTTCTCGAAACCCCAGAAGTTCTCACCAAGTCGGCAATAGCCTGCCTGCACTTCGTCGGCGATCACGAGCCCACCGCGTCGGCGGGTGATTTCGGCGGCCTGCGTGACGTAGCCGTCCGGAGCGATGAGTACCCCGTTCGAATCCCAACTGGCGTCGAGCATCAGCGCCGCTGGCCGATGGCCGCGCTCGAGAAGCTGAGCGAGACCGGTGTCGATCAATCCGGAATACCTCGATCCGAGCGCGGGTTCGGGATCGCGGAACGGTCCACGGTACGTATTCGGTGGTTCGACGACGGCCAGCCAATCGGGCCGTTCCGATTCCGGATAGCTGTCCGTCGACAACTTTCCGACGAGGGTCGAGTTGCCGTGATACGAGCGCTCGGTGACGACTACACCCTCATTGCCGGTGACGGCGCGAGCGATCTGCACCGCAAGATCGTTGGCCTCGGTGCCGCTACACACGAACCAGCACTTGCTCAACTCGCCGGGTAGCAGGGTGCCGAGTCGCTCGGCGAGTGCCACCACGTGGTGATGCAGGTATCGAGTGTGGGTGTTCAGTAGTCCCGCCTGCTCGGTCAACGCGGCAACGACGCGCGGGTGACAATGCCCAACTGACGGCACATTGTTATAGGCGTCGAGATACCGGTTTCCGTCAGAGTCGAAGACCCACACTCCGTCGCCGCGCACCAGGTGGACCGGCTGGTCGTAGAACAACTGATAACTCGGCGCCAGCGCCTGAGCTCGCCGTTGCAGCAGGTGAAATTCAGTCATTGACTCACACTCCATTCTCGGCTCGGGTGACCATCGAACGGTCATTGATTCGCTTTGACCTGCGCGCCAACAAGTCGCCGACTGGGTCGCCTGGTGTCAGACACCAAACGTGCTGTCTCGATAGCGTCTGCACCCCTCGCGACTGGGCACGTTTCGTATCGGACACCAACCGACGGCGCATGGAGGGAGCAACCGAAGCGAAGCGGCGGCGATCCCGACCATCAAGCACAGTCAACACAACAACTCTTGGATTCGTTCTGCGGCGACGATCGGGTCGATCGTCAACCATCGCTGCAAATCGGCGAGCAGCCCAACCCGCTCTCGTGCGACGGCCTCGGCGATGTGCGGCGAATGCTTGATCTGGTAGTCGGTCAACAGTGTGCTCAGGGTCAGACGTGCAAGCACCAAATCCGGCAAGGCCGTGAGCTCCAACGCGGTGAGCGGTACGCATCGGTGGTAACCGATGGTCAGAGCGGCCAGAGCGGCAACCGGATCCGCCTGGTTCCCAACGAAGTTTGCACCCGAGACGGCAAGGTCTGCTGCGGTAACCGTTCGAGTCAGATCGCCGAAATCGATCACACCAGTCACGATGTCTGATGCGTGATCGCAGCGCAGCAGGTTGCCGCGATGACCGTCGTTGTGGATGATCCGGCGGGGAAGCGTCGGCAGTAACTCCTGAAGCGCTTCGAGTCGCTGGCGACCGGCCGCAGCCGCGGCCAACGCATCAGAACCGAGACCAGCCCACAGCTCGGGATCGAGAATCAGTCCGTTGGCGATATCCCACGGCATGAAGACGTCGGCTGCGGGATGATCAAAATCAGCCAGGGCGTGAGCGATTCCACCGAGCAGTTCGCCGACCGCGGCCAGTCCTTGCAACGAGATCACCAAATCGTCGGCAAACGTGGTGCCTGGCAGAAATGTGATGAGCTGAACGAGGTGCTCACCACCAGGCAACTCAGCACTTACGACGAGCTCACCGTTAAGTGCCGGCCGGATTCGGGCAACAGGCAGGTTCGGCGCGCGTTGTTCCAGATGTGCCAGTACCTTGGCATGCAGGTCAATCGTCGACGGATGCTCAGTCGGACCGGCAACCCGTAACACGAACTGCTCGCCGTCAACAGACGTGAACAACGTGTTGTGAGACCGCTCACCGCGCAGCCGAACCCGCGTCCCGACGAGCTCATAGAATTCAATTGCCAACCCGGCGACATCGCTGTCGGAGAGGTCGGGCGGGTCAAATCCAAACACCCCACAGGTGTAGCACGAAGGCTTACGGTCGACGGGGTTCGGAATCCGGCCGGACGCCGCTAGTCTTGCGTGGTTCTCAGATTGCACCCAGGAGACAGAACACATGGCAGTCAAGCTGCGCCTCACACGAATCGGCAAGAAGAAGCAGCCGCAGTATCGAATCGTCGCGGCTGACGCGCGTTCGCCTCGCGATGGTCGTTTCATCGAAATTCTTGGTCATTATGACCCGCTGCAAAACCCGTCGGCACTCACCGTCGACAACGACAAGGCCGTCAAGTGGCTGAGTCAGGGTGCCCAACCGACCGAGCGAGTGGCCAAGCTGCTCCAGGTTTCCGGTGCCATGGATCAGTTCAAGGCGACCAAGTGAGCGAAGCTCGGTCGGCACCAACTGCGGTCGCCGTCCTGACCCACGTGGTCAAGTCGATGGTCGACGCACCCGACGCGGTGACGGTCGACGAAGTGACGACCGGACCGAAGCACCGGCTCGACGTGCGTGTCGGACCTGGTGATCTCGGCCGCGTGATCGGCCGTCGCGGCCGCACCGCCGCAAGTATTCGCACGGTCACTCGCGCGGCTGCCTCGAAAGACGGCGTCGAGATTGACATCGAATTCCTCGACGACTGACTTGATCGACTGATTGCGTCGAGTTGGTTGCCGTGCCAAATCTCCTGGAAGTCGGCCGGATTGGCCGTCCGCATGGCATCAAGGGCGACGTCTTCGTCGATCTGACGACTGACCGCCACGAACGAGTTGCAGTTGGTAGCAAGCTTCAGGCGCGAGGAACCTGGTTGACCGTTGTGCAGGCGTCCCCGGTCAACGGCCGTTTCCGTGTTCATTTCGAAGGTATCGACGATCGGACCGCGGCCGAAGGGCTGACCGGTTTGCACTTGTTGGCGGAGCCGATGGAAGTGCCTGACATGTTTTGGATCCATGAACTGTTTGGTGCGTCCGTGGTGGAAGTCAACGGAACAGATCGCGGACGGTGCGTCTCCGTGATCGAAAACCCGGCATCCGACATTTTGGAACTGGACTCGGGCGCACTAGTCCCGTTGACGTTCGTGGTGTCGGTCGAGGGCATCGGTAATGACGGACGGATCACGATCAATCCGCCCGACGGCCTGTTCGACTTCGACTGAGATCGGACGGGCCATGAGAATCGACGTGTTCACGCTGTTCCCGGCGATGGTTGATGGGTTCTGCTCCGACAGCCTGCTCGGCAAGGCACGCACCGGGGGTTTGGTCGACCTTCGGCTTCACGACCCTCGGGATCACACGTCCGATGTACATCGCACTGTCGACGATGCGCCGTTCGGTGGCGGCGCTGGCATGTTGATGCGCGCCGAGCCGATCTTTGACTGTGTCGAAGCTGCCGATTCGCCGCGACCGCTGTTCCTGCTCGGCCCTGGCGGCCGTCGATTCGACCAGGCGATGGCTCACGAACTCGCACGGTTGGACGGTTTTAGCCTGCTGTGCGGCCGCTACGAAGGTGTTGATCACCGTGTCCGAGAGCATCTCTGCGATGGCGAGTTGAGCATTGGCGATGTCGTGCTTTCGGGTGGCGAAGTTGCTGCGTGCCTAGTCATCGAGGCTGTCACCCGTTTACTGCCCGGTGTGATGGGCAATGCCGAAAGCCCGGTCACCGAGAGCTTTGGGGCCGCCGGCCTGCTCGAAGAGCCGCATTACACGCGCCCCGCAGAGTTCCGTGGCTGGGAGGTGCCAGAGATCCTGCGGAGTGGCGATCACGGCCGCATCGCCAAATGGCGACATGCCCAGGCGCTCCACCGCACGATCGCGGCGCGCCCTGACCTGATCGAAATACGTAGCGGACTCACAGATCGTGAGCGCGCCCTGTTGGAAGAGTTCCCCCCAGTCCCGTATCCTTGATCGGCCCCAATTGTTTCGGGGCTAGACATGCCTGAGCTTGAAGAGAGACGCCATGAAGACCACCGACCTGATTGACAACGACTCGTTGCGAACCGATATCCCCGACTTCGCACCTGGTGACGAACTCAAGGTGCACGTGCGCGTGATCGAAGGCGGCAAGGAGCGTGTCCAGGTGTTTCACGGCAACGTGATCCGGCGCCAGGGTGGCGGGATCCACGAGACCTACACGGTCCGCAAGCTCTCCTACGGCGTCGGAGTCGAGCGTACGTTCCCGGTTCACACCCCGACAGTCTCCAAAATCGAGGTCGTCAAGCGAGGCGACGTTCGTCGCGCCAAGCTGTACTACCTGCGTGACCGCGTCGGCAAGGCCGCCAAGATCCGCGAGAAGCGCGACTTCTGAGTGTCGATAAGTCCCGGAGGGCCAGAGGCCGCTGGGGCGAGGATCGCGCCGCGCTTCATCTCCGCCGACTCGGTTTTGAGATCGTTGGACGCAACTGGATTTGTCGTCGCGATGGCCTGTCGGCCGAGATCGATCTGATCGCTCGGCGTTCGGATTTGATCGTGTTCTGTGAGGTCAAAGCTCGCCGCACCGCGGGATACGGCGGGGCAGCGGCGGCCGTTGACGAACGAAAGCAGCAACGCCTTCGCGATGCCGCGTCGGTGTGGCTCGCCGATAGTGGTCTGTCTGACATGAACTCCCGCTTCGACGTGATCACGATTGAAGGTGTGAGCCTCGAGCACTATGAAGCTGCCTTCTGATCGGAAGCACTCGGTCAAGCCAAGAAGGCCCAGATCACGAGGGCCAGCGCCGCCGCCGTGCCGCCGATGATCATGGCGTAGTCGGCGGGGCGAGCCGTGAACTTGCGGTACGGGTTGAAGCCCACCGTCGCAGGGTACTCTCGGGATCGTGCGGCTGGGGATCGTGACCGGGGTGATACTGGCCGTGTCGTCGGCAGGTGCCGCCCATGCACAGGAACCGCCTCCGCCGACAACAGCGCCTCCGGTCTCGATTCCGGATGCTCCAGGTGATTTCGAGGTCGAAGGCGGAGGTGAAGTTGGTGGTGACGTCACACCCATGACGTTGCCTTTGGTACCGGTCCCGTTGGGTTGTACCGCACCACGGTTGCCGCACATCGTGTTCGTCGGCACGGTTGCCGACCGTGATTTCCGCTCGATCCGATTCAACATCGACCGAATCCGTGCTGGCAGGTCTGACCCGTTCGCATCCAACAATCAGATCGATGTTCGGTACGGGCTCGACGTGCAATACCTCGCAGACGATCAGACATATCTCGTAGCGGCGGTCGTTGATCCCGACCTCGGCCTCCTGGTGTCGCGTGTGACCGAACCGATCAAGCACTTCGGGGGTGACGAGGTGATCGGCATTTCGGAGACCGATGTGAACTGTCCGTTCTACGAGAATCCGATGCGGACGTTGCATCTCGACGGCACGCCAATCGAAGCCAGCGTGACGAAACCGTTTCTCGACGCCAAGGTACGGATCACGAGCGCCGTTTTGATCCCGCTCGGGCTTGCCATCGGCGTGGTCTTTGTGCTTGCGATGTTCCGGTTGAGCATTGCTGGGCTCTACCACTCGCTGGTCAGTTCGAGATCGCCGCGCGGAGTTCGGTAAGCGCCTCAGCCCAACGTGGGATCTCGATCTCTTCGGCGGGTCCGTTGGGTCGGCAACGAACCAACATCCCGCCGATCACCGGTTTCCCAAGGATCTGTTCGAGTGCGACGCCGTATGCAGCGAGCTGCAAGCGGTAGCGCTCGATCCGCGAAGCTCGTTCGCTGTCGTCGGGCCATTGGTCGGTCTTGTAGTCGACGATCAGCCCACCCTCAGGCGTCTGTACGAACAGGTCGACATAGCCCTCAAGCACCCGACCACCGATGTTGGCGGCAATGAACAGTTCGCGATGATGGGGGAGAGCGAGCGATCGTTGGACGACCGGTGCGGCGATCGCCGAGCGGGCAAGTGCCGCCACAGTTTCGTCCATCCCCAAGACACCTTCGGCAGCACATTGGGCTGCAGCGTGGTTGGCGATGTCGACTCCCGTGCGCAAGTCGGCGAACTGCAACACGGCATGCACGGCGCGTCCGACCGCGGTGCCGTAACGACCGCGCTGCCACGGTGGCAGATCAAGATCGACCGGCTCCTTGGCAAGCCCCGAGTCTTCGATTGGAGATGCCTGCTGGGCGAGCGCGGTCGGACTGATCGTGTCGATCTGGCGGGCCACATCGAACGCTGCGGCTCTCGCCGATTCCCACTCGGCGCGGTCGGCCCAGTCGAGTTGGGAGCCAATCGCTGGGGAGGCGACGAAGCCGACTCCGTCGGGCCTGAATGGCTGCGCACCAGCTTCGGCGTCGGCCGCTCCGCCGGAATGCAACAGCTCAGCGCTCGTCAATTTGGTCGGGTCTGGCCGCTTGCGGGTGAGCCTGTGCAACGAGACGACGAGATGATCGACGGCGCGAGTGCATGCGACGTAGAGCAATCGCCGACGCTCAGCGTCACTCATTTCCTCGTCGATCGGTCTGAAGTCCTCAAATATCTCGTCAGATCGGTGAGCCAGTGCCCAGGTGTCGCCGGGCCAGGCGACGCTGTATCCGCCCGTGGAGATGGGCCGCGTGGTCAGCCCCGACACGATCGTGATCGGAAACTCAAGGCCCTTGGCGGCGTGCACGGTCATCACTCGAACGGCGTCGTGGTCGTGCTCAGGCAGGATCGAGTCGGCGGCTCGCGCCTCGGTCGCCTGGAGATGCACCCAAGCCAGATAGCGCCGCAACCCGTGCCCGCCCGCGTCGCTCCAGGCCCGCGCCTGCTCGATCACGTAACGAACACGTCGCCACACGTCTCTGGCGTCTCGGCTATCGAGGGCGGCGTCGAGCATTCGTCGCTCATCGATCAGGGAGGCGACCAGATCGGCTGGCGGCATCTCGACCGCCCGCTCGGCAAGCGTGCGAATGTGGCGGATTCCGGCGGCGACGGGGTGATCCTCGAATCCTTCAGGAGCCTCGCGCCAGATCGACCATGAGCCGCCAGCATGTTTCCATTCATAGAGTTCGACGTCGCTACAGCCGTACAAACCGGTACGCAGCGCAGCTACCAGCGCCAATCCATCGGTGGCGTCGTCTGCGGCTCGCAGCGCCAACATGACGTGGCGAATCTCGTTGGTGGTGTAGACGACTGAACTGTTCTCGGCGCGATACGGCAGATCCAGTGCACGCAGAGCGGCCTCGAGTGCGGGGAGCGACGTGCGGGCCGGAAGCAGAATCGTGATATCGCCTGGTCGACACGCTCGCAGCTCGTGTGTTGCGTCGTCCTCGACGAGCCAACCGGTCTGCAACGCTGACGCAACTGTTGCAGCAACATCAGCAGCTTCTCGACCGCGGAGTTGTTCGGCCCCGCCGCGCGACGGCAGGTCGGTGTGCTCGTCGATCCCGAGCACATGCACGGTTCCGTGCTGCGTATTTCCAGAACGACAGATCGACAGCGGGTGGTAGCCGGGTTGGGTATCGGGTATCAGCTGGATCAGCTCGCTGAACGTCTCGTTGACCCAATCGATGACGGCCTGAGACGAGCGGAAGTTGGCGGTGAGGAACTCACGTTCAGCGCCGACCTGATCGGCGGCTCGAAGATACTGGGCGATGTCGGCACGGCGGAATCGATAGATCGATTGCTTCGGATCGCCGACAATGAATAGCCGACCGGGCAATGGTCGAAGCTCAGCCCAATTGCCGGAGTGACCCGAGTCGTCGGGTGCGGCAGTCAAGGTGACGGCGATCGCCAACTGGATGGGATCGGTGTCTTGGAACTCGTCGAGCAGCAGTCGTTGGTATCGAGTGTGAAGCGAATGCCGCACACTCTCGCTGGAACGCAGGAGCCGACGCGCCAGCACCAGGAGGTCATGGAACTCGAGCGTGCCCTCCCGGGCGCGTGCCGCTGCAGATCCGAGCACCCACCGACTCAGGGTCGCACCGACCAGATGCTTGCGGTAGCTGGTCGCCTGCTTGACGATCGTGGCGGCGTGCTCGGCCAAGTCGGCGTGGGCGACGCGCAACGCCTCTAGTGCGGTCGGGCCGCCGTGTTGCTTCCAGTTCGCTTTGTTGCCCTTGCTCGCCGCCTTCGAGCATTCAGCCGCCAACCCGGCGATGTTTTGCAGGGTACTCAGCAACGATTGGGCTTGACCGAGCTGCGCCGCGATCTCGCCAACGGTCGACAGAATCACGGCCTGGCTGTCGCCGACAGGGCAGTCTGTGACACTGACTCGGATGGCGTGAGCGATCAGTGGAGCGACGTCGAGCTGGAGTGGCGGCGGAGGCTCGCGATCAACGCGCTCGTCAACGAGGTCCCAGTTGGTGTGGAAGTCGTTGGCGACACGACGGAGCCCCTTGGTCAGGCCGAAGCCCTCGAACTTGCAGAGTTGCACGAAGCTCGAACCGCCGGCAACGGGCCCTTCGGCTGGTTCAGCTTCGTCGAGCAGACGGTCGAGCAAATCCTCCCAGCGCTCGTCGAACGCAAGGTTGCTCTCAAGCTCATCGAGCACCGTGAACCCCGGCGGAAGACCGGCGGCGATCGGAAACTCGTTGAGCAATCGCCGGGCGAAGGCGTGCAACGTGCCGATCGGCGCGTGATCGAGCCGATCGAGGGCGGTCTCATATCGGGCCCTGAGGCTTGGGTCGTGCTCGGTCGATGCGGTGCCTTCGAGAACCTGGCGGACGCGATGACGAAGTTCGGCGGCTGCTTTCTCGGTGAACGTGATGGCTGCGATCGAATCGATGCCGATACCCGAGGCGACCAGGGCGACAATCCGACCGACAAGACTGGTCGTCTTGCCAGCGCCGGCCCCGGCCTCGACAAACAACGTCGTGTCGAGGTCGGTGGCGATCCGGGTGCGTGCCGGCTGATCGACGGGAAGCGGCCGGTCACTCATCGTCGGTGCCGTCGTCGGTGCCGATAAACCATCGAGCCAGCCTCGGATCGAGTCGCTTACGTTCCCAGTCTGGAAATCGTTCGCCTGTGCCGAGCGAATCAGGCTGGCAGTAGTGGCATTTCACGAAGATCTGGAACCCCGGTGGCTCTGGCACATTCGGGAAGTACCCAGCCTCGATTCCATCGACCACAAACCCAACGTCATCTCGGACGCGCGCCCACGCCTGCTGGTTGAAGTCGTAGCCGATTCGGATGTATTTCTCGCGGGCGAAGAACGAGTACTCGGCGCGGACTGGCACATCAGCTCCGGCGATCGCGATCGCAGCAGCCGCATACGTTGGTAGTTGAAACTTTGTCGCCCCAGCGGTCGGGTCGGTCGAGATTCCCTTGTATTCCTGAGCGCTCCCGGTCTTGTGGTCAACCACGATCAGCGATCCTGAGGACGTGCGATCGACCCGATCGATTTGGCCTTTGACCTGGAGTCGCCGTCCTCCCGGTAGGGGCAGAGTGACGTCTCCGTCGACACCGCCGAACGAGCGCTCTGAGCTGATCACAGTGGCCCCATTTGCAATCACGCGGGCTCGATCGTGAACCCACCACTGTGCAAGATCAGCTCGAACCGCCTCGCGTTCGACTCGCCACGATGCCTCGCGCCCAGTTCGACCGGCGTGCTCGAACTCGTCGGCGACCAACTCGAAAAGTTGATTGAGTCGCCGCCAATGCTCAAGCGTCCAGCCGTGCACGCCGGGTTGCGCTAACAAGCCGTCGATCACCTCGCGGTGGAACCGATCGAGGACAAGGTGAATCAGGACGCCACGTTCCGCTCCGGAGATTTCCATCTGGTCGGCGAGGTCGTCGACTGGTTGAACGCCGAGCACGTACCGGACGAAGTAGGCGTGCGGGCAACTCATCCATGCTTCGAGGTGCGTCGGTGCGACGGGAGCCGAGAAATGATCGATGTGGGCCGAACTGAGATCGCCGTCGAACACAGTCAGTTCGTCGGACCGGCGACCCGCACGTAAACGCAACGCTCGCGCCAACACCTCATCGGTACTCGATATCAATGGCCCACCAATCGACACGTCGGCGAGCAAACCGCGTAGTCGATGTTCGCGGTGGTGCGCCGGAAAGTCGGCACCGAGCAGAGCTGAGTGGTGACTGCTGATTGGCGTGATTGGTTGGTCCGGGGCGATGGTGTTCAGCCACCGAGTTGGCAGGCGTGTTGCCGTCGTACGTAGATCGCCGCGTGGGAGCAGCACGATTGAACGTTTGGCAGAGTCGAGCACCGATCGAAACTGGCGATGGATTCGGAGACCGACCGACGCAGACGGAGCGAGACCAGCGTGTTGTCGATCGGCGTCACTGATCAAGGGCCCCGCGTTCGGCGCAGGCGGCATCAAACCATCGGCAGCGCCGACAACGATCGCCAGGTCAACATCGAGTCCGACGGCACCAGACAGGGAACCGGTTGTCACACCGGTGCCGATTCGACCGAGCCGACCGGGAGCAACATCGAATTCGGCTGCGAAGACGGCGCGGAACTCGCCTCGACGAGCCGGGCCGCCGATTGCGTCGAGATGACGCAGCCGGTCAAGCACTCGATTGGTGTGTTCCCAGGCGAGCCGCTCTGGTTCGTCGAGCCGCGCCAGAAATGGCTGCCCAAGACGGCTCACGATCTGACGCTCGGACCAGTCAGCCCACTCGCGCCATGTTCGGGTGGCCGCTCGATGTCCAAGTGAGCGGCGAAGGTCGGCAACGTAGGTGATTAGAGCGTCGGCGTCGTCGGCGCGGTACGACGTGTCGAAGCCCGCGGCCTCGTCGCGTGCGCGTTGTCTGGCGGCGTACGCGCGTAGGCGTGGGGTCCAGTGTTCGTCGCGACTCACGGCCGCCTCGCGGCTCACGCGCTCCCATCGGGCGACAGGTACAGGTGCGCCCGACGAGTCTCGAATCGGCACGTCGGCGAGTAAGTCGAACAACTCGCGACGACGTAGCCCGCGTCGATCAACATCGAGTAGATCGAGTAGGAACCGGGGCACGATTCGTTCCGAAACGCTCGTTCCTGGGCGCCCGTTCCAGGGGATTTCGGCCTGGCCAAGATGATGCTCGACCAGCCGGGCGTACGGCCGGTCGGCCGGCCACAGGATCGCTACACGGGAAAACGGAACGCCCTCGCGGGCCGCATCGACGACGGCTCGTACGGCATGTCGGACTTCCTCGTCGGCGTCGGTCGTCGAGACGATCGACAGAGCCTCAGACTCGCACGACGCATTCGAGATGTCGAGATCGACACCAAGTACCGCCAATGACTCGACCATCTCGCCATCGACCGTTGGCTCACCTGTTGCGGCAATGATGATCGTGACATCGGCTCGCTGGCCGAGAGCATGGATCAGACTGGCAGCGAGCCCGCGCATCGGATGTGGGAGGAACACGACGATTCGCTCCAACTGGTGTGGAACCGAGGTCGCCACCACCTTGACCGAGCGACTGAGCAGATCACCCTCGTCGTACCAGTGGGCTTCGAGAGATCGCGATGTCCAGGTCGAGATCGACGCTGCGTCACGTCCTCGATCCGATGACGTCGCCAATGTCGACACCGACGACGGCCCAGCGAGTCGAAGTTCGCGATGCAGATCCCGCAGGGCGACGACTGTCGATGGATGATCTGCAACCTCGGAGAAGCCATTCGGATGTTCCTGCAGTACGGCACGAACGGCAAGATCGATCACCGGTGTAGATACGGGCCGCTTGCCTTCGCTCACCAGAGATGGTCCACCGAGCAGTTCTGCAAGGCGGTACAACGTCAACATGTCGACTGCGGCAATCCCGCCATGCCGCCCGAGATACCGGCGAGCAGTGACGCCAGTGGCGTTGGTCGGCACGATCACCGTGACCAGCATCAACGGATCGCCGCCTTTGAGCGCCCGCACGGAATCGGCCAGAACCGCCAGCGCATCCTTGGAGCGCACAGAGATCGCCCGGATCGCCATACCCCGATAGTACGGAAGGGGTATCACAGAGATGATGTGTGGGACCGTTAGTCCCCTCAAATCTGAGCGCAGATCGGTGCCGGGGCACGGCGATGTGTTGGCGGTGTTGTTCGACTCGGTTGCCTGGTCTGATCTGGATCGGGACGGTGGCGTGTGCGTGAGGTCGGATGGTGTCAGACACCAAACGTCCGTCTCCGAGAAACTGAGCGGTTTGCGACGGGGACGTTTGGTGTCTGACACCATCCGCCCGGTCCCCGTGGAGGTGAGGCGAACGAACTCATCCTGTCGGCCGTCTGCGCTTGGGAAATCAGTATCAAATGGGCGCTTGGGAAGTTGTCGTTGCCGTTGCCTCCCGCAGAATTTCTCAAAGCCTCGATCGAACAAGCGGGGCTGACCCGGCTGCAGATCGATTTCAGCCACATAGTCAAGGTGGCCTCACTTCCACCTCATCATCACGATCCCTTCGACCGCCTGCTCGTCGCTCAAGCCCAAGTCACCGGGCTCGCTGTACTGACTGGCGACCCGATGTTCGGGCGCTACGGCGTTGCGACCGTGCTAGCATTGCTGTCAATGACAGCGAAATGGAGATGACGGCTGATGGCAACCCTGACAATCCGAAACCTTGACGAGACGGTCAAGACTCGTCTGCGGGTGGCTGCCGCGACGCATGGTCAATCGATGGAGGAGGAGGCCCGCCAGATCTTGTCGGCCTCGCTAATCGACGTATCGTCCGACGCCGAACCGTTGGGAACGATGCTGGTCCGGGTCTTCGGCGGGCTTGGTGGAGATCGATTCGAGTTGCCAACGCGTGAGTTCGACACAGCAGATCGCGATCTGTTTCAGTGATCGTGCTCGACTCGAACGTCGTATCCGAACTGATGAAACCGGAACCGGAAGCAAGAGTGGTTCGGTTTGTCGACGCTCATCCTCCCAAGTCCGTGTATGTCACGGCGATTGCGAAGGCTGAGATTCTGTACGGGGTTGCCAGGCTGCCGATCGGTGTTCGACGCCAACGGCTCAATTCCAAGGCTGACTTGGCTTTCGCCGTGTTCGCCGACCGCGTGCTGCCGTTCACGGCGACGACTGCAAGCGAGTACGCCGAGATCGCATCTGATCGGGCCGCCGCAGGCCAACCGATATCGACTTTCGATGCGATGATCGCTGCGATCTGTCGGGAGCGTGGCTACACACTGGTAACGAGAAACACGAAGGACTTCGCTGACACCGGGGTTGTCGTGGTCAACCCCTGGATCTGAGATAGCTACCGACGAGCGTCTTCGGCCAGGGCTCGTAGTTCGGTGACGGCATGCTCGAGGCCTAGCGGGTCGAGATAGAGGGCGCTGCCGGCGATCAGGACGTTGGCTCCGGCTGCGGCTGCGCCGGCGATCGTCGATGGGCCGATGCCGCCGTCGACTTCGAGTTCGACCGTGTCGGACAATCCCGCGACGTCGAGCATCGAACGCACCTGGGCGATCTTGGGTTCCATCGTCTTGATGTAGGCCTGGCCGCCAAAGCCGGGATTGACGGTCATCACCAACACGAGGTCGACCAGGTCGAGGACGTGCTCGATCGCCGATACCGGCGTGGCCGGGTTCAGTGCGACCGCCGCCCGTGCGCCCATCGAGTTGATGTTGGCGAGCGTGCGATGTAGGTGGGTACACGCCTCGGCGTGCACGATCAGACGCGAACAGCCGGCATCGACGTACTGCTGCGCCATCACGTCAGGCGTGTACACCATCAGGTGTGCCTCGAAGGGCACGCTGCAGTACTTGCGGGCCGACTTGATCACGTCCGGGCCGAAGGTGAGGTTGGGGACGAACTGGCCGTCCATCACATCCCACTGGATCAAATCGACACCGGCCGCTTCGAGCGCGGCAACTTCCTCGCCGAGCTTCGAGAAGTCGGCGGGAAGTACAGACGGTGAGATCAGAATCGGTCGGGGCACGTCGCCGAAGTTACTCGGCCGGGCGATCTGAACCTTCCCAAGCATCGTCAGCGTCGTCCCAGGCGTCGTTGCGGGCGTCGACTTTGGACTTCCAGTTTTCGGCTTCACCCTTGGTTTTGTAGGGGCCGAGCGTCTGATCGCCTGGGCCGCGTTGGTCGGCGGAGATGGCCACTTTGCGTTCGAGATCCCAGTACCACTCTGATTCAGGCGTGCTCATCGTTCCAGGTTTGCACATTCCCGCCGTAGTGTCGCATCGATGGTTGACGAGACTGAAACGCGCACGGTGACGCCTGACCGATTCGTGGCCGGCGGTGAGGCGATGGCCCGCGACGACGAGGGTCGCGTGGTGTTCGTGCGTGGCGCGATCCCTGGCGAACGCAGCACGGTCGTGCTGACCGAGCGCAAGAAGGATTGGGTGCGCGGCTACGCCGGAGAGATCCATCAGCCGTCGGCCGACCGGGTCGAGGTTCCGTGTGAGCACCGCCGCGATGGTTGCGGCGGATGCGATTGGCAGCACCTCGCCGTCAGCGCCCAACTCCCGGCGAAGGCAGAAATCGTGCGCGACGCACTGCGTCGCACGGCAAAGCTTCCTGACTCGGTGGTGACGATCGGTCGAGCAGTACCTGCGGTCGGATACCGAACTACAATCCGGGTCGTTGGCGATGCTCACCGACGAGCCTCGTTCCGTATGGAACGCTCACACGACACGGTGTCGGCCGACGGTTGTCTGGTCGCCCACCCTGCGCTCGCAGCCGCCCTTCCCGCCCTCCGGATTCCTCCGGACATGGAAGTTACGCTGCGGGTTTCCGTGGCAACCGGCGAGATGACTGCTCTGTGGGATTTCGAGGCAGGCGAGGTGACAGGCCTACCTAACGCGGCCAAGACCGGTGGCCGGGCAAAGATCTATGAAGAGGTTGCCGGGCACCGATTCCGGGTGTCGGCGAGCTCGTTCTTCCAAAGCGGGCCAGCCGCCGCTGAACTGCTCGTGGAAGCGGTACGCCGCGCTGCGCCTGAACTCAAGACCGCCAACACGGTGCTCGACGCGTACGCAGGCGTCGGCCTGTTCGCACTCGCCGCCACGTCACCGACGGCGAAGTTGCTCTGCGTCGAATCATCACGGTCATCGGTCGAGGACTGCAAGGCCAACCTCGACGGGCGCGACGGACGCGTCGAGATGAAAGAGGTCGGCACCTGGACTCCGAAGACCACCGACACCATCGATGTGGTGATCGCCGACCCCGCCCGCACGGGTCTCGGGAAACCAGGTGTCAACGCCATCGTCCTCGCAGACGCGCCGATGATCGTGCTCGTCAGCTGCGACCCGGTTGCGCTCGCTCGCGACGCCGCCCTGTTGGCGATCAAGGGTTATCGCCACGAGCACACCGAGGTGCTCGACATTTTCCCGCATACCCATCACGTCGAAGCGGTCACACGCTTCATCCGGACGTAAGTCATCCGGACGTAAGTCATCCGGACGTAAGCGCGAACACAATCGCGGTGGTGCCTGCCAGGAACAGCAGGGTGAGCACCATCCAACGGAAGCGCTCACCATGGACGTGCTTGCGGACCGGCCAGCCGAGCAACTGACCAGCGAGCCATGCGGGGGCGGCGATAGCGGCAGCACCAAGCCCTTCGCGAGTGACCTTGCGATCGACAATGAAAAGCGCCAAACCACCGACGTTGCTCAGCGCGAAGATCGCCGAAATCGTCGCCCGAAACCGGTCGGGTTCGAGTTGCCTGGCCTGCAGGTCAAACACGAGTGGGGGTCCATTGGTCGACAGCGAGGTGTTGAGGATGCCCGACAGGAAGCCGGCCCCGATGTCAAGCCCGCGACCGGCGTGGGCAAGGTTGATCCTGCGCGCCAACAGGTATGTGGCGATCAGAACGGTGACACCCAACGTGAGCCGCAAGGACCGATCCGACACCACGTTCAAGATCAAGAGCCCGATCGGCATCCCAACGTAGGCCGCCGGAATGATCCGTTTGATCAGCTCACGGTCGGCATCGGCACGAAGGTGCCACGACTGCCACGTGGTGGCGATCACCCCAAGCAACGTGCTGATCACCACCGCCTTCTCGACTGGAACCGCCAGCGTCATGATTGGCATCGCCAACAGAGCGAACCCGAACCCGGCAATCACCTGGGTGAATGAGGCCGCAAAGATTGCCAGCGCCACCACTATCAGTTCGTTGGCACCCATCGCCGCCGAGTCTGTCAGCGATGGCAGACTTGGATCGTGATTGAGCCTCTGTTGTCCAACGAAGTCGCCACCGCTTTGGCTGCGGGACAACCCGTCGTGGCGTTGGAGTCGACGATCTTTTCGAACCTTGGATTGCCGTCGCCTGCGAACGGTGTCGCCCTCAAGCGCTGCTTAACGGCGATTCGCGATGGCGGGGCGGTGCCTGCGGTTACCGCCGTGCTCGATGGTGTCGCTCGCGTCGGTTTGGAACCAGCCGAGCACCTTCGGATCTTGGGAGATGCTCGCAAGGTAGCCGAGCGTGACCTACCGGTTGCTGTTGCGCAACGCTGGGAGTTCGGGGCGACGACCGTGTCGGCATCGGTCGCCTTGGCGGCGGCGGCGGGCGTCTCGGTATTCGCGACTGGAGGGATCGGCGGTGTCCACCGAGGCGCTGAGATCACTGGTGATATCTCGGCCGACCTCGACGCGATGGCTCACCACTCAGTCGTCACCGTGTCAGCCGGAGCGAAAGCGTTCCTTGATCTGGCGCGCACGTTGGAGTATCTCGAGACGGTCGGGGTGCCGGTGCTCGGCTGGCGGCACGACGACTTCCCGGCGTTCTATACGCGGTCGGCAGGTCTGCCGGTTCCGCATCGTGTCGAGTCCGGCGCTGAAGTCGCCGTGATCCTGTCGAGCCGCACCCGCCAATCGTCAGGCATCCTGGTCGGCGTGCCGATTCCGGCTGCGGACGAACTCGACGCCGACGAACTCAACGATGTGATCGCCCAGGCGCTCAGCGATTGTGCATCTGCAGGGATTGTCGGTGCCGCAGTCACGCCGTTCGTGCTCGGCAAGATTGGGCAAGCGACAGCGGGCCGCAGCGTGCCGGCAAATCTGGCGTTGGCTGAGAACAACGCTCGCGTCGCCGCCGAAATCGCTGTGGCGATTGCCGCAACGCGCTGAACTACAGCTTCGACATCAGGCGTTCGACGCGATCGAGGAATGCGATTCGCCTTGCCTCGGTTGATCGGTCGACTCCGTACAGCGCACACCAGGTGGTGCGCACTCGTTTGCTACACATTGCTCGCATCGAACGCGTCACCGTGCGCTTGCCCGCCTCACCTTCGAGGGCGTTGATGTGCTTCGCCGAACCGTGCGTGGTGACAACGACGATCTTGCGGATGTTGGTCAGTTGCGGGCGCAATACGTTGGCTCCGGGCGGAAGCTCCCACGCCACCCCTGCTACCCAAACCCGATCGATCCAGCCCTTCAGCATCGCCGGTTGACCACTCCACCACGTTGGGTAAACGAGCACGAGCGCCTCCGCCCAGGCGAGGTCATCGGCGTAGCGCTGGAGGTCGGCTGTGACTCCTGGGACCTTGTGGTTGCGTCGCTCGTCGCATGACAACGTCGGGTCGAAACCGTCGGCGTACAAATCGGTGACCCGCGCCTCGTGGTCGGCCGCGCTCAAACCGATGATCACACGCCCGAGTGTGGCCGCCGACAGCGATTCCGGATTGGGGTGGCAGTAGACAACGAGCGCCCGCATCAGTGCTTCGCCATCGATCGTTCGATTCGCTCCAGAAATGCCTTGCGTTGTGCGTCGGTTGCCGTGTCCATCGCATACAAGCCGTGCCAGCGTCGGCGGACTCGCAGACCACACGACATCCACAATGCCCGCGTCAACATCCGCCTGCCGTTGTCGTTCACTAACCGAACGTACGAACGCGGTGAACCGTAAGTACTGATCCCGACGATTCGTCGTACTTGCCTGAGACCGGGGCGGACCGTACCGGTTCGTTCGTCAAACGTGAAGCCAACGCCCGGCACCATCACCCGCTCCAGCCAACCCTTGAGGATCGCCGGCAGCCCGCTCCACCAGGTGGGATACACGAATACGAGGATCTGCGCCCGAAGCAGCCGGTCGGAATACCCGCGCACGAGCGGGTCGAGAATAGGGTCGCCGGACTGATAGGCAACCCACTCGTCGAGGCTCATCGCCGCTCGAAAGCCGTCGGCGTAGAGGTCGATCACATCGACGGCGTGGCCCGCCCTGACCAGAGCAACCAACGCCGACTGTGCGGCCGCGTGGCAGAAGCTGTCGGCGCACGGGTGGGCGATCACGAGTAGCACGTCCACGCGATGAGCATACGAAATCGTCTGCTCAAGCGGTGCGCTCGGGATACCGATAGCCACCGCATGGACATTCGGCTTCGACGCCCGCTGATGCGCTTGTTTGGCGCGTCGATTGTCGTTCTCGGAGTGTTCGTGACGGCCACTGCGGTGAGGCGCGCCGATCAAGTCGTGGCGTCTGGGCGCGATGTGCTGCTCGGCGGCCAGCTCGTCGATTTGTTCACTGCTCGCGACTTATTGATTGATGGTCACGCCGAACTGGCGGGCACGGCCGTCGCGCTTGGTGACCTTGACGTTCTTACAGGCTCATTGCGAGTCGAACGCGAGACTTCGAGCGTCTTCGCCGTGGGCGGCGCAGTCACCGTGTCGGAGTCGGCGTCGGTCGTGTTTCCGGAAACGGGCACGCTGAAGTACGGAACGATCCGGACGGGTGCGGTTGGGAGCGCGGTCTCAGTCACCAGAGACCCGGGCGCCGTCGTGCGGTACGCCGAAATGGTGCCGTCGCTGGCAACCAGCTCGATCTGCTTCGGGCGAACGGCGAGTACAGGGTTGGTGCGACGTTCCCAAGGGCGTACGACGTTGATTGGTGACGGCGTCAGTGGACTCCAGGTATTTCATCTCGACGGTGAGCTCTCCGGGGAAATCGATGTCAGTCGCGTGCCCACTATGGCGTCGGTGTTGATCAACATCACTGGAACAGAGATTCAGGTCGGCCCGTCGGGCGCGGATTGGCGTGAGATCGCCGAGCACACGTTGATCAACGTGCCCAACGAAGCTCAGATCAGCGTTGATACGGGTGACGGGATCAGATCCAACCTGCTGGTCGGGTCAGCCGACGGGGACGTGAGGATCACCGGGTCGAAGTACGTCGGAACGGTGCTGTCGCTCTCCGCCGTGACGGTCACCGGCACAAGGTTCGAACACGGCCCGCTACTGGCAGCGGCACTTCCCGACTGCGTCGTGGGGCGCCCGTCTGAGCCCGAGCCTGAGGTAGGCGATCAATTGCCCGCTACGACAACCAGCACCAGCATCAGCACCACGACTACCACCACGACCACGACGATCGTGTCTGGCGGATTCGTCCCTCGTGGTGCCGCTCCGGTACCTGGCGCTGCGTTCGCGCTCGGTGGCGCTGCGTCGACCGGCCGGTGGTGGCTGGGCGTGCCCCTGTCGATGCTCGGAGCAGTCGTGCTCGGGTGGGGTTGGATCAACGCCTGGTACCGACAGCAACATGCTCAGCGTCACCGTCGTCGGCTGCCAGTCAAGGCTGACGCCCGGCAATGCCCGCTTCGAGCCCGACGATCAGTTTCAATTTGACCGCGTGCCACTCCGAGTCGATCACGGAGTACACAGCCGTGTCACGGGGGGTCGGGGCTGGCGTGTTGTAGCGCAAACGGTGGTTGCGCAAAACGCCTTCGAACGTCGCGCCGATCCGGGCAATTGCCGTGCGGCTTTCTTCGTTGCGGGCGTCTGTGCAGATCGCCACTCGCCACACGCCGAGCGCTTCGAAGGCGTTGGTCAGCAAGAGCAGCTTGGCCTCGGTGTTGATTGCTGTTCGTTGGGCTGTCGCCGCCAGCCAGGTTCCGCCGATTTCAACCTCGTCTGGCTCTACCCGCCCTCGCTGCCATTTCAGATCGAGGTAGCGGGTGCAGCCCACGACTTCGCCGGTGTCGAGTCGGCGTTGGGCGAATGGAAGCACCTGTGCATTTGCGTGATCGCCGAGCAGTTTCTCAACATAGCGGGTCATCGGTGCCGGTCCGTCGGGTACGTCGGTCCACCCATAGGTACTTCGATCAATCGATGCAGCGTCCACCAGGCTGCCGACGTGGTCGAGTGAAAGCGGTTCGAGTTGTACGTGAATGCCGGTGAGTGTGACGGGTCGCAGCGGGCTGGGCACGAGGCCACCGTAGTGGCCCTGCGAGAATCGTCTGATGTCGATTTCTCTGGATCCGTTCGGACTCCGATCACTGGATATTGATGGATTGCGGCGCAATGGCGGGGCCAAGTGGCGAGCGCATCCCGCTGCGTACTCGGCGTGGGTTGCCGACATGGATTTTCGAGTTGCGCCTGCGATCACCGATCGCTTGCGAGTACTCGTCGAGGGAAACGAGTTTGGTTATCCGAACTGGGGTGGTCCGTTCGTGCCGTCTCCGGCTGTCGCAGCGTTCGCCGAACGACAATCGGCGAGGTATGCCTGGGAGCCACGTCTTGATCGACTGCACGAGGTGAGCGACGTGGTGCAGGGCATCCGTGTTGTCCTCCAACATCTCACGGCACCGGGTGACGGGGTCGTTCTTCATCTGCCGGCGTACTACCCGTTTCTGAACACTATTGAGGAGATGGGCCGACGCCTGATTCCAGTATCCGCGCCGGATCGGTCTGGATTCGACTACGACTCGTTGGAGGTGAGACTGGCCGTGGAGCGGGCTTGCGTCTGGATTTTGTGTCATCCGCACAATCCGCTTGGGCACGTCTTCGATCGCCGAGATCGCCGAACGTCATGATCTGGTCGTGATCTCTGACGAGATTCACGCCGACCTCACATTCGCTGGCTACCGGCACATTCCGTACGAGTCGCTCGGTCCCGACGTGTCTGCTCGTGCCGTCACGATTACGTCGGCGTCAAAAGCCTTCAACCTGGCTGGGCTGCGTTGGGCGATCCTGCACGCCGGGAACGATGCGTTGGCTGAAACGCTTGAAGCTCTGCCCGGTCATTATCTGGGCACACCCAATCTGTTCGCCGTCGAGGCGACAGTCGCGGCATGGACCGCAGGCGACGGATGGCTAACCGACGTATTGGCCATGCTCGACGAGAATCGTCACCAACTCGTCGGATTACTGGCCGATCACTTCGCGGGAGCGAAGTACAGCCAACCAGCGGCGACGTATCTGGCGTGGATCGACATGTCGGCACTTGGTTTCGGCGACGACCCGGCAGCCACGTTCCGTGAGCGCGGCGTCGAGGTGAGTTCCGGCGTCCAGTTCGGCCCGCAGGGTGCGGGCCACGTACGTCTCAACTTCGCCACCAGCCCGCACATTCTGGCGGCGACGGTGCAGGCAATGGCGATCGCATAGTTGCGAGGATGTTTCGCAGCGTCGCCTTGCGGGAGGTGAAGGCGCGGCCTACCGTGTGTTCGTTGTGTTGCACGGACCATTTGCTCTTGCGTTGGCCGCCGGGATGGCGGCGACGATCAACCCGTGCGGCTTTGCGCTGCTCCCTGCATATCTCTCGGCTTTCGTCGGGTTGGATGATCGCGGGAGCCGTGTCTCGGCTGTTGCCCGTGGTCTCGGCGTGTCGGCGGTACTGACCGCCGGGTTCGTGACCGTCTTCGGTCTGTTCGGGTTGATCGTCACGCCCTTGTCGTTGCGGCTGGAGGAGTACCTCCCGTGGGCCACGATCGTGATCGGGCTTAGTCTGGTCGGACTCGGAATCGCCCTGCTGATGGGAAAGCAGTTGGTCGTCAATCTCCCCAAGTTTCAGAAGGGCGGAGCAGACGGGACGTTGCTGTCGATGTACCTGTTCGGGGTGTCGTACGCCGTCGCCTCGTTGTCGTGCACGATCGGCCCGTTCCTGGCCGTGACGTCGAGCACGTTCAAGTCGGAGGACTATCTGTCCGGGGTCACCGTGTTCGTGCTGTACGGCGTCGGGATGGGGATCGTCGTCGGGTTACTCACGGTGGCGGTTGCGCTCGCCCGCTCCGGCGTGGTTGCGAAGTTCCGGTCGCTGCTCCCGATCATGAACAAGGTCGCTGGTGTCTTGCTCGTGGTTGCCGGTTTCTACGTCGCTTACTACGGCTGGTACGAAGTACGACTGTTCAATGGCAGCGAATCTGGTGAAGACCCCGTGGTCGATACGGCGGTCAGGATCCAAACGTGGTTGGTGAACCGAGTCCCCGACACCGCCGCCGCCCCCTGGTTCGCCGCCGCCGGAGTCATGGTGCTCGCCGCCACCGGATGGATCAGCCACAAGCGTTACAAGCGCGGAGAGACCAGTCGTTCGGCCGTCTCGTAGATGTGGTGTTGTCCGCAAGCGCCCGCGCAACGGGCCGAGTCCTCGTGACGTCCGATCAGACCGGGTTTGATGACCTGCCCGATGTGTTGGTTCGCGGGCCCGCCTGAGACCCACCAGCATGCCGGTCTGTCAGATCCTGTAGGTAAGTGTCGGTCAGGTGCCGGGCGGTTCGATGCGTTCGATGGTGCCGACCCGATCGATGGATCGGTCGAACGAGGCGATGCGGTTGACGCCCGAGCTCTCGGCGCAGGTGACGAGGTAGGCCTCGGCGAAGTCGATGCGATCGATCTCGTAGATCTCCAGGGAGCGCAACAACAGCGCCGGATCGACGGTGATCACGGAGCGGAGCGCGACGAGCGAACGCATCGCGGTGGCGATCTCGTCGCGAGGGGTCTTGTAGAACGACTCCAGTACGTAGATCGTTTCGGCCACGATGAGATCGGCCAGGAACAGTTCGGGTTCGGCTGCCAGGTAGGCCGTGGCTCGTGTGGCCATCTCGGCCGGATCGCCGGTCAGGTGGCGCACGATGATGTTCGTGTCGACGAACGCACTCATGCGTGCTTGGCTGCCCGAGTTGCTCGAGTCTTGCGGATGATGTCGTCCCAGGCGACGTTTCGGAGCGCGGCGGGGACCTTGACGGTGCCTGCCAGGGTCAGGAAGTCGGGCGTGCGGGCGAGAACGGCGCGGTTGCCTTCGACGCGAAAGACGATCTCGTCGCCCTCGGCGATTCCGAGCGCGTCGCGCACGGCCTTCGGGACCGTCACCTGTCCCTTCGAACTGACCCTCGCTGCGATCTCCACGACGCCTCCTTACTTTGGGGTTGATGTAAGGATACCCTCAATGACGGAGACGTCAATGCTCCGACTGGATGGTCACGGAGCCCTTGCGCCGGGCGCTCCATATCGAATCCTCGGACCGGCCACAAGCTTGATGATCAACCGCTTCGCCACCTTCATCGCCGCCGACGAAACCTGGATCAACTTCGAACTCGCCGACCTCGCCAAAACCTTCGGGATCGGCTACAACAACGGCACCAACAACCCCGTCATCCGCTCACTCGAGCGGATCGACCGCTTCGGGTTCGGACGACTCGACCTCACCAAGCCGCTCCTGCGGATCCGCACAGTGATCCCACCGATCTCACGCCGACACGCCGAAGGCATCCCCGAGTACCTCGCAGCGACCTGCCGTCCACGCCGCAGCGTCGACCCGGACCGCGCCGGCCACGTGTTCAGGTGCCGGGCGGGAGCGAATCGTTGGGACTGGGTGGCGCAGCGCGGTCTCCGGCTCGCGCATCGACGTCGAGCCGTTCGGAGACGACTCGTTCGGCGGCTGCCCGGCTCGCTGTCGGGCCGGCGACGGCGGCGAGGAAGTCGTCGCGTGTGAGCGAGCGCAGCCGCAACGTCGCCATCGCGACGACGGAGGCGGTACGGGGGACGTCTCGCAGTAGTGCGATCTCGCCGAAGCAGTCGCCGTCGACCAGGTCGCGGATCACGGCACCATTGCGGACGACACGGGCCGTGCCGTGCTCGATGATGTAGAACCGGTCGCCGTAGTCGCCCTGCGTCACGACCTGTTCCCCGGCATTGACCGTCTGCACTTCGAGGCGGTCGGCGAGCTGCTCGATCGCCGGCATCGCCAGCGGCCGGAACATCGGGAGTGCGTCGAGGAGAGCGATCTCGAGGTCCCTGCGCGTCACGGTGCTGTCGATCGAGCGGAGCCGGGTCCAGGCGACAGCGACATACAGCGGCCCGAGCGCCCCGACAACGATCAACGTCCAGCGGATCCCGACGGCGTCGAGCAGCACCGGCGTCAGCAGGCCCGCGCCGGCGACGACGAGCGCGCCGAGGCTCTCCAGTGCTCCGAACAGCCGAGCGAGCACCGCGTCGGGCACCAGACGCGGCGGCAGGGTGAAGATCCCGACGTCGACCAGTGCGTTCCCGAACCCGACGACGGCGAGCATCATCAGGATCACGCCCTCGCGTGGGACTGCGCCGACGACGGCCAGCGGCAGACCCCACAAGGTGACGCCGACGCCGAGCAAGGCGGCGAGGCGACGGCCATCGGCGAACAGCGACACGGCGAGGGAGCCGATGATCGCGCCGGCACCGACGGCCGCCGTGAGCACGCCGACGCCGGCGTCCCCGACGTCGAGGACCTCGATCGCGACAACCACCACGAGCACGCTGAAACACCCTCTGGTGACCGCCTGGGTCAACGTCAACCGCACGAGCAGGAAGACGTCGGGATGGCGCCGAAGCGTGCGGAAGCCGTCGATCGCCTCGCCGAACAAGTGCCGTGTCGCACCCGGCGGTACGGAGGGTGGTGCGTCGTAGGACAGCCGGGTCAGCGCAAGTCCGGCGGCGAGCGTGAGCACGGCCGCGCAGCCGAGCGCCGTCGCCGGGCCGGCGGCCGCCAAGAGCACGGCGGCGAGGGCCGGGCCGATCAGCATGCTCAACGAATCGACCAAGCCGCGCACGACGTTGGCGCTCGTGAACTCCACCGGCGTGAGGCACAGCGACGGCAGCAGCGCCGAGTGGACCGGCCGGAAGACGACGAATGCGATCGTCGCGAGCGCGACGAACGCGTAGGCAAGCGGCGGTGGCCCGTCGCTGCCGACCGTCGCCGCGCACGCCGCAAGCGCGGCAGCACGGGCCGCACACGTCCAGCGCAGCACTCGAACGCGGCGGAAGCGGTCAGCGAGCGCCGTTCCGACCGGCGACAGGACCGCCGCCGGGACCATGCGCAAGAACGCGACGGCCCCGACCGCCGCCGGCCCGCCATCGCGAAACGCCACGACGGAGAGGGCCACGGTGAGCGTCCACTCGCCCGTCCACGCCGCGGCGAACGACAGCTGCGCCCGCCTGAGGTTGCGGTTCGCCATGGTGACAGCGAGCGAGCGACCGGCATCCCGGAGGCGGCGACGCCATCGCGACGCCGGGTCCGGTGAGTCGACGCGTCCGCTGTCGACGGCGGACGGTTGCTCTGGCATGGCACGCTCCGATCATTGGCCCATGCCGGTGCCCTCTTGCCGGCACCGTCAGGGTAGGCGAGTCGGCCGGTTCACGCCCAAGCAGCTGAACGAAGGCGACGTCGAACCTGAAGCGATGTGCGGCGATTGCTCGCATCTTGTGTCCGACGAAGTCGGAGACGTCGATGCATGTGCTCACTCCGGCGTCGATCTGATCCCCCGACGGGAGCGATCTGGTCCGGAGAAGCTGGGCGGGCGCGCCGCGTCCGTCGATGGGGAGGGGTTCGGACGCCGAAAACGTCAGGGTGGTGACGTCATCCACGGCACGATGGTGCGCGGCGACAGCTTGGTCCACGACACGAGATGAGCAGCGGTCGGGAATTGGGCCATGTTCGAGCCGACCTCGGCGATGATGACCTGGGCGGCGTGGACACCGATCCCGGCAATCTCGTCGAGACGCTCGACAGCTGACAGCGGCGCCGTGTCGGGGTCTGTGTCGCTGCTGTGGTTGCTGTTCGGAGCCGCGGCTGCGGGGATCTGGGCGATGAGGGCATCGACACGGATGGCGGGCCACGATCCGCCAGATCCACGCAATCCTGCGCGCCTCGCTGAATCAGGCGGAACGCTGGGGCCCGGTGAAGCGAAACGTCGCCAAGTTGGCGTCGGCCCCGTCGCAGCCGCAGCGCGAGCAGCACCCGCCCCCCGTTGAAGAGGTCGTGGCGTTGATGGCCGCGGCCAGGGTCCGACACCCTCCCCCGCGACCGCCGACTCCAGGTCGGCGAGCGCCGCCTTCACCTCTCGCTTCGAGGTCGACTTCACAGTGCGGATGACCCGCCGGTACTTGCCCGTCGCCGAGTTCAGTCCGGCGAGACGACCAACTCCCACGTCCCCGGTGCTCGCTCACGCATCGTTCCCATCGGAACCGTCCCTTCGCGGCAGATTCGCGGCACGGAACCCACACCGACTCGACTCGCAGGCTCAGAAATAGGCTCTGAGCGGGTCTTTCATTGGTGCGCCCCCTGGGATTCGAACCCAGAACCTGCGGATTAAGAGTCCGTTGCTCTGCCATTGAGCTAGAGGCGCTAGCGGCTCAGGCAGTGTAGGGGACGGTTTCCCGCCACCCAACTGCCTGAGCCCTACGAGGGTGATCGACGGGACTTGAACCCGCGACAGCCAGTACCACAAACTGGAGCTCTACCAACTGAGCTACGACCACCATGGAAGCCGACATTCTGCCACGTCCCGGCTCGTTCGCCACC
>JANOTN010000251.1:0-2838 GCA_031416375.1 Ilumatobacteraceae bacterium
CGACCGTCAGAATGGCGAAGCCAGTGACCAACGTCGCCCCGACGACCGAGGGCCCTAACGCATTGGGAAGGACGTGCCGGAACGCGACGCGCCACGAGTTGTTCCCCGCGAGCTGCGCTCCGTCGACGTACTCGAGCTCCCGTTCGATCAGGACCTGCCCACGTGTCAGGCGGATGAAATAGGGAACATACGAGACCGATACGGCGATGACCACGTTCTTCGTCGAGTCTTCGAGCGCGGCCACGATGACGAGCGCCAGGACGAAGCCCGGAAACGCCATAAGGATGTCGGTGAGGCGCATCACCAACTCGTCGACGCGGCCGCCGAAGTATCCGGATACGACACCGATCGCTGATCCGACCAGCAGCGCCATTGCCGAGATGATCACCCCGATCGTGAGGTCGAGGCGAGCGGCGTGAACCGCCCGGGCGAACACATCTCGGCCGAAGTTATCGGTACCGAACCAGTGGTCGGCCGACGGTCTGAGAAACGCTCCCGACGGATCGGTCTTCAAAGGATCGCCGACGAACAACGGGCCGAAGATGGCGAGGCCGGCGAAGATCACCAGCAGCGTGATCCCCATGACGAGAAGGGGCTTTTCGCGAACGAGACGGACCGCTCGGCCGCGGGTCGACAGCTCCTCCGGTGGGGCGTATTCGGTCGCGACGAAGTTTGGCGAGCGCACGGGCGGGATCATGGTCATGACGACGTCGTCCGACCGAGCCGTATTCGGGGATCGATCCTGGCGTAGGCGATGTCGATCACGATATTCAGTGCGACGTACAAGATGCCCACCACGATGACGAACCCCTGCAGCGACTCCAGATCGCGGGTGGAGATGGCTTCGTAGGCGTAGCGTCCGATTCCTGGCCACGAGAACAAGAACTCGACGATTATGTTTCCGCCGAGCATGAAGCCGAACACGATGCCAATCATCGTCGTAATCGGGATCAACGCGTTCCGAAAGGAGTCGACGAACATGATCTTGCGACGGGATACACCGATGGCCCTCGCAGTTCGGACGAAATCGCTGTCGAGCGCCTCGATCATCGACACCCGCACCATCTTGAGGATGGGAGCGGCGAGGACCAGTCCGAGCGTGAACACGGGAAGGGCCAAGTACCGGAAGGCCTCCCACATGACAGCGAACTGCCCGTTCAGGGCTGCGTCGACCGTGTAAAAGCCCGTGATGTGCGGCGGCGGATCGGTTCCGACCCCGAGCCGGTCGACCGGGCCTGGAAACCAGCCCAAACGGAACGCGAAGAAGAAGATGAACATCAAGCCGAGCCAGAACAGCGCCATCGAGGAACCCACCACCGCGAAGACCCGCGCGAGGTTGTCGATCCACGTTCCCCGCTTCGCCGCCGCGAGCACACCGAGCGGAATACCGATCAGTACCGCCAGCAGCACCGAGTACACGGCGAGCTCAAGCGAGGCCGGCAGACGGTCCAGCAACTCGCGGAGCACGGGCTGGTCGGTGCGGATCGACACACCGAGATCTCCGCGGGCGATGTTCGAGATGTAGTCCGCGAACTGTTTGCCGATCGGATCACTGAGCCCGTACTTCTCGGCAATCTGATCGATTCGTTCCTGTGTGGCGTACGGGCCGGCCCGGAGCGACGCTGCGTCTCCGGGCACGACCCGAACGATGAAGAAGACGACCACGACGATGCCGACGATCGTGGCGAGGCTGGTGAGGAGCCGTTTGGCCAAGTACAGCTTCATCGTGGTGGGAATCCTCAGCGAGTAAGGTTCTCGAATCGCTCCACTTCGGTGAAGTCCTTCGTGACGCCCGTGATATCGGCTCGCGTCGCCAGGTTCCAGTCAGCAGACCACAAGTAGATCCGATCGGCGTCGTCGACCATCAGTTTTTGTGCCTCGAGGCCTATCTCGGCCCGACGCTCGGCGTCGGTCTCGAACGTGCCTTCGGCAATCAGCGCGTCGAGCTTCTCGTTGCAGCCGTCGGCGAAGTTTGTGAATGCCTCGCACTTGGCCAGGAAGGTCAGCTGATAAAACGGGTCGTCGCCCCACGAGAACCACTCGTGGAAGGCCATCGCCAGTTCTCTGCCGTTCTGTTTGGCCGCGTAGTCGCTGTCGGGGAGGACGTTGATGTTCACAGTGATGCCCAACTCACGCAGTGCGTCCTGGATGAACACCGCTGCCTGTTGGTCGGCGGGGCGTGAGTTTTGGACTGCGAGCTCCACCTCGAAGGGACCGACGCCTGACTGCTCCATCAGCTCCTTTGCCTTGTCCATGTCGGTGGAGTAGACACCAGCGCCCTCGGCGTCGTAGGTCTCCATGTTCGATGTGATGAGCGTGCCAGCTGGGGAGGCGAACCCGTACATGACGTTGTCGATGAGCGCCTGGTACGGGACCGCATAGGAGATCGCCTGGCGTACCGCCTTGTCGGCCAGCTTGGGCTCAACGCCAGCATTGAGAGCGATGTAATTTATGCGTGTGGACGGCGCGGTGTGCACCTTCACGTTGGAGTCGCTGCGCAGTTCGTTGAGAAGTCGGGGCGGCAAGCCCGCCGCCACGTCGAGATCGCCGTTCTGCAGCAGCAACGCTCGTTGAGCGGCATCGGGGACGTTGCGGATAATGATGCCATTGTTGGCCAAGTCGCCTGGCCAACCCGGGTTCGGGTCGAGCACGATCTGTCCGGCAGCCTGGTCCCAACTAGTCAGAGTGTACGGACCGGATGCGTTGGCCTTGGTGCTGAAGTAAGCGAATGCATACGGATCGTCAGCGGTAGCGTTCGCCTCGGCAAGCGACTGCTGGAGCGGGCCGAACACCTGGAACGTCATGAATCTGTCGAACAGTGGCGTGGCCTTGTCCGGC
>JANOTN010000252.1:0-3262 GCA_031416375.1 Ilumatobacteraceae bacterium
TTGGGATGTCGCTGCTCAGTTGTACTTGCGTGGCGCGAAGAGCGGCGTCTTGGTTCGGCACCGGCGCGGTCGTGTGGACCGTGCCGCACAACCGCTGTTATACGGGTGATCGACGGGTCCTGGGGTGGTGTCATCGAAGCAGGTTCAGTCGGGTTTGTCGAGGTTGTTGAGCAGGTCGGTGAAGAGGGTGGCCCGGTCGGTTTGGTCTCGGTCGTTGGCGTGGTCGCGTTGGCGGGTGAGGATCGTGACGAACTGGGGTCCGGTGTCGAAGAAGCCGCAGCGTTCGCAGATCGATTCGTAGGCGCAGTCGAGCGCGGCAGGTCGGTTGCAGTGGCCGTTGCCCAGAAGGCGTTGGTGGTCGGCGGCGACGCGGTTCATGATCTCGCCGGCGGTGCTGGCGGGGAGTTGGTTGCCGTAGTGATTGGCTTCGACGGCGGCGGTGACGCGGAAGTACTCGTCGGCAACGGTTCGGTCGGTGATGCGTGCGTAGGTGAGGGTCATCTTCATCGAGCGGTGTCCGAGGAGTGCTGCGATCGCTTCGAGGCTCATGCCGCGGTTGACGGCTTGGGTGGCGAGGGTGTGGCGGAGTTGGTGCGGGTGCACGTGTCCGATGCCGGCTCGTTGGGCGATGGTGCTGACGTAGCGGTGGATGCTGCGCCGGTCGAAGGGTCGGCCGTCGTTGCGTTCGACGAGTAGCCCGGATCGTGTCGGGCCGCGTCGGGCGCGGTGGTCGTTGATGAGCTCGACGATGTAGGGCAGAAGTGGGACGTAGCGGTCGTTGTGGAGCTTGCCGACGGGGATGCGGAGCCAGTGGGTGTCGCCGATGAGGACCATGGCGTTGTCGTCGAGAGCGGACAGCTCGCCGGAGCGCATCCCGGTGCGGGCGAGGAGTTCGATCATGAGCCGGCGCCGATGGTTGGTGTCGACTGCGAGCGCTGCCATGAACTTCGACGCGGTCGGGTCGTCGAGGAACTTCGGGAGTGGTTCGTCGCGGTTGGGGAAGTCACCGGCGAAGATCGGGATGCGTGCTGGTGCGTCGTCGTAGTCCCACTCGATGATCCGTTCGAAGAACGTGCGCAACAGCCCGATCCGTCCGGAGATGGTTGTCGCGGTGAGCGTGCCGTTGCGGCCGGGGCGGCGGGCGAGCCACCGCTTGTAGTCCTCGAAGTGGGCCCGCTTGACAAGCGCCATGCTGTGACACTCAGGGTCATTCGCTGTGACGCGGTCGGCGAACTGTCGCAGGGTGAGGTCGACAGCGTTCACCGTTGCTGGTCTGGCGGACACGGCGAGTTGATCGAGGTAGCGGGCCATCGTTGAGATCATCTGGGGTGCCCGGCGGGCGAGCTCGATCCAGGTGATCTCCGGGGTCGGGCGCCCGTTCGCCTGCGCGGGGGCATCTTCGATCAAGGCCAACGCAGTGTTGGCGCGGGCGTTCATCGGGCCGACCTGGCCGTGACGCCCGCGTCGATCGCGCTGGTCGCTCGCCGATACTCCTCAGCGAGCCAGTCGGCGCCGAGGTGGAGATAGACCCGGGTCGATTCGATCGAGCGATGACCGGCGAGCGCTTGCAGCGCTTCGATTCCCATGCCTGCTTCGCGGAGCCGAGTGAAGCAGGTGTGGCGTAGCTCGTGGCAGGTGCCGTTCGACAGACCGGCCCGGCCACGCGCACCGGTCAGGACCTCATCGAGACCCGCTGCCGACAATGGGTTGCCGCGTGTCGGTCCCTTCAACGCGACGAACACCCGGTCCGTCGTTGCGTTCATCGGGCGTTCGGTGTTGAGGTAGCTCGCCAGTATCGCGAAGAACGTCGCGGACATCGGCACGAGCCGCTCATATCCCCCCTTGCCGTCAACGACGAACACCCGCCACTCGCCCAGGCGAAGATCCTCGAGCCGCAACCCGAGCACCTCGCAGCGCCGCAAACCGGCCAGCAGCATTGCTTGCACGATCGCCCGATCACGATCGGTCCTCAACGCTGCCATCAACACCTGGACCTCGTCAGCACCAAGGATGCGTGGCAGGCGGCGCACACCACGCACCAACGGAACCACCCGAGGACCGCGATGGCGATGCTGGCGTGTCGGCAACCCGCGTGGCACCGGGTTCACCGTCACACCGGCATCACCACGGACCACGAGATAGCCGTACAACGCCGAGACCGCAGCCAACCGCCGCTTGATCGTCGCGGCCGACAACCCGGCCGATCCATCCGCCAGCCGGACCACGTTCTCCGCGCCAGCCCGGCCCCGACGCTGATGCGAGATGAACGCCAGCACGTCCCGGGCCGTCACCTCGTTCGGGTCCTTGCCGACGACGTCGAAGAACACCTTCAGATCATGCGCGTACGCCTTGACCGTGTTCGGTCGGGCACGACCGCCGACGAACTCCAAGAACTCGTCGATCAGTTCGTGACCGACGCGATAGCGCCGTTCGCCGTCGACCTCGACCACACACTCGAACACCGGAACCCACATGAGCCACTTCCCTTCATCGACGGACCTGAGCCCGAGAAGAGTCCCCGAGCCCATGGCCCAGGAGGTGGATCACCCGTATAACCGGCGGTAGGTGGCGGTTGAGGGTTCAACGGCCGCCGTGACGTAGCGCTGCTCATGTATGCTGATCTGCATGCACAGCACGAGTGTCCGGATCGACGCAGCGACTCATGACGATCTGAAGCGTCTTGCCGCGGAGCTGAACACCACGGTGGGCAACACCGTGACGTTGGCGGTGCGTGCGCTTCGTCAGGAACGAATCGGTGCCGATCTCCGGTCGCCGTTGAGCGACGACGAAGAGATGTGGCTCGATGCTGAGCTCGGGTGATGTCGTCGACCTCGATCTCGGCGCGCCTGAAGGGCGTGAGGCCGGCTTTCGGCACCCAGCTGTGGTGGTGACTGCGCAACGCGTTCTCGATGCGTCGCCGTCGGTGATCCATGTCGTGCCGTTGACGTCGACGATCCGACGGTTCCACTCCGAGATCGTCCTCGCTCCTGACGAGGACAATGGTCTGGCTGTCGAGTCGGCTGCGCAGTGTCAGCACGTCCGGTCGGTGTCACCCCGCCGGATTCTGGAGGTCCGCGGCAACGTCGGTGGCGCAGCGCTGGCGCAGATCCGCGAAACGATCGCTGTGTTGCTCGACATTCCGTGAACGGATTGGCTGCGCGAAGGATCTGCACGCCGGCATCTAGTGCGGCCATGATGAACGCCCCTCGGAGCATGTGTGGGTGGACGCGACCGAGACCGGCGCGCTTGCCCGGAACCTCGA
>JANOTN010000253.1:0-6022 GCA_031416375.1 Ilumatobacteraceae bacterium
TTGCTGCGGCCAGCAGTGCGGTCACCGTCCATGTCGCGCCTCGACCCGGGAAGGGACGTCGGCCAACGACGGTGTCGGCCAGCTCGTCGAAGCTTGCCGCCGGCCATGGCGAACCGTTGGCCCACAGCGCGTGAACGGCAGTAGCGCCTGCGAGTCCGACCACGGCGACCGCGCCCGCTGCTCGCGGATTGATCGGAACGTCCGTACGCCACCGTATGGTCATTCCCATACGGTACCGTATGGGAATGCCGTCCCGCAAGTCACCACGCCCGAAGCGTGCCCCCAACCTGAGCGCCGCAGACTGGTCGCGTGCCGCCCTCGACGCCATCGCCGAAGGAGGCGTTGAACAGGTGACGGTCGAGGGACTGGCCCGTCAGCTGGGGGTCACCAAGGGAAGCTTCTACTGGCACTTCGCCGACCGGAACGCTCTCGTGGTCAGCGCTCTGGACTTGTGGGAGCAACTCGGCACGCAGGACATCATCGACCAGCTGCACCAGGTGAGTGACCCCGAGGCGCGGCTGCGGGCACTTTTCGTGACGGCGTTCGGCGACCTTGTCGACGGCCCTGCCGATGCAGCGCTGATGGCTCGGATCGACGATCCCGTCGTTGGTCCGGTGGTGAGTCGGGTGACCGCTGCACGTGTCGCGTTCCTCGACGAGGTCTACCGCGAGCTCGGCCTGTCCCCGGCACGAGCGGCGGCGCGGGCTCGCATCGCCTACAGCACCTACGTTGGGCACCTTCAAGTGCGTCGATCGATGCCCAGGGATCAACTCACGACGATGCAGAGCACCAGCTACCTCCGTCAGGTGATCGAAGTGCTCACCGTCGGCGTGCGCTGAGCGAATCGGTCGACCCCGAGTTTCTGGGGCAACTCGTCTCGATTGCGGGTTTCTCAGCGCTTCGACCCCGAAGGGCTCTCTACATGCAATCGCATGTAGCCTTGGGATATGAGTGATGTGTTCGAGGTTCAGAATCGAGCCTGGTCCGGCGCTGTGGTGAAGCGAGCCCGGTTGATGGCAGAGCTGACACAACAGCAACTCGCTGACGCCGCAGGCACAACCCAGCAGCACGTCGCCGCAATCGAGAACGGTCGACGACAACCATCGCACCCGGCGCTTGCGCGACTGCTACGCGCAGCAGGTTTCGAGCTGCGGACTCGACTCGAGCCTTTCGATCCGCACGATGAAACGATCGAGGAATGGCTGCAGGCACAGCCCTTGGACTTCCAACAACGATGGGCTGAGCATCAACGCACGATCGTGTCCGCGCAATGACCGCTGATCCTCCGCATTGGCGTGAGGTCCGGGACCGCCTCACAGCGAAACGTGATTCACCAACGCAGGAGCCGCAACAGCGCCCGCCCGCACCGATGACCATCAAGCAGGTCGAAGCAATCGTGTCGGTACTCGATCGGCACAAGGTCGACTACGTGATGATCGGAGGGATCGCAGCCGAACTTCACGGCGCCAAAATCGCCCGGTCACTTGATCTTGACGTGACACCCGCCGCGTCGCGGGCGAACAGAGAACGGATCGCGAGGGCGCTCGCTGAACTGAACGCGACGCTGCGCGTACCAGGCGGCATCCCCGACGGTGTCGAAGTCCATATCGACGCCGACTGGTTAGAACGGGTCACAACCGCAACATTCAACACCGATCACGGACCGTTCGACCTCGCATTCCGCCCCGGACGGAACCGGCGGCTACGACGATCTGGTGCGCTCCGTGGTGATCGTCCGAGTCGGTGCAGTCGATGCATGCCTGGCGTCGCTGGAAGACATCGTCCGCTCCAAGACGGCGGCCGGACGGACCAAAGACGAACTCACGCTGCCCGCGCTGATCGACCGCCTCAAGGCAATCCGAGCCGACCAAAACCGATCAAATCAGATCCCTGAATCCTGAGCACAAGGGTTGATCACTGTGCGATGCGCGCGGTCGTGATCACGCGCACGGCTGCGCGTCGCAATCCAAGCAACCAGCTCAGTGCTGAGAAATTCGGCCTGAAGGACGAGCAGGCTCGCGTGCGGATCGGTCACGATCAATCTGCCAGGGCCGCCTTCTCCCTTCCCACATCCTTCCCAATCACGCTACGAATTCGCGCTCGATTGAGCGCAAACGGTTCAGCCGAGCAATTCTTGCAAATCAAGAATGCCCAGCTCACAACATGATTTCAGCGCTCCCGGAAGGACTCGAACCTCCGTCTACAGTTTAGGAATCCGGGGCTCACACCGTGAAGGAGGCCAGGTCGGCAGGGCTGATCTCGTCCCGTGGGGCTCGTCATCGGCACCTGACATCGCATGCTGGCGCTGCGGGGACGGCGGCAGCGTCGGGAGTCGGGACCGTGACCGACCGAGAATCGGCGCGAAGATCGCCTGGGGCATCCCTGCGGGGACTCTCCCCATCTAGACGCTGCGAGGTTCAGATCGCAGGTTCCACCCGATCGTCGCGCTGTGGTCGGGGAGATAGGCGCAGTAGGTGCCGGTCCGTATGGCGCGGTCGAGGTGCTCCCCGAGTTGTGGGTGACGCTGACTGATCCGGGCGATCGCCTGGCGGAGCGCACGGGTCACCCCGGCTCGGGCACGCTCGGACGCGGACCCTGCTCGTCGATTTCGTCCTGCGAGGCCCACAGCGCGCGACAGCTCTTGAATGAGGAAGTCGCGTTCAGTATCGGCCTGTGCTGCTCGTTCGGTGTCGCCACTGGCGTCCGCCTCCTCGATGTCCTCGTCGATCTCGGCGAGCCGTCGGCGGTATGCATCCTTGGCCTTCGTATCGAGGAGCTCGCCCGCATCGCCGAGTGCGTTGTGCGACAGACCAGCCGCAGGGCCACCATGACTCTGATCAGCCCTACCGGATTCGGCCGCGACGAGGTCGAGCACGTGGAACTCCCGTCCGGGGTCGTCTAGGAGCGTGGGTCGGAATCGGTTGATCGGGTGGTGATGGCCGGTCGTTGCATCGGGTTTTCGATCGTTTCGGTTGGTGGGGTTTCGGGTGTTTGTGGCTGGGCGGCCGTTGATGGTGTCGGTTCGGCGGCTGGGTTCAGTGGACCGGCTGGTGTGCCGGTCAGCAGGTGGCTGGTGGGGTGTGGTTGGCGAGTTTGCGCAGGTTGTGGCAGATCGCGTGGAGGGTGAACTCTCCTTGTGCGCCGTCGAGGCCGCGCAGTCGGAGGTGCCCGGCGTTCTGTTTCACTTTCATCTGTCCGAACACGGGCTCGATGATCGCTTTGCGTCTCGCGTAGGCGGCCCGGCCTGGCTTGGTGCGTAACCGTCTCGCCATGCGTTGGCGACTGGTCAAATGGTTCGGGATGCGTCCGCGGGGTGTGTCGGGGATCTGTTCGTGGTGTTTGAGCCGTCCGGTCGCGATGAGCACGCTGTCACCGTTCGCCGCGGCGGTGTCGATGTTGGTGGTCGAGCAGTAGCCGGCGTCGGCCAGCACGACGTCGGGTCGGGTGTTGATGCCAGCATCGGCGAGGGATCGGCGGGTGGCGGCCAGCATCGGGAGCAGTTCGTTGATGTCGGTTGGATGCTGGGTGACATGGGTGGCCACAACGACTTGGGACTCGTCGTCGGCGACTGCTTGCGCGTTGTATGCGTAGTGGAACCCGCTGTTGGTTTTCATCATCCGCGCATCAGGATCGGTGAACGAACGCTGCGCCCTCGGCTTCACCACCGCTTGGGATTTCGCCAACTCGACCGCGGTCCCGACCTCATCATCGGACTTGCCGTGCTGGCGGGCCTTGGCCTCAGCAGCTGCGGCCGCCCGTTCCGCCGCGTCGGCCTCGAGCGCGGCTTTGGCAGCACGCATCTTCGCGAGACGTCGTTCACGCGTCGCCAACTCGGCGGGGACCTCGTCACCGCGGCGATCCGGGCCGAACTCGTCGTCCTCGGCGGCATCAACCTGTTCGGCTTCGGCCAGCATCGCCGCCACCTCAGCTTCGACTTTGGCGATGCGCCAGCCGAGACGGTCATACGACATGGCTTTGTGGGGCGACGCGGATGCCCGCAACTTGGTGCCGTCGAGAGCGACCCGACCCAACTTGACCAAGCCAGCCGCCGCGCACAACACCAACACCTGAGTGAACAGATCGTTGAGTGCGTCGAGATGACGACGCCGAAACCTCGCCAACGACCGGTAATCCGGAGCGCTATTGGCCGACAGCCACCGGAACGCCACATCAACATGGCAGCGTCGCTCGACCTCACGCGACGACGTCACCCCCGTCGAGTACGCGAACAACAACAGCTTCAACATCATCCGCGGATCGAACGGAGGCGCCCCCGTCGCGTTCGTGTACGACGCGTAGATCGAGGCGAGGTCCAACAAGTCATCGACGATCTCGGAGATGAAGCGAGCGGTGTGATCGGCAGGCAGCCAATCATCCAACGACGGCGGCAAGAGAAACGACTGACCCTGGTCATAAGCCCGGAAAGTCTTCGCAGCCCCCGCCACCGCCGCTCTCCCCACCGACACCTCGTCCCGCTCACCAACCACGAACAACCGCCCAACATCACCCTCATCGACCATCAACCAAGTTTTCCACGCACCACACCGTCACAAGCGGATTCTGACCCACGCTCCTAGTCCACCTGTGCCGCGATCAGGTCTCGAGGCCGTGCGCCTCTTCGAACGTCGGGCCACCGGTCGATTCGACCCAATAGCGCTTGGCCCACCCCATGCCCTTCCAGGTCTTGAAGTCGTCAGGCGTCAGCCGGATCAACCAACGCGGCTGCTGCAACGTCGATTCCAGGTACGAGGGCCCGTTCTCACCAAGGTAACGAACCGCCATCTTGGCGGCGATGTCGACCCACGCTCCCCCGACGTTCGGCCGCTCGACAATATCGACGGTGCCGGACGTCATCACCTTCGGAATCTGCTGGATCTCGCCGCTGCTCGCGTCTGGCCGACCGTGTTCTTTGTCGATCACAATGGACACACGCGGATCTTGATCCATGTACTGACACCACAGCGCCCGCTCGCGGCCGACGAACCAGAAACTCGTGCCGTCCCACTGATACCAGATCGGCACGACGTACGGAGCGCCGTCCGGCTTGAGGCACGCCACGCGTGCAAGTGGGTCAGATTGGAGGAACGCGTCGAGCTGATCCGCCTCCATGCCTCCCATGGTGCCTCGGTATTCCTGACTCATGATGGACCCCCTTCTCGCGTGCACGGCCACCGTGGCGGTGCACAACATTGCCCTGTAAGACCCAGAGGTTATAGCATCTGGAAGTGAGCCAGATCACGTCGTCGACCGACACCGTCCCTTTGGCGCTCTCCATTCGTGACGTGCACCACGCATACGTGCAGGGCTCGGGCCTGTCGTTCGCGAAGAGCAGCCGCACCGAGGTGTTGAAGGGCATCTCGCTCGATGTCCCGGAGGGTCGCACGCTCGGGCTCGTCGGCGAGTCAGGTTGTGGCAAGACCACGCTCGTGAAGGCGATCCTCCGCCTGATCGAGCCCACGTCTGGCCAGGTGCTGCTGCGCACCGGCGAGGCAGAACCACGCGACCTGCTCTCGCTGCGGCGATCCGAGCTGAAGAAGGTCCGCCAGAGACTGCAGGTCGTCTTCCAGGACCCATACGGATCGCTCAACCCGCGTATGTCGGTGTACCGCACCGTGTCCGAACCGCTCACCGTCCACCTCGGCATGAACCGTGACCAGGCCCAGCAGCGAGTCAGCGAGCTGATGGAATTGGTCGGTCTCGATCCCAAGATGGCCGACCGCTACCCACACGAGTTCTCGGGAGGCCAGCGCCAACGTGTCGGCATCGCCCGGGCACTCGCCTTCGAGCCGAAGGTGTTGATTCTCGACGAGCCGGTGTCGGCGCTCGACGTGTCGGTCCAGGCGCAAATACTCAACCTGATCATCGACTTGCAGAAGCGGCTCAAGCTGACCTATCTGTTCGTGTCCCACGATCTCGCGGTCGTCGAGCACATCGCAGATGAGATCGCTGTGATGTACCTCGGCAAGATCGTCGAGCACGGCGTCACCGAGAGCATCTTCCGCGACCCTGCCCATCCGTACAC
>JANOTN010000254.1:0-2152 GCA_031416375.1 Ilumatobacteraceae bacterium
GGTGTGCGACACCTCGAACGGGCTCGACACCGCACCAACCGACAACAAACCCGAACCGTCACCCCAATCGACCGTCGCCGTATGCGTGTCGTCGCTGCCGGGATCCGTAAACACAACACTCAACACAACCAAATCGCCCTCGGCAACAGCCTGATCGGTGCCGGCATCGACCGCCGGATCGACGTTCGTGACCGTTACCGTCGTGGTCGTCGTGTCTGATAGACCGCTGTTGTCGGTGACCGTCAACTCGACCGTGACGACGGCGTCGTCGATGCCCGTCAAGGTCGGCGTCGGGGACAATGGGTCGTCCAACGTGGCACCGGAGGTCACAGTCCATGCGTACGACACGACGGTCCCGTCGGGATCGGCCGAACCGGTCGCGGCGAATCCAACCGACGATCCTTCAGCAACGGTCGCCGCACCGACGATCGCCGCTGTCGGGGCGTCGTTGACCGGGTTGACGGTGACGGTGACAGTCGCCACGTCGGTTCCTCCGTGCCCGTCCGTGATCGTGTAGGTGAACGTGTCGGTCCCGAAGAAGTCGGGATCGGGCGTGTAGCTGATCGTGCCGTCGGGGTTGATCACGGCAGTGCCATTGGCAGGATCCGAGACCGAGACGACGGTCAGCGGGTCGCCATCGGCGTCGCTGTCGTTGGCGAGCACGATGATGTCGACGGCGACGTCCTCATCGGTCGACACCTCAGGATCGTCGACCGCAATCGGTGCCTGACCGGCCCCGGCGGCGCAACCAGCGACGCCACCGTCGAAGGCCCGCAGGTTGTCGACCAACGCGGCCGAGTCGAGGATCCCGTCGCTAGCGTCGAAGATCGACAGGAACAAGCTGTGGGCGCCCGGCGTGATCGGCGTCTGAGCCTGCAGCAGAGCGGTCGCCCCGTCGTACTGCATCCCGGTGTCGGTCTGCACCCGGTCAGGTGAGAAGAACGAACTGTTGATGCTGATCACGTTGCCCACCGAGTCGAAAGCGAAGTTCCCCGGAGCTGTGATCGTGGCACCCGAAACGCTCCAGGTGCTGACATCGAGTTCAGCCAGGAAACCATCGTTGAAGGCACTGCCGACAAACTCGGGATATTCCTCGCTTGCAAAGATCACATCGAACGCCAGACACGTCGCCCCGCTCGGAATGTTCAGATCGACACGGAGGATCGACACGTCATTGGCACCGCGCAACGAGGTCCCGTTGCCACGACCGGCACCCCCGCTGTCGTTCGGCCCGTCGGCTAACGCCGCATCGCCCGAAGTCAACAATGCCGACGTCGGACCGACCGGACTGAACACCGGCGTCAGATCGGCTCCCCTGGCGGCGTGGGCGTCGACCGCGCTGCAAGCAATCCACCGTTGACCGGTCACAATTCCGTGATCACCGAGTGCGCCAGTCAAATCAGGACAGGCAATCACCGTGATCGTCACCGTCGCCGAGTCGGTGAGCGTGCCGTCAGAGGCCGTATACCCGAACGTGTCCGTGCCGACGAACCCCGTCGCTGATGTGTATTGGCAGAAGAATCCACCAGAACAATCGACGGCACCACCATTCGTCGAGACTGCATCGAAACCGGAAACCGACAACAAATCGAAATCCGGATCGGAGTCGTTGATCAACACCGCAAACGTCCGGCTGCCCGCCTCCGCCATCGAGTACGAGTCATCGACGGCATCCGGCGGACGGTTGGCGGTAACCGTCACAGTCACCACCGCCATGTCCGTAAGCGCGCCATCCGAGATCGTGTAGCTGAAGGTGTCAGTACCGGCGAACCCCGCCGCAGAGGTGTACTGGCAGATGAACCCACCAGAACAATCCACCGAACCACCCTCGGTGGAGGTGGCGTCGAATGCCGTGATCGTCAACACGTCGAGGTCGGGATCCGTGTCGTTATCGAGCACGTCAAGATACTTCGCCTCGCCCTGCCTCGCAACAAAATCATCATCGACAGCGACCGGCGGGGCGTTGAGTGTGCCGTTTACCTCGACGGTGACCGTGTCACAACCGATACCACCATCGTCATCAGAAACACACACCGACACGACATAGGTGCCAGCGCTCGAATAGGTGTGCGACACCTCGAACGGGCTCGACACCGCACCAACCGACAACAAACCCGAACCGTCACCCCAATCGACCGTCGCCGTATGCGTG
>JANOTN010000255.1:0-3293 GCA_031416375.1 Ilumatobacteraceae bacterium
TGGATGAGCGGTTCATAAATTCGGGGACGTTGGCGGCGACGGGTGCGAATCCGTCGTACCTTGATGGCTCGGTGCGGCTCGATAACACGGGTGTGATCTCGGTCTCGCAGGGTTGGCTGTATGTGTATGGCCCGGTCGACCAGGTGAGCGGGACTGTCCTCATGGATGGCACATGGATCGCCGCCGACGCCACGCTGTCGTTGCCCACTGCCTCACTCACGACGATCGGCGCCGGTGCCGACGTCGTGCTCGACGGACCAACGGCGAGCTTCAGCGAGATCGCCGGCCTCGGCTCGATTGTGGGGTCATTCACGATCACCGGCGGGAAGAACTACGCCACTCTCGCCGCGCTTGGGAACACCGGCAGGCTGCGTGTCGGCCCAGACAGCACGCTCTCTGTTGCAGGTGATTTCACCACCAGTGGCACGGTCATCTTCGATTTGGCCGGTGCCCCGAGCAGCGGGCTGTATGGCGAGATCGTCGGCAGCGGCGAGAGTGCACTGGGTGGAACGGCGCAGATCGTGATCGACCCAGGTTACGTGCCGACGAACATCGACCAGTTCACTCTCACGACGTTCGCCAACCTGACAGGCACGTTCGCCTCGGTGCTGGGTGCCGCTCCTGCCTTCACGGTCAACTACACGGCGACCCAGTTCGTGCTCAACGGCTCTGGGTCGTTCCCCGTCGCAAATGCCGGCCCGAACTTGTCGGTGGCAGAGGCAAGCCCGGCGACGACGTTGGTGCTCGACGGGAGCGGCTCGACCGATGTCGACGGCACGATCGTGTCCTACGCGTGGACGGCGACGGGTGGGGTCGTGCTCGGCGACTCGACGACCGCTCAGGCAACCTATCTCGCCGCCGACGATGCCTCGTTCACGGCAACGCTCGAGGTGTGCGACGACGACGGCACCTGCGACACTGATGCCACGACCGTGACGGTCACCAACGTCTCCCCGACCGTCGATGCAGGGGCCGATCAGGCTGTCATGTTGGGCGAACAGGTAACACTGGTGGTGGCCTTCTCGGATCCGGGTGCCATCGACGCCCATACGGCCACGGTCGATTGGGGCGGCGGGGCGATTGATGTGGGCGCGGTGACGAGTGGGTTTTCCGTCAGTTACACGTACCCGTTCGTCGGCAATTTCACGGCGATGGTCTGTGTCACCGACGACGACCTCGGCTCGACATGCGACAGCGTCGACGTAACGGTTTCCTCCCCACCGAATTCGCCGCCCGTCGCCGTCGACGACGACCTTACGGTGAGCCAGAATTCCCCGAATAACGTGTACGTCCTCACCAACGACACTGACCCGGACTCCGACTCGCTGACCATCAGCAGTTTCGACCCTGTCTCGACCGCCGGTGGCACGGTCGACTGCTCGGTCGTGTACTGGTGCGTGTACACGTCACCAGTCGGATTTGTCGGGACCGACACCTTCACCTACACCATCTCCGATGGCAACGGCGGCAGCGATTCGGCGACGGTCACGGTGACCGTCGTTTCGAACCAGCTTCCCGAGGCGGCTGACGATTCCGAGATAGTCCGCCAGGACAGCCCGGCGCGCACGTTCTACGTGCTGGCCAACGACAGTGATCCCGACTTCGACCCGCTGACCATCAGCAGCTTCTCGGCCAATTCGGCCGAGGGTGGCACAGTCGACTGCTCGGATGTGTTTTCATGCGACTACACCCCGCCACCGGGATTTCTTGGGACCGACACCTTCACGTACACCGTCTCCGACGGCAACGGCGGCACCGACACCGCCACCGTCACGATCGAAGTGGTGCCCAACAGTGCCCCCCTCGCCGTTGACGACGCATTCTCCGGATTTTCGTCGAACGCTCCGCTTGCGATCACCGTGATGGTGAACGACTCCGATCCCGACCTCGACCCGCTCACCGTGACCTCGGTGAGCGACCCTGCGAACGGCACAGCGGTCGTCGCTGCCGGTGGCGGCTTCGTGAACTACTCACCTGATGCCGGGTTTATCGGCACCGATACGTTCACCTACACCATCGCCGACGGCGCCGGCGGCACCGACTCGGCGACGGTCACGGTCGAGATACGCGACTACGCAGAGATCACGAACGGTGTGATCAAGCTCGGCGTGTGGGACAGGGCAGATCTGAACATCCCGACTGGCGTCGGCCTCACATACGTGCCGACCGGCAACGAGTCGACGTCCCCGGGCTGCGCATGCGAGGGATGGGGAGCGGCGGACGCCACATCAGGTGTCACCGGCTACGCCAACGAGTCGCAGGGCACCGGCGGGATCGAGGTCGTGTCGTTCGTCAAGACCGCATCGACCGCAGTGTCGACTGTACTGATCGGCGGCACGCTGCGGGTGACCCACGACTACCACCCGTCCAGCAACCCGAACCTCTACGAGGTCAGCGTCACGATCGAGAACATCTCCGGCGCGGCCGTCGACCTGCGGTACCGGCGGGTCATGGATTGGGACATCGAGCCGACCGCCTTCTCGGAGTTCGTCACGCTCGAGCGGGGCAACGCCGGCAACATCTTGTTCACCAGCGACGATGGATTTGCGAGCGCCGACCCACTCAGCGCCCGGACCTCGATCCTCTTCACCGGCGAGGCAGTCGATAGTGGGCCTGCCGACCACGGGGCGCTGTTCGACTTCGGGTTCGGCATGATCGACCCGGCCGAGACCGTCCGCTTCAGGACGTACTACGGCGCCGCCGCTACGGAAGTGGCAGCACTTGACGCGCTCGTCGATGTCGGGGTCGAGGCCTACTCGCTCGGGCAGCCGAGCACGACCGACGGCCCGACGCTCGGCACGCCAAACACGTTCGTGTTCGGATTCTTGGGTGTCGGCGGCGGCTCGGCGTTCCCGACAGCGGAGGCCGCTGGGCCATACACCGTGATCGAGGGATCAACTGTCCAACTCGACGGGTCGGGCTCTTCCGTGCCCGGAGGCACGATCTCGTCGTTCTCATGGTCGCCGACTACAGGTCTCGACGATCCAACCTCGCCAACGCCAATCTTCACGTCGGTCGACAACGGCACATTTGATTTCACGCTGACGATTTGCGACGACCAGGCCCCCCCTCGCTGTGACGAGGACACGACGACGGTGACGGTCACGAACGTCGATCCGGTGGTCGATGCCGGTGTCGATCAGGCTGTTGCTGAGGGCGATTTGGTTGTGTTGAGTGTTGTGTTTACGGATCCCGGCAGCGACGACACGCATACGGCGACGGTCGATTGGGGTGACGGTTCGGGTTTGTTGTCGGTTGGTGCGGTGTCGAGCCCGTTCGAGGTGTCGCACACC
>JANOTN010000256.1:0-1840 GCA_031416375.1 Ilumatobacteraceae bacterium
CGGCGTGACGTTAGCTACGATCACCGGGTACGGTTTGCAACGGAGGTGTCCGGGTACCTGGTGGGCTCCGCCGCCTTCAAAGCGGTTGTCGCAGGCGATCCCTGCGAGGCGGGTTCGATTCCCGTCCACCTCCGCCAACAACCCGTAGGTCAGGTCACCGCCTCATCGCTGACGACATCGACGTCGTCGCCGACACCGTCGACCAACAAGCCGCCGATCTGCGCAACCCGCCGATGACCACCACCGAACTCCTCGACGGACTCGCCGCCGCCGGCCTCGTCCGCACCGTCGACGCGCTGCGCACCCGGGAACCGTAGAACGACAGTCCTCTACAATCGCTCCACCGATGTCGTGTTCGTTCCGTGTCGTGGGGCCACGGACTACACCCGTGAGGAGACCACGATGAGGACCGTCACCTACGACCCGTTCGGCCGCCGCCACGCCGAGCTCACCGACCCGACCATCCATCCGCTGCGTCGCACCGAACTGCTCGACGCGCTGATCGTGTGCGAAGCCGAAGAGATCGCTCTCGGCCGCCGCCGTGGAGCACCTGGTCGAGGAACCCGAGCAAGTAGGTGGTGGTGATCTCGTTGGCGCGGGTGTCGTCGATGTCGCCCGGCGAGCAGCCTTCGACGGAGAAGGTGTCGATCGTCTCGGTGACGATTTCGGGCACGTTAGCGAGGGCAGCGATGGAGTCTTGGTAGGAGCAGATGTCCGCGAACGTCTGGTGTTCGCCGGCTACCAGTTCGATGCGATAGGCGGGGTGCTGGTCGAGGCGTCCCACAGGCGGGTGACGTCGGGTCGACCGGTGTGGTGACGTCGTCGGTTCCCACGAGCACCATCATCGGGACGTCGATGGTGGCGTGCAGTTCGTCGGACGGAGGGTGGTCGAAACGGCGGGTGCGAGCACGATGATCGCGTCGACTCGGTCGTCGGCTGGGACCTCGCCGAGTTCGTTGGCAAATCCGGTGACGGTGGCGATCGGGGTGAATCCGCCGAAGGAGTGTCCGGTCACCACGACGTGTTCGGCATCGACGTGGGTGGCGTATGGGCCGGACGTGGGGTGGGATGGGTCGATGAACGCATCGATCACGCGGCCGACGTCCGTGGGCCGGTTGAACGCGATCTCTTCGGGCGCCGCGTTGCTTCCAGCGAGACGGTCGACCGCTGTGTTGCCAGTGTGGTCGGGGGCGACGACGAGGAAACCGTTCCTGGCGAACTGTCGGTGTAGGCGGAGTGGATATAGCGCAGCCCGCCGCTGCCGTGCGAGTACACGATCAGCGGAAACGGGCCATCGGCAGCGTGATCGGCGGTGGCGGCGAAAGCGGTCGGCGACTCGTAGTACACGCCGGGCAGAAGCGTGTACTGCTGCGGCGCGAGTGTGGTCGCGTCGACACCGCCACCGAGCGGGAACCATACGTCGACGGTCAATGGGCGAATCCCATCCGGGTCCTCGATGACGATCGTCGCCACCCCGACCTCGTACTGCCCGGCTCCGATCGGGGCCCACGCTTCTGGGGCAGGCACGCTGGTCTCGGGAACCGCGCTCTCGGATGATGCCGTGGCGGCTGGCAGCTCGGTGGTGTTCTTCGGCGTGGTGGGGGTCGTGGCAGGGATCGGTGGCGCCGCCGTCTCGGCTGTCGTCTGAGGTCCGCTCGTGATCTCGCTGGCAGCTCCCGATCCGGAACAAGCCGCTAGGAGCATGAGGACCGCGACAGGGCTGAGTCGTCGTCGTGAAGTCATGACTGCAGTGTGGCGGCGGCTCGTGCCCGGATTTCTCAGGACACCCAGGCACGCGCGAGGTGTGGGGCCGGTCCCGGCCGCGAGATTGCCCGAGCGG
>JANOTN010000257.1:0-6020 GCA_031416375.1 Ilumatobacteraceae bacterium
GCGTCGATCTTCGAGCGTCCACCCACGGGGCACGACCATCGCGTCGGCGTGTCGACGACACAACAAATTCGGGTCTGACGTCGACGCGTCCGAGAGCGGTGCCAACCAGAAAAGCAGGTCCTCGGCCACCATTCCGTACGCCGCAGCCCCCCGCTCGGAACACCCCGGTCGCTCGCACAGCCTCGTCATAACCTCGAATGTACTGCGGTCAGGTGTCGCCGCCGGGCACCTCAAGCGTTAGTGGACGCGATTGCTCCAGGTGCAACGACTCGAAACCGGCGCCCAGTCATCACGTCTGGCTCGATTCTGACAAGATCCGGTTTCGGTGATGCGTGCCACGGGAACAACGGCAGATCATCTGCGGCGAAGTATTCGACCATGTTTTCGATTTCGCGTGCACGTCCCTTGATCACGACGCTCCACGCCTCCCCAGCCTTTGGATCGTACCCATCGACCTCGAAGGCAACGCTACGACCCAGGACGGCTGCGGCAAGTTTCGTACCCGCGCCTGTCCGGAACACAACAGTGCCACTGTCGACGATGAAGTTGATGGGGAAAATGTCAGGGTGGTCGGTGATTGAGACCGCCAAGCGACCGACCTCGGCACACCGAACGAGCCGCCAACACTCGGCATCCGGCAGTTCCTCCATCATCCCAGGGTGCCGCAGCTGGTTCGTATCCATGTCCAATCATTCGCGCCCGAACAGATCCCGGACCAGGGCCAAACGTCCTGATCGTGTTTCGACCACTGTGACGGTGCCTACGGCGTGTCGTATTACAAGCTGTCGTAGGAAAGGCCCTTTGGCACTAGTTCGACCGATGATCGAACTTGACCATGGAGACATGACGAACGAAAAGCGCGGTTTCGTCCCCAGTTCGCGTCGGAGGCCCACATGAACCAGAACCTGTCGCAACAGACGGATCTGCCCCGGAGCGAGGTGGAGGGACTGTGATTGTGAAAACTGAATCGGCAGAACTCCTGCACCTCGACGACCCGTCAAGCCGCGACGTCCGGATCGACGCGCGTAAGGCGCGCGACCCTGTGTGCGGGATGATGGTCGACACGACCACGGCGCTGCGCAGCGACATCGGTGGGCACCAGTTCTACTTCTGCAGCCCCGGTTGCCAGCGCACCTTCGAAGCACCTGACGAGGAACTCCGCCAGATGAAGCGTCGTGTTGCGATCGCGTTGACCGGCGTGGTGGTCCTGGCGGTGATGCGGGTGGCGGTGTTCTTCGGGTTGGCGGCCGGAGCGACCGTGCTGACGTGGGCACCGATCGGCGCGCTTCCCTGGTTCACGTGGGGTGTGTGGATGATGATCCTGGTGACCCCGGTGCAGTTCATCGGTGGTGCCGGGTTCTACAAGGGTGCCTATCAGGCGCTCAAGCGGCGGGCGATCAACATGGATCTCCTCGTCGCCCTCGGAACCTCGGTCGCCTACTTTTACAGCGTGATCGTCGTGTTCGCTCCCGACATCCTCCCGGTCGCGGTCGACGAGCGCGACGTCTACTTCGAGGTGTCGGCGGTCATCATCACGTTCGTTCTCCTCGGCAAATACATGGAGGACATCATCAAGCGCAAGAGCTCGGCGGCGGTGCGCAAGCTCCTCGATCTCCGCCCGGCCACCGCCCGGGTCGTGCGCGCCGGGATCGAGATGGAAGTCCCGGCAGACACCTTGGAGCCCGGCGACATGATTGTCGTACGACCCGGCGAGAAGATCGCAACCGACGGCGAGATGGTCGATGGCTCGTCTTCGGTCGACGAGAAGATGCTCACCGGGGAGAGCATGCCGGTCGACAAGCACCCCGGTGACAAAGTGATCGGTGGCACGGTCAACACGACCGGATCGTTCCGCTTCCGTGCCACCCGGGTCGGGCGAGAGACTGCGCTCAGCCAGATCATCGCGCTCGTGGAACAGGCCCAGAACTCCTCGGCGCAGATCCAACGGGTAGCCGACCGGGTCACGGCCTACTTCGTGCCTGCCGTGATGATCGTCGCGTTCGGCAGCTTCGCCGGGTGGTGGCTCGCTGGCGATCTCCCCCAAGCGGTGTTGTCGTTCATCGCCGTGTTGATCATCGCCTGCCCGTGCGCGCTCGGTATCGCCACCCCGGCGGCGTTGATGGTCGGCGTCGGCAAGGGTGCCGAGGCCGGAATCCTCATCCGCGGCGCCGAGTACCTCGAGCAGGCGCTGCGGTTGACCACCGTCGTATTCGACAAGACCGGCACCCTGACCCGCGGTGAACCCGCAGTCACCGACATCGTCCCGCTCGGCGACAACACCGGCCGACAACTCGACGCCGACTCCCTGATTGCGCTGGCCGCCGCCGCCGAGCAACGCAGCGAACACCCACTCGCGCAGGCCATCATCAGGCGAGCCTCCATGACCGCAACGCCGACGCCCGAGCCCCACGACTTCACCTCGACACCCGGATGCGGCGTTGGCGTGGTTGTCAACGGATCCACGGTGTTGCTCGGGAACCGCCGCCACATGGCCAACGAGCATGTCGAGGTGAGCTCTGACGTCGAAGCTCGCCTTGCTTCGTTCGAAAGAGACGGCAAAACCGCGATGCTCGTCGCCGTCGACGGACTCCTCGCCGGGATCATCGCCGTGGCCGACACCATCAAGGAACACGCCGCCGAAGCCGTCGCCGCACTCCGCCGGCAACACGTGCACGTCGTGATGCTCACCGGCGACAACGAGCAAACCGCACAAGCGATCGCCCGTCAGGTCGGCATCGATCGCGTGATCGCCAACGTCTTGCCGAACGACAAGGCCCGCGAGATCCAACGGCTCCGCGATGCCGGCGAGATCGTCGCAATGGTCGGCGACGGCGTCAACGATGCCCCTGCACTGGCCACCGCTAACATCGGCATCGCACTCGGGTCAGGATCGGACGTCGCCAAGGAAACCGGCGGCCTGGTTCTGATCCGCGACGACGTACGCGACGTGGCCGTCGCGATCCGCCTCAGTCGAGCGACGATGCGCACGATCCGCCAGAATCTGTTCTGGGCGTTCGGCTACAACGCCGCCGCGATTCCCATCGCCGCTGTCGGCCTCTTGAACCCGATCATCGCTGCCGCAGCAATGGCCTTGTCGAGCCTGTCGGTGATCGTCAACTCGGCCACGCTCAAGCGCCTCCACATGGAGCACCAGTGAACACAGCCGGCCATCATCCAGAACGGATCGCCGTCGGCATCGACGGTTCGATCGCATCCCACGCCGCCGTACGCTGGGCGATCGACCACGCCCGCCCGGGTGACACCGTCACCCTTGTCCATGCTTGGGAGACCTCCTCCGTCACCATCGAGACTGGATTGATCGACCCCGATGACGACTCTGGCGCGCGCAGTTTCGTTCGCCACGAACTCGCTCGCGTCGCGGCGCTTCCCCGAGACCAGGACGTCACCATCGCCGGTGACGTCCTGCACGGCGACGCCCGCCACTCCTTGTGCGACGCCGATGTCGATCTCCTCGTCGTCGGCTCCGGCCGTCACGGACGCCTCGCTGGTGCTCTGCTCGGCTCGATCAGTGCACATCTGGCCCAGCACAGTCGGATACCTCTCGTCATCGTCCCAAACCCGTCGACGACTATCGAACCGGGCCCGCACCGGCAATCATGGGTCCGCCGTGACGCCACCGACCCAACCTCGCCGACGACGAACCCCTGCGTATGACTGGCGGACATACCTCGCCGAGTTCCATCATCGACGACCCGGCATCACCGCTGAGGTTCTCGAACGGTCCACCAACAACCAGTGGACCCCATACCAGTGGCTGGTCGAACAGCTACCCTCACAGGGACCTGTACTCGACGTAGCCTGTGGCGACGCACCGCTCGCAGCCATGCTCGGTGCGCGGTGGATCGGAATCGACCGATCCCCGTCCGAACTCGCCTCGGCGTTAGCGCGCGTCGACGACGGCCGGATGGTGAGCGGTGAAGCCTCGGCACTCCCCTTCCGCTCGAACTCGGTCGGTGTGGCGGCGTGCTCGATGGCGCTGCAGATCCTCGATCCGCTCGACGCCGTCATGACGGAGCTTCGACGCATCGTCTGCACCGGCTCATCGTGTTGGAGGTCGATGAGGGAACCGGCGAACAGGGGACGGGCCACGCTCCGGCCTCGCCGATTCGACGGCGGAGATGACGAGATCAATCGATGGTCCTGGTCCCTCCGCTGACCGCGCTCAGCGACGCCAGATCCGCTCACGCCTGCGCGTGATGCGGTTGCTGGTATCGACGACCATTCCCCCTTCTGTGTCTGTTCAAATTGGGGGTGCGGGCGACGGCGAAGCCGGTGTGCACGCTCGCCCGCCAAAGTGTCTACGGGGTATCGTACTACAACCTGTCGTAGAAAGGCCCTTTGGCACTAGTTCGACCGATGATCGAAGTCCACCATGGAGACATGACGAACGAAAAGCTCGGGTTCGTCCCCAATTCGCTTCGGAGGCCCACATGAACCAGAACCTGTCACCACAGACGGACCAACACCAACCGGCCCAGTCAAACGGCGGCCATGGCGGGCACGGGTTAATGATGATTGCCTGCTGCATCCCGATGCTTGTCATCGCCGTCGTACTCGTCGTTACCGGTGTCGTCAACCCGGGATTCTTGGTCACCGCCATCGCGTGCACCGTGATGATGGCCCTCATGATGCGGATGATGCCGGGCCATGGCGGCGGCGGCGGCCCGAGCAACCGATGATCAGGGTTTCCGATGATATCCACCCGACATACGCGGTGCCGTCCAACCCCCAGTCGCCATGCCGTCTCACCCAACCCCACCACCACCAAGGAGATCAACCATGAATCGTCTACTCACGCAGGGAACGTTCGTATTCGCAATCGCGGTCGGAGCGCTGTCGGTCGCCGGGCCCGCGGCCGCCCACCCCACACCAGATACGCACAACTTCGGGAGCCACGTCGCACATTGCGCCCGCCATATGGGCTTCAGCGGCGACCACAACCCGAGCATGCACCGAGACGCCGCAGGTTCGCACATCTGCCACATGGAGAGTTGAGTCGCCCGCCCGTGCCCTCGGGGCAGGCGGGATCGGCAGTCGGGACACGGCACGCCAGACCCCCGCCGCGCCGCTGTCCAGTACCACTCGGCGATCACGGTCGCCGGCAGTTTCTCGATCGGCATCGGCCGAATCGTCTAACGCGTCTCACGGACGCGTCTCACGGATTGTCAATCTGTCAGGGCGAGATTGCCTCACAACCAAACCAACGACAAGGGAGGCCTCTGATGTCAGGATATGTTCCGATTGATCTGCATCGCCATCGTTCGGTGGTGATGCACATGGCAGCCGATGGTGAGGTGCTCGGCTGGGTCCGGTTAGCGAACGATCCCGAAGCTCTCGTAGCTGAAGTGTTGAAAGCCGGGGAAGCGCCGGAGGTCGCGATCGAAGCGACCTACGGGTGGTATTGGGCGGTGGATGCGTTGCAGGCCGCCGGTGCCAACGTGCATCTCGTGGCCCCATCCAAAGTCGGCGCGTTCGAGGGGCGGCGGGTCAAGAACGATCAACGTGATTGCCAGCTGCTCGGCGATTTGTTGCGGGCGAACATGTTGCCGGAGGCGTGGATCTCGACCCCGCAGGTGCGGGAGTGGCGCGAGCTGGTTCGTTATCGGGCCAAACTCGTCGGGCTCCGCCCCGGGTTGAAAGCCCAAGCCCATGCTGTGCTCGCCAAGCTCGGGGTGCATGTCCCGGCAACGGGCGGGGCGCAGAGATGACCGGCATCCCAGGCAAACCTGGCGAGACCGCCCACAAGCCACACCTGGTCAGGCACCACCAACCGAACCCGATCCCGTAACCAGCGCCGCTGGTCCGAACCCACGCGCCACCAAATCGGACTTGCCTACGGCAAGACCCCCCTTGACAAGCCCCGCTCCTTCAGAGATGACACAAAGAGGCTTCGTGATGGCGACGATCCGATTCCGGAACTGACCGAAGCGCTCGCCGACGCTCCGGTTGAGCATCAACTCCACGCGATTCGCGCGTTCGGTTGGCTCTCGCTGCTCGCC
>JANOTN010000258.1:0-2452 GCA_031416375.1 Ilumatobacteraceae bacterium
TCACCGACGGCCACCTCAGCGAGGAGCAACCAACATGACCACCAACTGGACCGACATCAAAGCCAGCCGCGCTGACAGCGACGAACGACGCCACGGCTACGAACACGCCGGACGCGCCATCCGCCTCGCCTTCGAAATCAAGGCCCTCCGAGAAAAGAAGGGGCTCAGCCAACGCCAACTCGCCGAACTTGTCGGCACCACCCAATCAGCCATCGCCCGACTCGAAGGCGGCCGCATCTCCCCCAGCCTCCCCACCCTCGACCGAATCGCCAACGCCCTCGACGCCGAACTCACCGTCAGCCTCACCGACACCCAACAACTCCTCGGCACTCGCTGACGGCTGGAACCAAACCCGACCGGGACCTTCAAGTGGTGACCGAACGTCTGCGATCTTGCGCGTTGCCAGGTTGCGGACAACGCGATCAGTACCTCCGGTCGTTCGAGATGCGGTCGACACATCGCCGAACGCGACAAATGCCCCCCTTCGTCACCCGTGTCGGCATCGACCCGCCGACCAGTGCCCAGACAAGAGGCGAGCCGGTCTCGATTCGACAAACCTGCCTTGCGTGACTCACTATGCAGCCGCCGTGCGACAATCGAGTATGCGAGCGCCCGCCTTTGTGATCGTCACCGTATTGCTGGCCGGTTGCGGCGACGATGAGGGTTTGCAGTCTGGCGCGGACACGACTTCGTCAACTGCCGGTCCGCGGTTCACTACGGCAGCGCCACCGGGAACGATCCTCTTCAGCTCGAATCGACACGCAGATCCGCCGGCCGACGCTGAAACTGAGACTCCTGACTTCGAGCTGTACACCGTCAACCCCGACGGCACTGAGCTGACCCAGCTCACCGACAGTCCTGGCGCGCTGCACGCACCTCGATGGTCACCAGACGGCGACAATCTCGCCTTCATCTGGACGCTGGAGGGCACGACCTCGCAGGTGTGGACAGCCGCTCGAGACGGCACCGACTCAAAGATGCAGCGCGAGACCGACCAATTGTCGTTCGCCGGGCTGAGCTGGTCACCAGATGGCACGCAGTTGGCGTACACCGACAACGGCTTCATCCACATCCTCGACCTCGCTAGCGGCACAGACCGCCGCTTGGTGGAAGGCAGCTGGCCCACGTGGTCGAGCGTGGGCACTTTGACCGTCGTTGTGTACACGAGCGGAGAGTTCGTCGGCGAGGGATCACAGACCGACCTCCGAGCGATCGATCCGGACGGCACCAACGACCGTCCGATCCTGCTCGGATCGGGCAATGATCCATCGGATCTGACCAACGCATCAGAGGCATCCGCCGAACCGGGAACCAGCAGAATCGCGTTCGTGTCGTCCCCGAACGGCTACACCGGAGAGGCGGCGGACTGGGATGAGCAGATCTACGTCGTCGAACTGATCGACGCCAACCCGATACGGACGACCGTTCCCATGCTGATCAGTCTCAGCCCCTCGAACGATCATTGGCCGCCGGCGTGGTCGACGCCTTCCGCCACGCCTGATCACGCGTGCCTCGTGTGGACGACCGACCTCGACCCCGACAGCTCTGACCCGTTCACTGGGGGCCTCGTTGTCGCTGCTGTCGACCCTTCCGACGGCACGGGCGGCGGCATCATCGAACTCACCACCGCCGAAGGCGCTTACGACTGGTTCCCTGATTGGCACCCCGACGCCGTATGCCCGTCCAACTCGACCAATCAGTTCGACTCATCGATGAGCCCGACTTCGACCTGAGGTCACCAGCCGGCGGCACCGCTAGTCCGGCGTCCGCTGGCACTTGCCCTTGCCCGGAGCCTCGAGGGGGAGCCAGGGACTGTCCAGGATCTTGAGCGGAGGGCTCCAGCAGCGCAGCGAGTTCGAGGTCAACCTCAGCAGCCAGCTTCAGGACGGACCGGCCCAGAACTGTCCTCAAGCTGACTCGAAGGGTTCATTCGAGGGTGATGCCGCACGGACCGATCATGTGGTTGATCCCGTCGGGTGTGAGCGCGTGCGAGGTGTCCTCAGCGAGTCGTGTGCCTTCGGGGGTGCTGAAGATGACGTCGAGGTCGTAGTCGGCGTCGGCGAGGGCGACTACGTAGTGATCGATCGCCGCTGCGAAGGCGGCGATGTCGTCGCTGATTGCTGCAGGCGCGTTTTTCTCGGCCTGGTCGAGCAGCGTGACGACCTCGTCGAAGTCGATGCGTAGAGCGTTCGGCGGCGTCGGCGTGTCGGTGTCGCGCGCCATCCGGACTGCCACGCCCTCCATGGCCGAGCAGAACGCATCGTCCGCGTCCGTCGTGATGGTGGCGCTGTTGGTGCGGTTCGTCCCTGTGTCTCCGCATCCCGCAAGCGCGAGGGCGAAGAGGGCGGCGGATAGACGCGCCGGTCTGGACATGCGATGCATGGGGTCTCCGAGTTCGTTTGTTGGAAGGTCGTCCAATGGGCGAGCAGCCGTCGACGGTCAGCTGGTTGCG
>JANOTN010000259.1:0-2008 GCA_031416375.1 Ilumatobacteraceae bacterium
CTGCTGGTATCCAGTCACCGATTTCAGCGCATTCAGCGACGATGAGAGCGCCGCGGTCTTCCCGTCGCAGTTCATCGGCGGGCCGCTCAGCGCGCTGCCCGCCGTGGTCGAACAAACCCGCCTACCGCGCCTCGCCAGAGCCGACGCCCCACCCGTGCTACTCCAACACGGCACCGCCGACACGATGGCTCCGTACAACCAAAGCATCCGTCTCCGAGATGCTCTGCTCGCAGTTGGGGCGAGTGTCGAACTGGAAACGGTGGAAGGCGCCGATCACTTCTTCGGCGGCTCAGACGACGTCGAAGCAATCCTCCAACGGGCAATCCAGTTCGCCAGATCCTGTGTAACGAGTTGACCGAACGTTTGGTGTCTGACACCAAACGTTCGTTAGGTAACCGACCAGCCGGAATGTGGCTTCGGAGCTTCGGGTCGCGGCTGAGCTGCCCACGTCGCAAAACCTGGCAGCGAGAACATCAGTTGATCGCGCCCGGGCGAGTACAAGACCTCATGTCTGTTGATCAACCGATCGCGGGTTCGGCCGAGTTGTGACGGTGTGAGGCCTAACCGGCGTTCCACGCGCGTGGACGACGCCACCAGCATCCCCGGATCGAGCTCTGCGACGACCGCCAGCACGTACTCCCGGTCCAACTCGGTCATCTGGTTCCACCGCTGACCGAACAGCTGTTCATTCAGCCGAACCGTTGCGTCCTCGACGGCCACTCGGGCGCTGGCCCGATCGATGGTTCCCTCATCGCCGGAGCCATCCCACGCCAGCGCCGCCATCAACTGCAGGGCGTATGGGTATCCCTGCGATCCGTTCGCCAGAATATGGAGTGCCTCGTCACCGATCAAACGCCCAGCCTCGACAACCGGAATCTTGATCGCGTCAAGCGAATCTGCGAGGTCCAGATTTCCGATCCGAATCACTGCCTGACGTTCAAGAAAGGTCGCCGCCGCCAACGTCGATGTCGTCGACGCCAGCCCAGCCGCCAGTAACGACACTGGAAGACCACGGACTTGAGCCAACTCCTGGATCATGGTCGCCAGCGACCGTACGTCGTTCGGCGAAGCCATCTCCGCCTGGTCGACCAGGATCAGTACAGTTTGTCCCTGCGTCGACGCCACCTGCGCCAACCGTTCGACGGCACCGTGAGCCGAGTGAGGCTGCTCGCTCGGCGGGACGTTTGCCGGAACTCCCGCACGGTCGGCAGCTTCTCCGATCACGTCGTTGAAGCTGAGCGCACCTGCTGTCCACCACAGCGGAATTCCGCCGTGTTCATCGACCATCGTGTGCGCTATCTCGGCGAGCAGTGCCGTCTTGCCGGTGCCACGCGGACCGACGACGATGTGGTGAAAGTCTGTCGATCCAGGTCCACGGCGAATGTCGATCACGATTTGCTGGATCAGCTTGCCGCGTCCCGCCATGAAGGGCGGACGGATACCGAATCCTGGGCGAAATGGATTCTCCGACGTCATGCGCACAAGGTTACGCGGCGTCGGTGTAGACGCTGTGGCCGTTGCCTTGGTATTTGGCGAACACGTGCTCGAATACTGCCGCCGACTTGCGAGCGAACAATGTTCGGTCGTAGACCGCGGGGAGGCCACCGTCGAGCAGTTGTTCGATCGTGACCTGAACTGCCGCTCGGGTGGTTTGGCGTTGTTTCCAGTCGAGCACGAGCAACTCGCGCTTGAGCTTGTCGAGCAGCTCACGAACCACGTTCTTGACCGACGTTTCCTGCACTTTGGTCAGCACCGGGTCAGGTTGCGTGAGCAGGTCGAACACTGCCAGTTCCTCTTCGGTGAGTTCTTCACGGACATGCCGTTCTTCTTCCTCGGTGAGCGATGCCGCCAACTTCTTGAGTTCGTCGAAGAACTCCTCGATGTTCTTCGATCCCTGGTTGTAACGGTCGATCATCTCGCGCAACTTGTCGGCGTAGTTGACTCGCCCGGCGTTCAACCGAACCATTCGGTCGAGTCGTTGTTCGAGTGATGCCTGCAGGCGCGCCGC
>JANOTN010000260.1:0-5109 GCA_031416375.1 Ilumatobacteraceae bacterium
GCAGCATGTCGCGTCCGTCGTGATCGACGCCGCCATCACACTCGACCACATGTACGACTCATACGGAAACAACACCGTCGTACGCCACCGAGCCGACGACGTCGACGACAAATATGGGTTGCCGACTCGGGCATAGCCATCGTTGTAGGTGGCGTATGATCCTCCGCCGCTGAGATACCGACCCCACGAGTGAACGAATGTCGCGCCGGTCGTCACGGTTACACTCGGATCCACGATCACCGGGAACTGATCAGCCGACAGGCCCCGAACATACGTCGCCTTCAACCCAACGGTGATCTTCGACGCATTTCCAGCACTGTCCGCCGCCGAGAACACCTGCTGAGAAACATCAACCGGGCGACCGGCAGCAGTGAATGTCTCGGGCAACGAGACCCGCAGGTTCCGCCCAACGCCGAAACCGCGCGCATCCAGACCTTCCGGCACACGATCAAACTGGGCTCCATCGACGCTGAACGTCACCGACGAACGAGCGCTCGCCGACTTCAGCACCAACAGCTCCTCGATGCCAGCGCCCGTCACGACATACACCAAGTCAGTCGCCGGAAACACGTTCGTGTACCGCACGCTCACGCCGTCAGGCTCAAGAGTCGGCGCAACCGAAGCGGCACCATCAGCGACGAACCGAAACGGACCACCCTCAGTCAACACTCCGACACCGCGCCCGGCGGTCATCGGCGCAAACAACACCGACCAATCATTCGCAGCGTTCCTGAAACCGCCCTCGTCGTCCGAAATCAACCGATTGTCGACGTCACGCCACACACCGTCAGCGTCCTTGAAATGAACCGGCATTGATGACAGCACCACCGTCTGCGTCCCATCCACATTGTCGTACGTCGTGGAGAAACGGTCGCGCTCGTCGACCGCCTCGCGAGACGTGCCCTCGACGTATCCAACGACCGGTTTCGAACTCGACGGCGTCGGCGGCTCCGGAACGTTGCCGCCCGCCAAGGTGGAGCCAAACGCGCCGGAAGCACTCGGCTGGGCAGGCGACATCACCGAAGCCGCACGCCCTGATTCAGACCCCGATACTGGCGTGACAACGTCCGCGCCCGCAGGTGCCTCGACCGTTGCCATCGAGCCGTCGACTACGACCGGCTCCGGACCTTCCGAGTTGTCAACCCCAAGTTGCGCGCCGGAACTCGATCCCACCAAACCACGAGCGACGTTCCGCGCGTGTCGATCCAACGCCGCCAACCCTGGTCGCTGGGGCGCTGGCGCGTCAGGATGACTGCCGTGGAATTCCATGAATCCGTCGGCGGCAACCAGGTGCCCTCCCGCGAACAGCGACGACACGATCGCGATGGCGACGAACCTGCGAAGCCTCACAACTCCACCGGACCAATCTGAAAGGTTCGTGAGTTGGCGAAATCGAGTCTCCTCCATCCGCCAGCGCAGCGACAGCGCTTCATTGTGTGTGTGTGTGTGGATTCACGTCAAACCCCCGCCGAACGCGAACTATGACCTATACGCCGAGTGATGTCAACAACACTCAACGTGAAATAGTTCACAAGCCACCTACACGACGTGCACGACCCAAGACACTCGATCCAACGAGAACAACGAGAACAACGAGAACATCGGGCAAATCAGGTGGGGTTGGAGGTGACGAAGCTTTGATAGACGTTCAGCAGGGCGAGCTTTTGCTCGGCAGTCAGCAATGAATCGTGTTCGATTGCTTCGGAGACCGACGTCGGGGTACGTGAATCCTCCGACAGGATCCCGGCCCGCACGTACAACGATTCGACGCTGATCCGAAGCGCGTTGGCGACCAGTTGCAAGATCTCCGCTGATGGCTTGCGCAGCCCGCGCTCGATCTGCGACAGGTACGGATTACTGACTCCGGCAACATCAGCCAAGCGCCGGACCGACATCTTGGCGCGCTCACGTTGCGCACGAATGAACGCGCCGACGTCTAGCGGATCAAACGCGGGCTCGTCGGCCATCTCAATCGGCAATCGTCAGTCGCCGAGCAGACCGTCGACTGATGCCTCGCCGTCGCGGTAACGCCGAACGAGCTCAGCGCTGAGCGCATCAAGCCGCTCGTATCGCTCGCGCCGATCGTCGGACACCTTGCGTTCGAACGCCGTCAGCTCGTGGTCCAGGTTGCGAAGCTCGTCAGCATCGAGTTCGTCAAGCCGACTGAACCCGTTCGCCGTGCAGACAGCGTCGAGGTCATCGGACAGTTGATTGTCAGACAGATTCTCGACCCCACGCGGCGGGCGGGCAACTCCACCCGCGAGCTGGCTGGAGAGCACGACCCGTAACTCGCTCGGAAGGTCCTGGTGGGTCTCACCACGCTCCAACCGATGTAACTCGGCGCGCACCAAATCAACGCGAGCCTGAGCGACCCGTCGGACGTACGAGACGACATCGTCCTCGTCCTGCATCTCGTTCCGGGTCGCTCGCAACTCATCGAGCGTGAGCGATTTCGGGTCATCTACGTTCAACATGATCCTCCTGATACTGGCGGCAGAACCGCCAGTTCGTCGGCTGCGCCGATCTCATCGATTTCTGTGGCGGGCTCGCCGTTGACCCAGATCTTGCACGTTGGCAACACTGCGGTGAACGTGTCGCCATATCGCTGGCAAGCTTCACTGAGTACATCTCCGACCGTAAGACCCGGCAGTTCGTCACGGCCAGTGCCTGCCGCCTCACGGGCAGCAGCGAAGAGGCGGACGATTGCCATCCTCCCCAGCGTACTGGGGCCGGTACTCTGCGTCGGGATGCTCACTCGACCGGTCACCATATTGCTCCTCCGACATGGACAAAGCGAATGGAACGCAATCGGCCGATGGCAGGGGATGGCCGACTCGCCACTCACCGAACTCGGCCGCGACCAAGCCCGCCAGACCGGCAGTGTACTTGCCGCTACGGGGGTCAGGTTTGCTGGAGTGTGGTCGAGCGACCTCAGTCGAGCCGCCGAAACCGCGGAGTTGATTGGGGCTGAGCTCGGATTGGCTCGGCCCGCCACCGACCACCGGCTCAGAGAGGCGGGCGCCGGCGAATGGGAGGGCATGACCGCTGACGAGATCGTCGTCGAATGGCCGGGATACCTGGAACACCATCGCAGGCCGCCATCGTTCGAGTCGTTCGAAGCGGTTGCAGCGCGAGCGCTGGCGTCGCTGCGAACGATTGCCGAATCACCATCGGCGGCGCGTCTCGTTCCGCTGGTCGTAGCCCATTCGGGGCTGATCCGCACGGTCATGCGCCACCTGGGTGCCGTCGACGAACGCGTTCCCAACTTGGGCGGCACGTGGCTCACAGTCGTTCCGCGATCATCCACCGACGACCCCCTCGAGACCAACGGCGTTGCGCTCGGAGATTTGTTCGACCCCGGCGGGATCGTGATCAGCGGAATCGATTCGCACGGGGAGGATCCCGGCGACCAGGCCGATCATGCCAACAATCACCGCTCCGCCGAGCGCTGATTGACGGGCAGTTCGCTCCTCAAGCCGACGCGAGACCAGGTGGGCATCAGCGATATTCGGAGTCGGGGTTGTACACAACGTGTAGATGGCACCGAGCACCACCACCGCTCCGAGCGACATCGTGAGTACACGTTCGTCGCGTTCCATCGGCGACAGTCCGTGAGTCCACCGATCACTCATACCACGCAGCGCCAACGCCAGGTTGACCACCACCACGGTGGCCACCGTTCCGACCCATCGCCGTGGGGCAAGCCCATCGCGATCGTCGGGAGACAGCAGCTCGCCAATCGCTGCATACGAGTATCGGATCCGATCGCCAACGCGGATTCTCCCGCCACCGAGAATGACATGAGCGCCAGACGTTGCCATGACCGCCGCGACGGCGGCGGCGAGCGCCCACACTGGCGGAACCGTCATCGGTGCAACTCCGATCAACAGCGACAGGGTCACGGTCACGACCAGCAGCAGGCGACGCGGACCATCACTCAGCACGGCCACCATCGCAAAGTCAGCAGCGTTGCGTGGCCGACGACGAGCACGAGCCTGCTGGGCAGCGATACGAACATCACGGTGAACGTCGGTCAACCGGGTTCGACCAACGAGATCAGCGACTGCACACGTGAAGCGGTAAGCGTGATGCGTACCCCCGCCAACGACAGTTCTTGACGGTCCCGCCTGAAGCAGCCCCCACGAGATCGCAAGACCAGCGACAGCACCAAACAGCTCGAGCACTATGGCCACGATCGGAACTGGGTGAATCGACAGATGCTGTGCCCGCCAGCTGAACCAAACCGACCAGCCGGCGACCGACACAACGAGCGCGCCAATTGCGCTCAACCGACGATTTGGAACCGCCAGGCTGCGTTCAGCAATCTCAATTGTCCTCGTTTCGACGAGGGCCATTCGGTTTCCGCCATCTGTCCGAGCTGCACTGGTGCGCAACCTTCACCGTGTTATCGGCCGTTCACGCTCCCGCTTGAGTCGGCCCCGCCGGTATCTTCGTGACTTGTGGGAACAGCCAAGCGCGAACGTCAGAAGGCCAACCGAGTACTGAAACTGCAGGAGGAGGCCAAGGCCGCCCGTGTCAGCACCGTCAAGCGCGGTGCCTTGCGATGGGGTATCGGTGCCCTCGTTGCGACCGCCGGCGTTGTGCTGATCGCGTACATCGGCGGTGCGTTTGACGGTGACAGCAACCCTGATGTCGAGGTCACGATCCCGCCAACTGTTACGGAAGTGACCGTTCCCGAGTTCGTTCCGGTCACCAGCGCGCCCTGAGGAAGAACTTCACCACTGCCGGGTTCGTTCGAGAATCCGTCAGTATCCTGCTGCGAATGATCAACCTGAATCGCCGCGCTGGCGGTGCCGCGCTGCTCGCGTCATGTCTCCTGTTTGCAGCCTGCGGGGACCCTGAGCGCGAGCCAGTTCTCGATCCAGCCGACGCAGCCGAAAGCGCTGATTCATCCGACAGCACAACCGGCGCTACAACCTCTGAAGCGACGTCTGACGGGTCCGCCACCTCCGAGTCTGCACCAGATACCACCATTGCGGAAGATCCAGCGGCGCGAACCAAGCCGACGGTCCAGCTCCCTAGCGAGCCGCCAACGGAACTGGTGATCACCGATCTGTTGGAAGGCGAAGGCGATCCCGCCGCAGACGG
>JANOTN010000261.1:0-14242 GCA_031416375.1 Ilumatobacteraceae bacterium
GGCGCGCGCTTCACCGGATTCGCCGGGGATCAGCAGATGTTGTTCGAGGAGGAGCCCCACGTAGAACCGCTCAGGCGGGCGCTGCTGGAGCGCTTCGCAGGGCAGAGGGTGACGGTCGACGAGATCGAGCGATTCGTCGTCGAGGAGACCGACTACAAGACGACCCACTACAAGAAGCGCGTCCTCAAACTGCTGGAGGAGGAAGGCATCGTCAACTGCGAGTCGGAACGAAAACGGAAGGGCACGTATCCCACTGGCACCATCCTGAGGTTTCCTCCTGCCTCATGATCCCAGACCTCGATCTCGCCAGAGTCAGGAAGTGGATCGACCAGCGGAACGCGGAGATGCCACCGCGGGCCCGTGACCAGATCCGTTACGAGATCGAGGTCACCGACCGCACGATCACGGTGCTCGAATGCCGGCCACCTTGGCGCGAGCACTTCCGCCGTGGCAAAGAGGGCGCGTAGGCAGTTCATCGCCTGGGCGGTGACGTCGGCGCTGCGTTCATCGTCTCGGATCGCATAGCGCAAGCTCGACGAGGCGCTCGAAATCGCTGATGAATAGGTCATGAAATCGATTGGGTCGCCAGCCAAGCGCAGGATGATCGAGCGGATCGATGGACACTCACCGTTGTTGTCAACTGTGCGGATTCTCTGGGTGGATGCCCACCGGAGAACAACACGCCGATCGTCCAGCTGCTTGAGCGGGTGCAGAACCTCTGAACGGGAGGGTAAATCGGGGCAGCCACGATCGGAACCTGACTACGTTGGTTGGCATGACAACGGCGATCCTCATCGTGGCAGCGGGTCTACTGATTGCATTTGGTCTCTCGTTTGTACTACACAGCCTCGCAAACGACACGGCAGCGGTCGTTGAGGCTCGAATTCCGCAGATGCTGGACGTCTCCAAGGTCCTCGCAGGTGGCATCGCATTAGTGTCCACCGCACTTGCCCTCTTCGCCTCGCGTTCCGGCGGCGCCGGTCGGGTCCTCGCAAACGCCGAGGACAGGTTTCTGCTCGGCGTGGCTTTGGTCGTCGTGTCTGTAGCGCTCTCAATCGCGGCAATGACCGTCGTCGCGTCGGCACCGACGCGCGGACTTGTCGGCGTCTGGTTAGCCATGACGATGATCTCGCTCGGTACGTTCGTCGCTGGCGTGTTCAATGTGGCGGCAGCGTCCCGAGACGCCAGTGATGTGTTCGAGGCTCCGAGCGTCGGCGCGACGCTCAAGGTCAGAGACGTCAGCTTTGAGGTTTCGTTGCCCCTCTTGACGGCGGCGGATACTTTGACAGTGACCGACTATGCCTACCCGCCCGGCGTGGAAGCCATTCCCATACCGCAAGATGGCGAGGGCGAGTCGCGCGGTGTGGAACTGTACCGAGGAACGACGGGACCCGGTGCCGACGGACTCGCTACTGTGAAAGGTGGCGTGCCTGTTCCCGAAGGCGACTTCGAGCAGGTTGAGGTACGTGCGTATCGCAACGGTATTGACCTCGGATGCTTGGACTATTTCGGTGACGCGGGTCGAACTGGCTGCGTGCAACTATGGATTGTGCCCCGAGTTCAAGACTCATGACCCCTGGGCCGTATCCTGTATACGCCCCGTCCGTTCTGAGCCATCAGATAAGCGCTTTGATGTCAGTAGGCAAGCTGCCTTCCACTTTCGCTGGACAATGCGAAAGTGATCAGTCATAGCAGCGGTGCCGGGTCGAAGCTGCCGGACCGTCCTGCTTCGAAACACGTAGCTCGGCGTATCCCTGCCGTCCGTAGTGTCGTCGATGTGTTGATCGTTGTCGATCTGGAGGCTACGTGCTGGGATGATTCGCGTCCGCGTAGCCGGATGGAGATCATTGAGATCGGCGCGGTCCGTGTCGACAGTTCGTTGTCGATCGTCGATGAGTTCTCGACGTTCGTGCGCCCAGTTGTCGAGCCGATTCTGACTGCCTTCTGTACGAGGCTGACGTCGATTACGCAGGCCGACGTCGATCACGCTGACATGTTCCCTGTCGCTTTCGAGCGTTTCCTTGAATGGATTGGCGTCGGGCATCGGTTGTGTTCGTGGGGTGGCTACGACGTCAAGCAGTTCCGTATGGACTGCACCCGCCACGGACTCATCTTCCCGGAGTGGTTCCACGACGAGCACATCAACATCAAGACCGAGTTCGCGGGGTGGAAGGGTGTCAGGCGTTGCGGGATGGACAAGGCGTTGGAGATTCTTCGTATCCCGCTTGTTGGTACCCATCATCGAGGAATCGACGACGCCCGCAACACCGCCCGCATCGCCCAACTGATGTTCACGAACCGTCCGATTCCGGCGGTGCAATCCTCAGCTGATGCTTTCTGATCACATCTGCAAACTCTGGGGACCCTGCGCTTGGGTACACAAATCAATCACGGTCGACAAGTACAGCCAGCCTTCCCATGAACCTTGCGGTAGCCGTACACCCCGTTCGATGCCTTGAACGCCTTCGCCACCTGGACCGCCAACCAGAACCGACGCGACGCCGTCGCCGACATCGGCCGCGTCCGCCACTCATAGAACCCGGCACGCGAAACACCAGACCAGACACACATCCGCACGATCGGATAGTTCGCCTTCTCACCATCAATGAACTCGTACTTCGAGCTCACCGATACACCTACGGGAGCCGTCGGCCCGAACGGTCGCAACGGCATCCTCAGGGCGAGAACCCGATGGTCGACCCGTGGTCGTGCCGTGCGGGCACCGCGATCAGAACTCCTTCAGGAGGCGGGTTGTTTCGGGGTCCATGAAGCCGTTGACGGTGGCCTGTGTCTCATGCGCGAGGGCGGTTCGGATGTCGGTCATGGCGGTTCGGTTCAGGGTTTGCTTCATCGCCCGCACAGCGAGCGGGGGCAAGGCGGCGAGTCGAGCAGCCACCTCGGTGGCTTCGGCGAGGAGGTGGTCGTCCGGGACGACCCGCCAGGCGACTCCCATGCGCAGCAGCTCGGCCGCGTTGTAGCGGTCACCGAAGAACAGCATTTCTCGCGCGGTGTTGAGGCCCGCGAGGGCTGGTAGCAGGGAGGTGACCGCGCCGGTGACGAACAGGTTGAGTGAGACCTCTGGGAAGAACCCGCGAGCGCTCTCGGCCCAGATTGGGAAGTCGCAGTTGATGGCCCACTCGAAGCCGCCGCCGACGGCCCAGCCGTTGATCGCTCCGACCACCGGTTTGGTGCCGAACACGAGCGCGTCGGTGGCGCGCTGAATGGCGTCGACCAGATCGCGGGCCTCGGCTTGGCTGTTGGGATGAACATGATCGCGGCGGTCGTCCCCTGCGCAGAACGCCCGGCCGGCACCGGTGAGCACGATGACCGACGTTGCCGCGTCGGCGTTGGCGGCGTCGACGGCGTCGGCGAGGTCATCGATCAACTGACGGTTCATCGCGTTCAACCGATCCGGGCGATTCAAGGTGATGGTTCGGACGCCGCGCTCGTCTCGTTCGCTCAGCACGGTGTCGTAGCGGAGATCAGTCATGTCGGTGTGCACCTGCCATCGGGATCGGTTTCGTTCTACGCTAGCCCAATGGATCTATCGATCGATCGATTAGGAAAATCGACGGAGATGCGCGACCGAGTGTTCCAGGAGGCGGTCAAACTGTTCGCACGTCGCGGCTTCGCTGCAACTGGCATCCGTGACATCGGCCGCGAGGTCGGCCTGACATCGGCGGCGCTGTATCACTACGTCACCAGCAAGGAGGAACTGCTGGCCGACGTGATGTCGGAGTGCATGAACGAGTTCTTGCGCGGAGGTAGGGCGGCTCGCGCAAGCTCGGACGAGCCGGTGATCCAGCTCAGCCGCCTCGTGCGTTTCCACGTGGCCGCCGAATGCGTCAACCCGTTGACATCGCAGGTCACCGATCGCGAAGTGCGCTCACTCACCGGTGACAATCGCACCCGGGTGATCGCGCTACGCGACGAGTTCGAATCGGTGTATCGCGCCGTTCTCACCGACGGTGCCGAGGCCAGCGGATTCAACCTCATCGACCAGCGGTTGCCCAGCTTTGCAATGGTCGAGATGTGCAATGGCGTCGCCAACTGGTACCGGCCCGGTGGCAGGCTCTCGGTCGAGGAGCTGCAAGGTCACTACGCGACCCTGGCGCATCGGATGGTGAAGGTTCGGTCGAGACGCACCGATCCCGGCTCTGACATCCTCGCCGTGCGACTGCCGAGCGAGCCGGAGGTGGAACAGTCGTGACCACCATCGACGGCCTGCTCGTCTCGCGGGCCCAGGAAGTGCCAGACGTCTGCTTTCTGCGATTCTCCGATCAGGATCTCACGTTCCACGACGTGCATCGGCGTTCCACCGATCTTGCTACCGGACTCGCCGCCCTCGGAGTCCGCCGAGGCGATCTGATCCCCTTGCTGATGCCGAACCGAGCCGAGTTCGTGCTGAGTTGGTTCGCTCTGTGCGAGCTGGGCGCAGTCACGACGCTGATCAACACCGCGATGCGTGGACCGGCGCTCGCCCATGCCATCAACCTCGGCCAGGGCGAGATCGCCATCGTCGATGAATCGTTGATCCCCTCGATCGAGGCGATCCGCGAGCAACTCAAACATCTGCGACGGATCGTCATCATCGGCGCACCACTGTCCGAGGCCACGATCGACGGATTCGAGATCGTCCGATTCGAAGCGGTCACCTCCGCCAGTGTCACTGTCCCGCCCAGCGAGTTGAAATCAGGGACGAACGAACACGACCCCGCGATGATCATGTTCACATCCGGCACAACCGGACCGTCCAAAGGGTGCGTGCTGTCGCACCGCTACGCCGTCCGACAGGCCGAGTTGATGGTGCAGCATCTGCAGCTGCGCGATGACGACGTTCTCTACTGTCCATTCCCATTGTTCCACCTGGACGCGACCGTGCTGACAGTGATGCCGGCGCTCGTCCTCGGCACGACCGCAGCCATCAGCAGCCAGTTCTCGGTATCGCGCTTCTGGCCGGAGATACGCGCGTTCCGGGCCACCGTGTTCGACTTCATGGGAGCCACGCTCACCATGCTCCACAAACAGCCACCAGCAGCAGACGACAGCGACAACCCAGTCCGACTCGCATGGGGAGTCCCCGTTCCAGACTTCGCCACCGAGTTCGAAACCCGCTTCGGACTCCAGCTGATCGAACTCTACGGATCCACCGACGCAGGCATCCCGATTTACCACCCGCTCGACCAACCCCGACGGGCCGGCTCATGCGGACAGGCGATCTCGAGATACGACGTGCAGCTGTTCGACGAATCCGGCTACCCGGTGCCTGCCGGCGAGGTCGGCGAAATTGTGATCCGACCCAACGAACCATCACTCATGTCGCAGGGCTACTACGGCATGGCCGAGGCGACCGTTGCCGCCAACCGCAACCTCTGGTTCCATTCCGGCGATCTCGCCCGACAGGACACCGACGGCTACTTCTACTTCGTTGGGCGCCGGGGAGAGTCGATTCGTCGACGTGGCGAGAACATCTCCGCGTTCGAGGTCGAAGAGGTCGTGAAACTGCACCACGGTGTGATCGATGCCGCCGCGTACGGAGTGCCAAGCGAACTCACCGAGGACGACGTCATGGTCGCGATCGTCTCACGCCCGGGCGAAACCGTCGACCCTGCCGAGCTGATCGAGTTCTGCCGCCAACGAATGGCCCGACACATGCTGCCGCGCTACATCGATCAAGTGCCGCAACTGCCCCGCACACCCACCGAGAAGGCCCAGAAGCAGTCGTTGATCGACCGCGGCGTCACACCATCCACCTGGGACCGTGAACGCCCGACCTGAGCGGCGAGTCGCCGAGTGGTGGTCGACGCTCTCCGACGCACAATGAGAAGTTGTGACCGATCGGGTCGACGTCACCCAGGGGGCGATCTCCAAGCTCGAACACTCCGACGGCGTGCGCGTCTCGACCCTGCGCCAGTACCTCGACGCGCTCGACGCACGGCTCGAACTCGTCGCCGCGTTCGACGACGACGACTGACGCGTGCCGATCCATCTCGGGCGGGACTCCGCCGCCTGACCCGCGCAGCAGCAGGATGGGCATGTCGCTCATCGATGTCGCCTCGTAGAGCCGGTACACGTCGCCGGCGTCTTTGGGTGGAGCCGGTGCGGGGTGTCAAGCCGTTCACCGAGCTTGTAGGCCTTGGCGACGAGGTACACCGCCTGGGCACCGATCAGCACGAATGCTCCGATGTGTGGTTGCAGCGCGGCCAACGCGTCGAGCGTCACCCGACGCGCAAAGGGCTGCGACAACGTTTCCGCCAGTTCTTGCCGGTCATAGCCGCGTGACCTCGGCAAGCCGCTCCGGGTCATCGGTGAACACGACGACGATCTCGGGTGCCGTGACCGAGACGAGCTGATTCGCAGCGAACGAGCCGGTGACCGCCCACCGCTTGAGTCGGGAACCTGACAGGTCGCGGAGGAACTGGTCGGGCCCTCCGGGAGCGACCCAGCTCGTCGTCTCGTTCGACGTCAGCAGCGTGTAGCCGGTGCCAGTGGTCGCAGCGATGTGTAGCGCCGGGTAGAGCCGCAGATGCGCAGCACTGGCCAGGTACTGGCGGATCTGGCAAGCGGTCCTACACCACGCCCGGCCCGATTGTCGGTGCGACATCGGGCCGGGCGACGAGATGGTGGTTGGCTATTCCCGGAGGCCGTTGCTGACTGCCGCAAGGGAGCGGTGACCGGGGTCTGCTTGTCGTTCACACCCGGTCGGGCTGCGTTCAGGCAAGGTCGAAGCGATCGGCATTCATGACCTTGTTCCACGCAGCCACGAAGTCAGTCACGAACTTCTGCTGTGCGTCGTCAGCGCCGTAGACCTCTGCGATGGCCCGCAGCTGGGAGTGCGATCCGAAGACGAGATCGCAGCGGGTGCCAGTCCACTTCATGTCACCGCTCGCTCGATCGCGGCCCTCGAACACGTCCTCGGATTCAGAGGTCGCCTGCCACTCGGTGTTGATGTCGAGCAGGTTCACGAAGAAGTCGTTGGTGAGCGTTTCGGTCCGGTCGGTGAAGACACCGTGATCAGATCCCTTGGTGTTCGCGTTCAGGACGCGCATGCCACCGACGAGCACCGTCATTTGAGGGGCGCTCAGCGTCAACAGCTGCGCACTATCCACCATCCGTTCCTCGGCCGACCGAACTTGGCCCTTGCCGTGGTAGTTGCGGAACCCGTCTGCAGTCGGTTCGAGCATCGCAAACGACTCGACGGCGGTCTGCTCCTGCGATGCATCGGTGCGTCCGGGCGTGAAGGGAACCGAGATGTCGTGACCAGCGTTCTTCGCCGCTGCCTCGACGGCTGCGCATCCGCCGAGAACGATCAGGTCGGCCATCGACACCTTCTTGCCCGAGCTGTTGAATTCTGCTTGGACCCCTTCGAGGGCCTCCAGAATCCTGCGCAGTTCGGGCGGGTTGTTAACGTCCCAATCGTTCTGCGGAGCGAGGCGAATGCGTGCACCGTTGGCACCACCGCGCTTGTCGCTGTTGCGGAACGTCGACGCCGAAGCCCATGCAGTCGACACCAGCTCGGAAATCCTCAGTCCGGACTCGAGGACCCTCGCCTTGAGAGCAGCGATGTCGTCCTCGCCGATCAGCTCGTGGTCAACCGCAGGGATCGGATCCTGCCAGATCAGCTCCTCTTCGGGGACCTCCGGGCCGAGGTACCGTGCGATGGGGCCCATGTCGCGGTGGGTCAGCTTGTACCAGGCCCGGGCAAAGGCGTCGGCGAACTCCGCAGGGTTCTCGTGGAAGCGTCGCGAAATCGGCTCGTAGACCGGATCCATCTTCATTGCCATGTCAGCGGTGGACATCATGGGGGCGTGCGTCCTCGACGGATCGTGGGCGTCCGGCACGGTGCCCTGAGCCTCCGGATTCGTGGGAGTCCACTGCTTGGCACCGGCCGGGCTCTCCGTCAGCTCCCACTCGTAGCCGAACAGCACGTCGAAGTAGGTGTTGTCCCACGTCGTCGGGGTGGGGGTCCATGCACCCTCGAGGCCACTGGTGATCGTGTCGACGCCCTTGCCGGTGCCGAAGCTGTTCTTCCAGCCGAGGCCCAGCTGCTCCATGGGGGCACCCTCGGGTTCGGGGCCGACGAGTGCCGTATCACCGGCACCATGGGTCTTACCGAACGTGTGTCCGCCGGCGGTGAGCGCAACGGTCTCTTCGTCGTTCATCGCCATCCGACGGAACGTCTCTCGAATGTCGCGAGCCGATCCGAGCGGGTCCGGGTTGCCGTTCGGCCCCTCCGGATTCACGTAGATCAGGCCCATCTGAACGGCACCGAGAGGACCCATGAGTTCCCGGTCGCCGCTGTAGCGCTCGTCTCCGAGCCAGGTGGTCTCGGGGCCCCAGTAGATGTCCTCTTCGGGTGCCCAGACGTCCTCGCGGCCGCCACCGAAACCGAACGTCTTGAAGCCCATCGATTCCAAGGCAACGTTGCCAGCAAGGATCATCAGGTCGGCCCACGAGAGCTTCCGGCCGTACTTCTGCTTGATCGGCAACAGGAGCGCACGTGCCTTGTCGAGGTTCCCGTTGTCGGGCCAGCTGTTGAGGGGTGCGAAGCGCTGGGTGCCGGTGGCTGCGCCGCCGCGACCGTCTTCGATCCGATAGGTGCCTGCGCTGTGCCACGCCATCCGAATGAAGAACGGGCCGTAGTGGCCGTAGTCGGCAGGCCACCAGTCCTGCGACGTCGTCATCAACGTGGTGAGGTCCTGCTTGACCGCATCGAAGTCGAGGGTCTTGAACTCCTTGGCGTAGTCGAAGTCGTCGCCCATGGGGTCGGCCATCGGGGAGTTCTGGTGGAGCATCCTCAGGCTCAACTGGTTCGGCCACCAGTGTTCGTTTGCCGTTGATCCAACTGCCGTGTGGGCGGCGTGCGGTCCGCCCATCACTGGACACGTTTGTACGCTGTCGTTGATGTCTAAGGCATCTTGGTCAGTCATTGCTGCTCCTTGCACTGAATGGGTGGTTCTGAGTGTGATCGGGGGTGATGGTGTGGGATTGGTTTCCCCGACGGCCCTGATCGAGCCGCCTCCTTGCCTGCATCTGTCGCCGCAACCGTCTTCCGGCACGACGGGCAGCGTCCCCAGTAAATGACCTCGGCTTCGTCGATCTCGAAACCGTGATCATCGTCCGCAGTGAGGCAGGGCGCCGCTCCGACCGCGCAGTCGATGTCGAACATGGTGCCGCAGCCTCGACAGATGAGGTGATGATGATTGTCGCCCACTCGATCCTCGTAGCGGGCCGCAGATCCGGTCGGCTGGATCCGGCGGACGAGGTTCTTGTCGACCAGGACGCCGAGTGTGTCGTACACCGCCTGGCGGGAGATCGACCCGATGACCGTCCGAACGTCGTCGGTCAGCTCGTCTGCGGTGGCGTGTGTGCGGGACGACATCGCCCGCATGATTGCCAGCCGCTGGGCGGTCACCTGCACCCCGTGTTGGCGCAGTAGCTGATCAACAACATCGGCCATACAGGCCATGCTGCCACAACTACTGGACTCAGTCAAGTATTTGATCGAGTCCGGATCGTTGGTGCCAGGATTTCTCGTCGTCGCATTCCGGCGGCATTCGCAGCGGCCGGTGATTTCGTCGACCATCGGGAGGCTGCTGGGTGGGTGGCCGACGTCGGTAAGACCATCGATGCGCTCATCGAACTGGTCGATGCTGATCACGCTGCGTCGGTTGTAGCGCTGGTCGAGCACGCCCATCGTCTGGCGGACGCCGCAATCGAATACGCCGATGATTCTGACGGCTGCCTGACAGGCGTTGACGATCAGGATCAACCACCGGCTCCGCATGCGGAACTGGCCCCGCCTCGCGATCGAGACGAGCGTCCATCGTGGACGGCGCAATGAAGTCGACGAATTCAGAGTTTCGGCGGTTTCGGCGGTGACGAGCCGGGGTATAGCCGACCGGTCAGAGGGGCGTCCCTGCGCCCAAGCCAGCGCCTGCGCGCCGACCAACTCGAAGGACAGTCACATGGCAACAGATCGATCGAAGCGACCGGCACGGTCCAATATGACCAACAAGGTGGGCGAGGGTGGCGAGTTGCACCAGCAGGGTGGCATTCAGCACCTGACCACTAACCATGGTCTGCCGTTGAGCGACAACCAGAACTCGCTGCGCGGCTCGGAGCGCGGGCCGACCCTCTTGGAGGATTTCGCGCTCCGTGAAAAAATCTTCCACTTCGATCACGAGCGGATTCCCGAGCGGATCGTTCACGCCCGCGGAACCGGGGCCCACGGCTACTTCGAGTGCACGAGCCCGATCCCGAGGCTGACGAAGGCCAGCCTGCTCCAGAAGAAGGGGGAGCGTGTACCGGTTTTCGTTCGGTTCTCTACTGTGGCGGGCGGCGCCGGCTCGGTCGATACCCCTCGTGACGTGCGCGGGTTTGCGGTCAAGTTCTACACGCGGGAAGGCAACTGGGACCTGGTCGGTAACAACATCCCGGTGTTCTTCATCCAGGACGCGATCAAGTTCCCGGACCTCGTCCACTCGGTCAAGATGGAAGCGGACAAGGGCTTTCCGCAGGCCGCTTCGGCACACGACACGTTCTGGGACTTCGTGTCGCTGATGCCCGAGTCGACCCACATGATCATGTGGGCAATGTCCGATCGCGCGATCCCTCGGTCGCTTCGGATGATCGAAGGCTTCGGTGTCCACACATTCCGATTCGTCAACAAAGCTGGAGACTCCACGTTCGTGAAGTTCCACTGGAAGCCGCGACTCGGCCTGCAGTCCACGGTCTGGGACGAAGCCGTCAAGCTGGCCGGGGCCGATCCCGACTTCCATCGCCGCGACCTCTGGGAAGCGATTGATTCAGGCAACTTTCCGGAGTGGGACCTGGCGGTGCAGGTGTTCGACCAGGAACTCGCGGACTCCTTGCCCTACGACGTGCTCGACGCCACCAAATTGATCCCTGAAGAGGTGGTGCCGATCAAGTCGGTCGGGCGCCTCGTACTCGACCGCAACCCGGACAACTTCTTCGCCGAGACCGAGCAGGTGGCGTTCCTGCCCTCGAACATTGTGCCCGGCGTCGATTTCAGCAACGACCCGCTGCTTCAGGGGCGGCTGTTCAGCTACCTCGACACGCAGAAATCACGGCTCGGCACGAGCAACTTCCATCACATTCCGATCAATGCACCGAAGTGCCCGATGGCGAACTTCCAACGCGACGGGATGATGCAAGTGACAGTTCCCAACGGTCGCGCCAACTACGAGCCAAACAGCCTCGCCCAAGTCGGCGAAGACGGAGGACCACGGGAATCGGACCGGGGGTTCGTTACGACGCCGGACACCGATACCGCCGAACTCGTCAAGCAGCGGGTGCGGGCCGAGAGCTTCGCCGACCACTACTCGCAGGCCCGGCTGTTCTACCGCAGTCAGACAGCGATCGAGCAGGCGCACCTTGCGTCGGCGCTCGTGTTCGAGCTCTCCAAGGTGACGCTCGCGCACGTGCGCGACCGCGTGCTCTCGAACCTTCGCAACGTCGATGACGACCTTGCCAAGCGCGTCGCCGATGGTCTCGGCGCCCCGCTTCCCGCGGCATCGACACCAGCGGCGGCACCGATCGACCTCGACCCCGCTCCCTCATTGTCGATTGTCGTCAACGCCAAAGCCACACTGCAGGGTCGCAAGGTCGGCATCCTGTTCACCGACGGGTCGCCGAAGGCCGAGATCGCCCGGGTGTCCGACGCGGTCGTCGCTGCCGGTGCCACGCCGGTGCTGATCGCCCCCCGACTGCTCGCGGTGGCAACCACCCCACGCCCGACCGATGCCGACGGCCAGCTCGCGGGCACCCCGTCGGTCACGTGTGACGCAGTCGCATTGGTACTGGATGAGGCGGGCGCTAAGGCGCTGTGCAGCGAGGCGGCCGCGGTACAGTTCGTCGCCGACGCATTCGCCCACCTGAAAGCGATCGGTCACACACCAGGCGCGCAGGCTTTGCTCGACCGGGCCGGGGTCGTCCCGGACGACGGGGTGACCTCGCTCGGCACCGAGTTCGTGGCGGCTGCTGCGCTGCGCCATTACGGCCGGGAACCGAGCGTGCGCACCCTCGCCTGAGATCACAACGGTGGCGATGAACGAGTGAAGTGCCTCTACCAGCTCGAGGCGACACCGGCCGAACTATGAACTCAACCTCCACTCGTTCGATCCCTCCGGCAACAACTACACGGGCATGGAAGCGGCGACCGGTCTGTGGCTGGTGAACACATTCCCGCAGTCTGCAACGCACCTCCTGGCATCCTTTCCCCGTTCGACTTCGGCCTCGAACGGCGACCAGGACTCGTTCGCTGACGATCGCCGGCAGTCACCATCGGAGAGGATGCTGGAGGATCGGCTTGCGTCCCAAGGGGTGACGATGTAGGCCATCGCGCGATCGTGGCGTCGGGAGACCCGTTCGGGACCAATCCGAAGATCACTCGAGTGGGCGTTCGACCTGGCTACGGACCCAGGAGTGAAAGCGGAACGACAGCGATCCCGTCTTGTCGGCGGTACGCGTCGGACCCGGTCGTGACGACAACTGCGTCGAGTAGCTGATCGCCGATTCGGCCAGAAAGCCAGCGCAGATGCTCGACATCTGAGTCGTTGACCGTTGTCGATAGCTTCACCTCGAGCGCGACCACTCGACCATCAGGGCGTTCAACGATGAAGTCGACCTCGTGCTCACCGGCTTTCGTCCGCAGATGAAACACCGCAGCCTCAGCGGCCTGAGCGAACACACGCACACCCAACGCAACCAGCGACTCGAACAACGCCCCGAGGAACGTCCCGTCTCGAACGATGGCGACGTCACCGCCGGAACCGGACAGCAGCGTGTCTGCGTTCGCACGCACAAGGACAGCGGCGAGAGCCGGGTCGCACAGGTGGTGCTTGGACTGCTCGTTCAAGCGGGTCAGGTGACTGTGCGACGGGATCCACGCCCGGATCGGATCGAGAACCCAAATCCGTTCCAGGGTGTCACGATATGCCTGCGTCGTGGTCTTGGCCGGCGTTTCCATTCGGTGAGACGCGGCATCGCGGATCGTGTCATATGACGCGGTCGTCGAACTCGCCGCCGCGTATGCAGCCATCCACCGACGCAGTGCCGCCGGATTGCGGATCTGGCGGCCGGCGTCAGGGAAATCCCGGTCGATGACCAGCTGCACATATCCGTTGATCAATTCGCGACGGGCACGACCCGACGCACGCCGGATTCCGGGGAACCCGCTCGCCAAGATCTCCTCGACATACTGCTCGAGCCCGACACCCGTCGCCCCGACAACGTCAGGGCGATCCCCATTGAGCAACGCTGCCAAACTGACCGTCGGTACTTCGACACCGCGCTCTGGCAACGTCAACGGCCGCATCCGGATCGGCACGATCCTCGCCGCGCCCGAATGGGTTGGAGGAGACGTCGGCGAAGCAGAGCCTGTGAGGATGAACTGCCCCTGCGTACTCGTTCCGCCCCCGCCCGGCGTGGACCACCAGGTCACCGTGTAGGCCCCGCCCGATTGCGCCAACACTGCAGTCACGCCCAGTAAACTTCCCAGGGCAACACCGGCGATGGCGGCCGTCCAGCGCCGCGCAGTCATTGTCCCGCCTGCTTAATCACGATCACGTTGAACGAAGTCCCCGCCGGGAACGGCGCAGGATCATCCGCTGCACGTACGATCGCCCATCGATTGCGTGCCCCAACCGGGAGATTGGGCGCACCGGCCAGTCCGTTCGCCGGGATGAACACCAGGCCAGTGACCAACGGCGTCCCTACCGAATCGAGGTTGCCGGGCAAAGGCGTCGGCAAGGGCGCAGCGTTCGGGGTGAGAACGGCCGGCGGTGATGCACTCACTACCTGAGACACCACGATAACCGCTGATGGGTCTCCATCCGTTAGTGGAGACGTGATCCAGGTGACGTTGTGGAATGAGTTGCCCGCGCTAGAAGTGTGAACGAACGCGACGCGACTCGTCCCCGAAGCCTTCACCGCGCCATCGATTTCAAGCGCGGTCGAGAGGTTGTCGTTGGCGCTCGTCTTCAAGCCTGTCTTACCGCTGAACGAACCACCCGTCCCGCCCAGGCCCGAGGCTGAACCCTGCACGCCGATGCCGGAGGCGTAGGACGAACTGCCCTGTAGGCCTGCCCCTGCGCCAGCGTTCTCACCACGCACGGCAGCGTGCGGCGTCGCACCCTCAAAGGCCCGCGAACCCGTGATCGCCCCACCCGCTCCGAGTTGAGTCACCTGGAAAAGATCGCTCGTCGAAGAATTGCCATCG
>JANOTN010000262.1:0-4021 GCA_031416375.1 Ilumatobacteraceae bacterium
TTTCACCGAGCCGAACGGGTTCTGCATCTCGAGCTTGGCGAGGATCCGCACGTTGGGATTTGGCGACAGATTAGAAACATCGACGATCGGTGTGTTGCCGATCAGGTCGAGCACGCTTCCATGGACCCCCGGAGTTCCCACCACTGCTCTCGTCATGATCGCTCCAATCGCCGTCGGAACTCGGGAGATTCCGATAAAACCGATGCTTTCGGTCAGGATTCTACACGGGTAACGACGCGGCTAGTCGAGTTCGATTGGTTCTTCGGAGATCGCGCCGTCGACGATGCGGTAACTACGCAGTTCGGGAGCATCCCGCTTGAGGCTGATGATCACGTAGTGCCAGCCGGGGTCAGGTGCCTGGGCAACGTCGGTCGGGCTCGGGTACGGCTCGGAATGCGTGTGACTGTGGACCACGCCGTTGATTTCCCAGTCTCGATCGTCGGCATCCATTTCGGCCTTGAAATGATCGTTCGGGTTGATCGTGTAGAGCTTGGCCGACTCGGCTGTGTTGCGGCACGGATAAAACCTGGCGGCGTGGTCACCGCCCGGTGGGCCGGCGATCAGCCCGCACGCTTCCAGCGGATACTCGCGAAAGGCCAGGTCACAGATGGCGTCGAATGCCTGGCGGTCAAGTCGGAGCACGAATGGAACCATATCGTTGGCACTAACCTCAGTGCCGCCATGGGCAAAACGAAGAAACCGGGCAACTCGGATCCGAACAGCAAGCACATCGCCAGCAACAGGGCCGCGCGGCGGAACTACGCGATCGAAGAGACGATCGAAGCGGGCGTGGTGCTGCAGGGCAGCGAGGTCAAGAGTATGCGCGAGGCCCAGGTGCAACTTGCCGACGCCTACGCCAGGATTCGTGACGGCGAAGCCTGGTTGGAAGGCGTGCACGTGGCGCCCTACTTGTTTGCCGTCGGCGTGGGCGCGCACGAACCCGGCCGCCCACGCAAACTGCTGCTGCACCGCGACGAGATCCGCCGATTGAAAGCCAGGATCGACCAGGACCGGATCTCGGTCGTTCCGCTCAACCTGTACTTCAAGGACGGGCGGGTGAAGGTCGAACTCGGGATCGGCAAGGGCCGCAACAAAGGAGACAAACGCCAAGCGATGGCCGAACGCGACTCCAAACGAGAAGTTGACCGCGAACTCAGCCGCCTCCGCAAAGGCAACTGACCGCCGCGCGCTCACCTCGGTCTTGGGCGGCGCCGCAGGCAGCCTGGGCTATACGGGTTGATGCGTTGTCTGGCATCCTCGTGTCATGCCCGAAATTGATATCGAGTCGCTGGTTGCGATCGACTTTCACACCCATGTGGAGATCTCCGCTGTCACCGGCTGCGGGGCGCTGTCGCCTGAGTTGATGGATGCGGCCGACGAGTACTTCGCCGGCGCTCACATTCATCGTCCGACCGTCACTGAGATGGCTGAGTACTACCGATCGCGGAAGATGATGGCGGTCGTGTTCACGGTCGACTGCACGACCACGATGGGTGTGTCGCCGGTACCGAATGACGAAATCGCCCAGGCCGCTATCGACAACCCTGACGCGTTGATCGCATTCGGCAGCGTCGACCCGCATCTTGGCAAGCGCGCCGTCAACGAAGTCCACCGGCTGGTCAACGAGCACAACGTTAAGGGGTTCAAGTTCCACCCCAACACGCAGGCCTTCTTCCCCAACGCCCCGGAGTTCTACCCGGTGTACGAGGCGATCGCTGAACACGGTCGGATCGCCCTCTTCCACACGGGCCAAACCGGGATCGGTGCAGGCATGCCGGGCGGCGGCGGGATCAAGTTGAAGTACTCGAATCCGATCTACGTCGACGATGTGTCGGCCGACTTTCCCGGCCTCAAGATCATCCTCGCCCACCCGTCGTTTCCCTGGCAGGACGAGGCGTTGTCGGTCGCCACTCACAAACCCGATGTCTACATCGACCTTTCCGGCTGGTCGCCGAAGTACTTCCCGGCCAACCTGATCAGATATGCCAACACGTTGTTGCAAGACAAGATCCTGTTCGGTTCCGACTTCCCGCTGATCACGCCAGATCGTTGGATCGCCGACTTCGAAACGCTCGACATCAAAGAGTCGGTCCGCCCCAAAATCATGAAACTCAACGCCGCCCGGCTCCTCGGCCTGGCCTGATCAGACGACCGCCGCCCCAGTCCCTTCGCGCCCCACTCGGTCTTGAGCGGCAACAAATGCGATTCGGAACCACCGGTGGTGCTGAATCGCATTTGTTGCCGCTCGGAACCGTGTCAGGATGCCTGCGATTGCCGCGAGGCGCATAGCGCGGCGATATCGCGGAGTTCGTCCACCGTCTGGGATAGCCGGTGCTCGATGTCGTCATCCGGCACGCGACTGATCGTCCAACCAAGTCGCGCCAGTTGACGGTCCCTACGCTTATCTCGCTGCGCATCGAGCCGACCACCGTGCCACGTGACGTGGTCGACTTCGATACCAAACAGCGACGAGGGGTCGCCCATGTCGATATGCGCGGTGGTCCCATCGTCGAGTAGCACAGGTATCTGGCGGTTGAAGTGAAGGCCAGATTCCTCGAGTGCACGCCACAACCGAACCTCGTGGTCCGAGTCGGCCGGTTTGAGCCACGCTGGACGAGAATCGATCACCCGATGCAAGCGAACCGAGCCAGATCGACCTGGCGCCGCAAATCGCCGCGCCGCCGCCCTTGCCTCGGGCACCGTGAACATTCGCCGATCGAGCATCTGCTCGAATACGGATTCGAGGCCAGCGTCGTCAAGGTGCCACGCGAGATCGCAGAAGAGCCGGATCGGACGTAACACAGGCAGCCCTTCTCGCGCGGTTATATCGAACTTGCCGAGTAAATCGGTCTTGTGGGCTGCGATGCCGACGAGATGGATGGTTCCGCGTGAGATGATATGAACATCGTCCGTAAACACCTTCCTGAGGCCCCATATACGTCCGGCCGTGGGCCCCGACAGCGCAGCGCCGGGAGACGCAAGACAAGCCGCCAAGCACCTTTGTTCGAACGTCTCTACGTGACTCCCGATGCGATAGACGCCGCGATGCATCGACACGAGCACGCCTGAGTTCAGCAACTGACTTCGGGAGCGTCCTACCACTCGCTCCTGCGTGAGTTCCTGCGCTGTCAGCAGACCACGACGTTGGCGAGCTACCGCCAGCAATGATCGCGGGAAAGGTGTCATGTCGACCTCCGGTTCGATGTGAGTCGGAGGGGAAGTCGGAGCATCAACCTACCGCCGTGATTCGTCCGCCCCACCCGGTCTTGGCCAGCAACAAATGCGATTCGGAACCTCCGGTGGTTCCCAATCGCATTTGTTGCTGCGTGGGACCGCTGCACTTGGGACCGCTGCTGCGTGGGACCGCCCCACCCGGTCCCACGGTGCCGATTTGATCGGATTCGGCACCGACGCCGAGAGCGGACAAGACTGCGGTGATGCGACTGGCGACGATTCGGATGGGCGACGGACATCAATGTGTGCGGGTTGACGAGGACGTGGCCGTTGAGACCGGGCATCGAGATGTTGGGGAGCTACTTGCCGACCCCAACTGGCGGGAGCATGCCGCCACGGTCAACGGCGCGCACCACGGTCTCGATTCGCTCGACTACGCATCGCTCGTGTTGCGACCGGAGAAGATCGTTTGCGTCGGGCTCAACTATCACGATCACATTGCCGAGACTGGGCGCACTCCGCCCGAGTATCCGACGCTGTTTGCCAAGTTCGCTCGCACGTTGATCGGTGCACGCGACCCGATCCAGATGCCGACCGTGTCGGACCGGATCGACTGGGAGGCTGAACTCGGCGTCGTGATCGGTTGCGAGGTCCGCAACGCAGATCCGGCCAGCGCCGCCGCAGCGATTGCCGGATACACCGTGGTCAACGACATCAGCGTGCGCGACTACCAGTACCGCACGCTCCAGTGGCTGCAGGGCAAGGCGTTCGAGGGCACCACACCGGTCGGTCCATGGTTGCTCGTGGCCGACGGTTCCGAACCCGCTCATTTCCCGATCTCATGCAC
>JANOTN010000263.1:0-6443 GCA_031416375.1 Ilumatobacteraceae bacterium
TGATCGCCAACGCCTCCGACGAACACAAGTCGTTTCACCTGCCCAAGATCCTGTCGGGTGATGTCGTGTGGTGTCAGGGTTTTTCCGAGCCCGAGGCCGGTTCCGACCTGGCCTCGCTGCAGACCCGCGCCGAGATCGACGGTGACCAACTCGTGGTGACCGGCCAGAAGATCTGGACGTCGTTTGCCGATGTCGCCGACTGGCAGGAACTGCTCGTGCGCACCGATCGTGACGCCCCGAAGCACAAGGGCATCACCTGGGTGATTTGCGACATGAAGTCACCAGGAATCGAGATCCGCGAGATCGAGACGATGGACGAAGAGGCCGAGTTCTGCGAGGTGTTCTACGACGAGGTCCGGATTCCATTGACGAACGTGGTTGGACGTCTCAACGACGGGTGGCGCACGGCGATGTCGACGTTGTCGTTCGAGCGCGGCACGGCGTTCACGGTCAACCAGGTGCGTCTCGCCAAAGTTGTCGAAGATCTGATCGAACTCGCCAAGACCAAGACCGGCCCTGACGGTCGCCGACCGGCGATTCAAGACGATGAGATCGCCCGTCGGCTGAGTCAAGCGCGTGCAGAGGTGGCGGCGATGCGAGCGATGACCTATGCAGGCGTCTCGCGCAGCGCCCGCTTCGGTTCGCCCGGCCCGGAAGGTTCAATCACCAAGCTCTACTACTCGGACCTTGCCCAGCGGATCTACAAACTTGGATACGACATCGTCGGTGCCGACGGATTGCACTTCCTGCATCGATGGGTGCCCGGCGCGTGGTCAGGCGGTTACCTGTATCAACACTCGGCGTCGATCGGTGGCGGCACGTCCGAGATCCAACGCAACATCATTGGCGACCGCGTCCTCGGTCTGCCGCGCTAACGGGAATCGCCATGGATCTGCTTCCCTCCGAAGAACAACTCGAGATCATCGGTGTCGTCGCCGACGTTCTCCGCTCCAGGTTCCCGACCAGCGTGATTCGCGATCGTCGACATGATGTCTCCACGATTGACCTGGCGGCATGGGCCGAATGCGGTCAACTCGGCTGGTTCGGCTTGGGCCTGCCGGAGGATCTTGGTGGTGTCGGGTACGGCGTCGCCGAAGAAGCCCTGATCTTCCGCGAGATCGGACGATTCGTTGCCCCCGGACCGTTTCTTTCGACGGTGCTCGGTGCGCGGGTGGCTGCGTTCGCAGGACTTCCAGAGGTCGCCGCGGCGATTGTCGGCGGTGAAGCACCGGTGGCAATCGCCGAACCACGCACGATTGACGCTGTCGTCGGAGAAACGCTGTCAGGGTCATTCGATCTGATCGACGGACCCGGTGCCCGGTATGTCGTGGTGGTGACTCCCGAGAGCGCCTGCCTGATCGATGCAGCAGAGTTCGCCACGGCACAAGCCGTGCCGTGTATCGATCCGGCAGTTCGCCTTTCGCGAGTTGAGTTGGTCGACGCGCCGGTGCTCGCCACGGTCGATGCTGCCACCGATTCGGTGTATCTCCGAGGGTGCCTGCTCGTCGCCGCAATGCAGACCGGAATGGCCGAGGCGACCCGTGACATGTCAGCTCAGTACGCCAAGGATCGTGTTCAGTTCGGCCGTCCGATTGGTGTCAACCAGGCGATCAAGCACGCTTGCGCCGACATGGCTCTGCGAGCCGAGGCGGCAACGTCGCAACTGGTGTTCGCCGCCCTCAGCATCGATGAGGATCGCGCTGACCGCCAGTTCCAGGTAGCCGCCGCCCGGATCGTTGCAACCAACGCAGCGATCGAAAACGCCTCGGCCACGGTGCAGGTGCACGGCGGTATGGGGTACACGTTTGAGCACGACGCCCACTTGTACGTCAAGCGCGTACGAGTGCTCGATCGGATGATGGGCGACGTGCGCACCCAGCAGGCAGCGTTGCTCGGTATGGCCGGAGCCCAGTGACGTTACAGATGGTGTCAGGCACCATGTGTAACAGGCACCGTGTAACACAGGACCGAGTGACGTGAGCCCGGCGACGCTCGCCGATGCGTTGGAGGAGGCGGCAATCCAGCACGGTGATCGAGCAGCGTTCGTTGACGGCGATCAACGGCTGAGCTTCGCCGAGTGGGAACGGCGTGCCGACGGGTTGGCGGCGGTGCTGGTCGAGCGCGGCGTACGGCCTGGCGATGTGGTGGCGATCATGTTGCCTACCTCGATCGACTACGTGGTTGTCTACGGTGCGATTACGAAGGCAGGTGCGATCGCGACGGGGTTGAACGTTCGACTTGGGGCGCGCGAGATCGCATCGATCCTCGATCGCGCCGCGCCCGTCGTGGCGATCTTGGATCGCCACGCGTTCACGACGGTGCCCTCGGTCGACCTGCCGGTGATCGAACGCGCTGAACTTGCGGCTGCCTACGAACACGCCGGGTTGGGCACCGCGCGACCGCATCGAGATCCGGCGGATCCGGCGGTGATCATCTGGACGAGCGGCACAACAGGCGTTCCGAAGGGTGCCTGGTTCGACCACCGCAACCTGTACGCGGCGGTCGCCAGTGCCGGCGTGATGAGCCAACTTCACGACGTAAAGTTGGTCGGTACGCCGTTCCCGCATGCCGGATACATGGCCAAGATGTGGGACCAACTCGCTTCGGCCACGACGATCATCATCAGTCCGACGCCCTGGGCGGCGGCCGACATGCTGCGGTTGCTGGTGGATCAACGGATCACCGTCGCCGGTGGCGTCCCGACGCAGTGGGCCAAGTTGTTGGAACTACCCGGCATCGCCGATGCCGACCTCTCGCATGTGCGGCTCGGGCTCGTTGCCACTGCCCCTGCGTCGCCGGATCTGATCGAGAGAGTCACGACGATGATTGGCTGCCCGCTCGTCGTCCGGTACGCGATGACCGAGTCGCCCAGCATCACGGGTACCGACCCGGGGGACGATCCGGAGGTGCAGTTCCGCACGGTTGGTCGGCCTCAAGCAGGCATGGAGGTCGACCTTGTCGATGAATCCGGCTCGCCGGTGCGAGTGGGTGAGATTGGGCGCGTCCGTGTGCGCGGCACGTGTGTGATGCGCGGTTACTGGAACGATCCGGAGCTGACCGCTGCGGTGCTGTCTGATGACGGCTGGCTGACGAGCACCGATCTCGGTCGACTCGACACCGACGGCAATCTCGTGCTCGTTGGCCGCTCGACCGACATGTACATCCGAGGCGGCTACAACGTGTACCCGCTGGAAGTTGAGAACGTGCTCGCCGAGCATCCGCAGGTCGAACGGGTGGCAATCGTCGGTGTCGCTGCTCCCGTGATCGGCGAGATCGGTGTCGCCTTCGTGGTGCCGATCGAACATTCTGCTCCGCCCACGCTCGATTCGTTGCGGGCATTCGTGGCTGCGCGGCTGGCGGACTACAAGCGACCGGATCGGGTTGTAGTGACGGACACCCTGCCGCTGACTGCGATGATGAAGATCGACAAGGTTGAGTTGATCCGCCGACTCGAAGGGAACAGTGATGGCGAACGGACGTGAACTACCCAGTGTCGAAGACGAGACGAGACCCTACTGGGAGGCCGCCAAGCAGGGTCGTCTGTTGATCAAGAAGTGCAACGCCTGTGGCGAGGTGCACCACTACCCGCGCCCGTTCTGTCCGACCTGCTGGAGCGAGGATGTCGAATGGCTGGAGGTCAGCGGCGCCGGCACGTTGTACACGTACTCGACGATTTTTCGGAACGACCTCGAGCCGTTTTCGGAGTGGGGCGCGTATGTCGCTGCCGTCGTCGAGTTGGACGAAGGCCCACGCCTGATGACCAACATGGTCGGCGCTGATCCAGAATCCTTGCGAGTCGGTATGCCGGTGGCCGTCAGCTTCCGTGACCTGTCCGACGAGTGGGCAGCGCCGGTGTTTTCCCCTGTTACCGACGAGTAGCCTGAGGTCGTGGCTGGGAAGAAGCTTGACACGATCGACTTGCTGTCGGTGCCGTTGTTTGTCGGCACGATGGTGGCCGAGGCGGCATACCTGAGGAACAAACCAAAACGGGTGCTGGGCGACATGTACGACGCCACGCCGGAGGAGCTATCCGGTTCCCATCTCCCGCCCGACGAACTAGTTCCGCTCGGGTACGAGCGACGTGACACCACGGCAAGCCTGTCGATGCTGCTCGGCAATATCGCCTTCGCATTCGGTACTGCCGCAACGATCGGCAAGCTCGACAAATTCCTGTTCAAGCACCGAATCTCCAACATCGGATCGCGCAAAGGAGCGTTCGTTGGTGCCATGGTGTTGTGGGATTTCCTGTACTACTGGGATCACCGCTGGATGCACGAGGTGCGGTTGTTGTGGGCCAACCATGTGACCCACCATTCGGGCGAGCGCTACAACCTGTCGACGGCGCTGCGCCAGCCATGGTCAGGGATCATCACCGTCCCGTTTTTTTCGCCGCTTCCGCTGCTCGGCTTTCCGACAGCCACGTCGATGCGGGCCGCCCAGCTCAACCTCTTGTACCAGTACTGGATCCACACCGAGGCGATCGACCGACTCCATCCGCTCGCTGAGAAGGTTCTCAACACGCCATCGCACCACCGCGTCCATCACGGTGCCAACCAGCAGTATCTCGACAAGAACTACGGCGGCATCCTGATCGTGTGGGACCGGCTGTTCGGCACGTTCGAACCAGAGGTTCGCAGGATCAAGTACGGCTTGACCAAGAACATTCGGACCTACAACCCGATCAAGATCGCTTACCACGAGTTCGCCGAGATCGCCCGCGATGTCACCAAAGCGAAGGGCGTCCGCAACAAGTGGGGCTACGCCTTCAAACACCCCGGATGGAAACCCGCTAACGCCTGACGAGCGCGATCCGGTCAGGTTTTGTTCCCGTGGTCGATGCTCGACCGGCCATCGACCACGGGGGAGATCCGGCGCTGCGCTCGTGGGATCAGACCGAGACCGAGCACCAGTGCCGCTACAGCCAGCCAGGCCCCGCCGTTCGAAGCGATGTCGTCTATGGAGCCGGTCATCACGGCCAATCCAATCGCGATCGCGATGATCCCGAGTGCCGCTGACAGTGGTTCGAACGGATGACGGTTCATGGTTGAACTCCAGCAACTGTTGTCGAGGGCGGCGGCGGCACCGTTGCAATGACCGCCGGCCCGGGCAACGTGGTGGTCGCGCTGGTTGCCAGTTCCGCCCGGATTGCCTGCAAGTCGAGCACCGCACCTTCCGGCGTGAGCAACAGGCTGCGAGGGAGCAATCTGAACACACCGACCGGAGTCGGCAAAACCAACGACCCGACGACCTGACCGGACAGCTCACCGACAACATTCACCGAGCCGTCGTTGGATTCACTCGGATCGACGTTGTAGCTCCCATCGGGAAGCATCTGGTACGCCTCGCCAGTGACGATGGTGTTGTTCGGGTCAATCACCGTGTAACCGTCGGCGAGCACGATCCAGCCGTCCGCCGTCGCCGACACGTAGTTGGCGATTGGCGTGAGCGGTCCGACTCGGGGAGTTGCCATTTGCGGTTCGATGATCGGCTGTTGGTCGTACTGCCAGACGACAATGTTGCCCCGACCGATCCAGGCGTCGATGGTCACATCCGGAGTTTGATCCGGTCCGATGAGTGTGGTGTCGGCGGGCAAGCTGTCATCATTGACTCGCAGCTCGCCGTGATCGATTCGGCCTCTCACCTCCACCGTCACACCTTCCGCGATCTGGATATTGATCTCACCGATGGCGACCCGAATGTCCACGATCTGATGCGTGGTTGGAGCGCCCTCGACGTTGAGGTACATCGTTCCGAAACCGACCGATTCCCGAATCGGCTCACCCGAAATGCCCTGTTGGACATTGGCGTAACGATCACCCGCGGCGTCCGATGCGTCGATTCCCATACGCGACATCAGCCCGGTTCCGTAGCCGACAACGGCGAACACCAGCGCTGGGACGATCAACCAGCGGGCGCGGCCTCGAACGGCACCGAGCAGCGTTCCGACTCCGCACACGAATGCTGCCCCGCCGAGCCACTGTTCGGGATGCATTCTCCCGCCGTTGGCTTGGTCGATGAGCGCACCGGCTGCGGCGACGACGATTGCCAAACCAAGAGTCGCTCGACCCAACATCGAACGTTCCCTCGGCGGTCGGGGATCGAGTCGATGACGGCGTGGCTCGCCGACTACTGCGACTTCCGGCTCGTCGTGCGTCGTCCGAGCGATAGTTGCACTCCATTCGGGTGCCGAAAGCGGCCGAGGCTCTTGGCGTGGTTGCCAGAGCGCCAGCATCAGCCCGATCAACAGGAACACAACTGCCAGCGGACCAGTCATGAACGTGAGGGCACCGGCCTGCAGGGCGAACGGAACACCAACAATCAGGATCGCTCCACCCACCCACGTTGCCATTGTCCAACCGCTGGTTGGTCCTGCGATCAACGACAACCACAGCCCGGCGTAGAGGAGCAGTCCGATGCCGCCGGTGAGTGCCAGCGCCACGAAG
>JANOTN010000264.1:0-3139 GCA_031416375.1 Ilumatobacteraceae bacterium
CGGCCGCCCGGGTTGAGCCGCTCGGCGGCCACCACGTCGGCGACGAAAATCATGCTCTCGTCGACATCGAACATGTGCACGACCTTGCCTTCGACGTACGACAGCGCGTCGAGCAGAATCGGGCAGCCGAGCACACCTTGCTTGGTGCGTAGCTGCGAGATCTTGTCGCCGTTGCGACCTGAGCTGCCGCCGAGCGTCATCAAGATTTCCAGCGACTTGTCGATCAGCTCGGGAGCATTTCCGAGCAGGTGCATGGCAAAGATCCCGGAGCTCATCACCATCGAATTGGTCAGGTTGTACTTGGTCAGGCTGACCGTGACACGAGGCGCCTCTGGGACGATGCTCATCGTGCCCGCCGAAAGCGACATCAGCCCGTTGAGGTGACCACCGTCATTGGTCGTGACGGCAACGGGAAACGGACGCAGGCCGGCAAGGGTTGCGTCGGCTGCTTTGAGGTCAAGGGTCATGTTGGATTCCAATCATCTGAAGGTGGATGGAGCACGTCGATCACGGCGTCAGATGTCGTCATCGAAGCGAGCAGAGGGAGTGAATTCGTTACCATGAACTCGTGGGTTTCCGGGCTGCCGCCAGCGGTGCAGTCGACGGGAATCACGACCTGGTAACCGCGGTCCACGGCACCGAGGCTGCCGCCGAACAGGGCCAAGTTGGTCGAGACTCCGGTCATCACCAATGTGTCGACGCTCAGATTGCGGAGTAACAGGTCGAGGTCGGTGCCGTACCACATGGCAAGCCCCGATCGCCGGGCGGAGACGATGTCGCCGGGCTGTGGAGCGACCTCTGGCATCGGTTCCGCCTGCGCTGTTCCTTCGACCAGACCACCGCTACGACGCGAGAGCGACATCAAGGGGCTGGTGACGGCGCACCCGATCATCCCCGGCAGATGACTGATGTGGACATGCAAAACCGGATAACCGTACTCACGAAACTGCGCAGCCAGAGAGGCAATTCGAGCCAACACGGCTCGGTTCTTTGCATCCTCGGCAAGTCCTGGGAGCGTGGTGAGCGAGGGGTCGAGAATGCCGCGCTGGCATTCGCTGATGATCAACGCCGGCTTGCGGCCGGGCTCGAGTCCTCTGATGGTTGGGGTAGTCATGACAGCAGTTGCCTCGCAATCTGGGTTCGCAGCACTTCGGAGGCACCCTCGCCGAACCGCTTGACTCGCAGGTCACGGAACCAGCGTTCGAACGGCAACTCCTTCGACATACCGAGCGCACCATGCAGTTGCAGGCATCGGTCGACGATCCGGAAGGCGGTCTCGGTGCCGGTCAACTTGCAAACGGCAGCGTCGACGCGGACATCACGACCGAGGTCGGCGTTCCAGGCGGCCTGGTACATCAACAGCCGTGCCGCCCGCAGCTCGATCTCCGAGTCGGCGATCATCCATTGCACGCCTTGACGCTCGGACAACGGCTTGCCGAAGGTCTCGCGTTGTTTGACCCATTCGATCGTGATGGTGAGCGCACGCTGGGCGATGCCGATTGGAACGGCTGTATATGGAATCCGGCTGGTGACGAGGTACTCGCGAGCGAGTTCGAAGCCCTGGCCTTCCTCACCGATCCTGTCGGCGACGGGGATCCGAACGTCGTCGAAATGCAGCTCGAACGGGGAGTACGAGGTCATCACGCCGATCGGGTTCTTGGTGAGACCGGGCGCGTTGGCATCGAGAATCAAACAGCTGATCCCGCCCTTCTCCCCCGGCTCACCGGTGCGGGCATACAGGATTCCCCACTCGGCGGTTCCGGCGTGTGTGGTCCACATCTTGGTGCCGTTTACTACGTACTCGTCGCCATCGCGAACGGCTCGGCAGCGAATCGCTCGCGCTGGATCGGAACCACCGGAGGGCTCAGAAATGGCGTTGAAGGGGCGACCGGCGCGGCCTTCGATGATCGGCTGGGCGTACTTCTCGAACTGCGCCGACGAGGCGCTGTAAAACACCGACGGAGGGTTCCCGCCGAACGCACCAAGCGCCGGAAAGAATGCGCCCGAACGGCACTGGGCGGCCTCTTCCTGCACCACGCACTGCCCGAGAATCGAGAGACCTGCACCACCGAACTCGGCCGGTGTCTGCAACGACCACAACCCGATCGCCTGCGCCTTGGCCTGCAGTTGGCGGAGCTGATCCTGCGACGGTCCGGTCGCATCATGTTCCAGCGTGTCTTCGAGCGGACGCACCTCGCTGGTCATGAACTGGCGAACCGTGTCGCGCAACATCACCAGTTCCTCCGGAAGCTCCCAAGCCCCAGTCGGCAATACGAGGTCGTTCATGGTACTTCCGCGACCGTATCTGACGGTAGTGTCAGATTGCCAAGCGAACCAGGGGGTCATTGTGCAGGCACTTGAGGGAATCAGGGTTGTTGATCTGTCGCCGAATCGTGTCGGCGCGCAAGTCAGCCAGTTGTTTGCCGACTACGGCGCTGAGGTGATCTGGGTCGAACCGCCTGGTGGCGCGCCGATCCGGAACCAGCCGGCGTTTGCCTTTTGGGGGCGCGGTAAGCGCAGTGTCGAGCTCGACCTGCAATCTGATCAAGGCCGAGAGTCTCTGCGCGGACTGCTGGCGAATGCCGATGTGCTCGTCGACACGTTTCGGCCAGACGTGCTCGATCGACTCGGATTCACCGAGGACACGTTGGCGGCGCTCAACCCTCGGCTCGTTCACACCACGATCACGGGGTTCGGCAGTGTCGGGCCGTACGCCGACATGCACGGCTACGAAGGCATCGTGGCCGCCAAGCTCGGTATCTTCCAGGCCTTCCATCGGATGATTCCAGGCGACCGGCCGGCGTTCGTCTCGGTGCCGTGGTGCTCGTACTCGGCGTCGCAAACCGCTCTGCATGGAACGTTGGCGGCGCTGCTCGAACGAGAGCAAAGCGGCCGCGGGCAGCGAGTCGAGGCAAGCCTGGCGCAGGCGTTCACCTCGCTCGATACGTGGGGCTGGTTTGAACAGTTGATCGAACACAAATGGCCCGGGGCGTACACGCGGATTAACAGCTTCGATGAGAACGAGATCCCGACCTCACCGTTCGCCTACTTCTTGATGATCGCCCTCACGAAGGACGGCCATTGGCTGCAGTTCGCCCAAGTCGCCCCGCGTCTGTTTCAAGCCCTCATGACCGAGCTC
>JANOTN010000265.1:0-9562 GCA_031416375.1 Ilumatobacteraceae bacterium
ACCCCGGCGGCAACCCATACCCCGGCGGCAACCCATACCCCGGCGGCAACCCATACCCCGGCGGCAACCCATACCCCGGCGGCAACCCATACCCCGGCGGCAACCCATACCCCGGCGGGAACCCATACCCCGGCGGGAACCCATACCCCGGCGGTGTTGCCTGCGGGTGCGAGTCGTCGCCTTGCGGCCATTGGACCGGACAACAGGTCGCCGCTCGAACAACGTCAGCGCGTCCGGCGATGATGCCGTCCGCCGACGAGCGATCCCGACGCAGATCAGTTGGCTCTTCGTGTGAGGTATTGGTAATTGACACTGGAGCGTTTCCTCAGATTACGGCCGCGAGTGCCGCCGGCGGGAACCCGGCTCAGGCGGCGCGAGACCTGCTCACACCGGCGTTGACCGACTACGAGGACGACCCTTGGGACGCTGATGCCAACAAGGTGCTCGATCCATACGCCGGGCACGGAACGTTCATTTCCGGAATCATCGCCAACTTGGCCCCCGGCACGGCGATCACGGTTGAGCGAGGCCTCAGCTCGTACGGAGACACTGATGACGCTCGAATCGCACGTGCTCTGCTCGATCGGTTCGACGTCGAGGGAGATCAACCGCCGTTCGACATCGTGAGCATGTCGTTCGGTGGTTTCTGCGAAGACGACGACCCTCCGATTGCTATTGCGCGCGCAATTTCGAGTATCCAGGCGCGTTACCGCGAAGCTGATGCCTCTCGCAGCATCATCCGAGAGCGAGTCGTCTTCGTAGCGTCGGCGGGGAACAGTTCGTCGTGCCGCCCGACATGGCCTGCTTCGTTCGAGAATGTGATCGCTGTAGGAGCACTCGGACCAAGCGGACCGGCATGGTTTACGAACTATGGGCCATGGGTTGACGCGTGCGCTCCCGGCGTCGACGTGGTGAGTTGCTTTTACGACCTCGGCGGCGACGCCAGACATGATGGCGAGGATTTCGATGGTTGGGCCAGTTGGAGTGGAACCTCATTCTCGGCACCGATCGTGGCAGCATCGATTGCTTGGGAATGGATGTGCCGCGGCGGTCGCCAGGACTTTCCGGCGTCCCAAACACCTGGTGATGCTGCGGCTTGGTTGTTGGACCGACCTGGGCACTTCCGGTACCCGTGGCTCGGCACCGTCGTCAACCCCCACTGACCGTGCAAACTCGGCCCCAAACTCTCGAAAGCGCGTGAGGCTGAGTTTCAGCCGATGATCCAGGGGGTGACCACTTTGCCGTTGGGCAGGTCGACCTCGATTCGCACAGGAAGTTCGGGGGCGTCTACGACCAACTCCCCCACATCGTCGGTGCGTTCTTCCACCGAACCGGCTCCCGTTACCACGCGACACACGACCGACAGTGGCGGTTCGATCATCACGATCAGCGTCGTCGGCGTGAGGTGGACTCGCACGACGGCTCCGTTCGCCCCGTAACGGAACGATCGTCGCTCGGTCGATTTGCCGCGGACTCCGACCAGTTCGTCACTCGCCGAGTCGAACAGCAGCTCGGCTAGTTCGGTGTCGACCAGTCGCCAGGCGAACGCATCACATGCTGCGGCCGTCAATTGCGTCGGGACCGGACCAAGGTCGTGATCAAAGGCGTCGTCGAGACGAGCCAACAAATCATCGAAGGTTTCATCCGCGTTCACGATTCAGCCCCCTGCTCGGGATCGAGTAGCGATCTCATTTTCTCAAGACAACGACGACGAGACGGGCCGAGAGACCCGATCGGACGCCCAAGCTGTTCACTCGCCTCGTCATACGGAATCGGCGGGTCGGCAAGCACAAGCACCGCGATGATCTCCCGGCACTTCTCATCGAGTCGAGCGAATGCTGCCCGCGTCGAGCGACGCTGCTCGTCGAGCATCATTGCTTTCGAGTGTTCTCCATCGTCGTCAATCAGCGAATCGAGTAGATCACCGATCCCGCCACCGGTCCCCGCCCAGGATTCGGTCAGCGACATATGTTGGCGACCACGCTGACGCAGGATCTGACGGACCTCGTTGCACGCCGTGGTAGAAAGCCAACCGGGCAGTTTCTCAGGCTCACGGATCGTGTCGAGCCGCTCTGCCAATCGAAGCCAGGTGGCGGCAAATGCATCGTCTCTGACCTCATGGTCGTACGTCATCATGTTGACCGACTTCCATACCACGCGCTGCAATCGATCGACGAGCGCACTCCAGGCAGCTTGATGACCAGCAAGCGCACCGGCGACCAGTTCAGGGATCGGCTGGTCGGCAGAAAAGCGCTCGCCACTGGACATCTCGATGACTCTACGCGGCAACCATGTGTGGTCAGGGCAACCGTTTCCATGATGCCACAGATGCGGTTGACCCGAAACTGATACACGATGTCAGACGAGTCTTTCCAATCGCTTTCACCCAAGATCCGCAATTGCGTTCCTAATTCCTGCGCTGACTGCCGGCGCGACCCACCGCGTCACGACAGCGATCTCATCACATGTTGCAGTCCGGCCTCGTACAACACGCCGAGTTCGGCGGGGTTGATGTGTTCACTGTTGACCAACTCGAGCATCACGTATCCGTGGACGGTCGCGAACACGTGATAGGCCGCCTGCTCGGCGTCCTCGTCGCCGCTCGCCCGAACGGCGTCGACCAACAGGCCGAACGACTGTATGCCGCGTTCAAGCGCCGCCACGCTCGGCACAAAGTCGGGTACCGCTCGGCCGAACATCACGAGGTACTGCGTCGGATGGGTGAGCGCCCATCGGCGATACGCACGCCCGGATTCCATCAACTCTCCGGCCTGGTAGGCAGGCATCAGCGCACGATCGAACGACTCGAACCCATCGACGTAAATCGCCTCGACCAGTCCCTGTTTCCCGCCGAAGTACGTGTAAACACCCGTGGTCGAGCACCCGGCCTCACGCGTGATGCTGCGCACGGTCAACGCCGCCGCACCGTCACGCCGCAGCACCGTCAGCGCTGCGTCGAGCAGCGCCTCGCGCATGTTGGGGGTTGACAACACGTCAGTCACGTAACTAAGTTACACCAGTAACTAAGTTACGTCGAGCAACCGATGGAGGACCCGAATGTCTGTGACCGAAACCACCAGCACTGACGTCAGCCTGTACCTCTCTGGCAACTACGCCCCGATCACCGAGGAGATCACCGCGCGGGATCTGCCGATCGAGGGTGAAATGCCAGCCGAACTGAACGGCCGCTACCTGCGCAACGGACCGAACCCTGCAGGCAACGTCGACCCGCTCACCCACCACTGGTTCGTGGGTGACGGAATGGTCCACGGCATCCGACTTCGTGACGGTAGGGCCGAGTGGTATCGCAATCGGTACGTCGGGTCGTCGTCGATCAGTGCCAGGCGCGGTCAACCCGATATTCCAGGACCCAACTGGAGCGGGATGCGAGTCGGTCCGAATACCAACGTCGGCGGTTTCGCCGGGACCACGTGGGCAATGGTCGAGGCGGGCGGCTGCCCAGTCGAGTTGACGTACGAACTCGAAACGATCGGTCGCAACGACTTCAACGGAACACTGCCGGGGGGCTTCACCGCTCACCCGAAACTCGACCCGGTGACCGGTGAGATGCACGCCATGGTGTACGCCTGGCAGCAGTGGATGGATCATGTCCAGTACGTGGTCGTGGCGCCTGACGGGCGAGTGCGTCGCACCGTCGATATTCCGCTTCCCGGCATGACCATGCTGCACGACATGTCGCTCACCGAGCGTTACGCGGTGGTCTATGACCAACCATGCACCGTTGACTTCGACCTCGCCTTCGCAGGTCGCTTCCCGTTCCGATGGAATCCTGATTACGGCAATCGCGTCGGACTACTTCCTCGCGACGGCACCGCAACCGACATCGTATGGATCGATGTGCCGATCGGATATTCGTTCCATCCGATGAACTCGTACGACACACCTGATGGGCGCGTCATCATCGACTTGTGCGTCTACGACCAGATGTTCAAGGAGGACGTTCTCGGGCCGTTCGGCGACCACAGCCTCGCCCGGCTCGAACGCTGGGAACTCAACCCGGCCGCCAGAACCGTGTCGGTCACGGAGATCGATGACCAACCGAGCGAGTTTCCACGTCATCGGGGTTCGCTCAGCACCAAGCCGTATCGCTACGGGTATGCCGTCTCGCCCTCCCAAGATCCGACCGCTGGGTGGCCGACGATCAAGTACGACCTCCACACAGGCGCACGTCAGGTGTTCGAGCACGGCCCTGGCCGCGCCAGCGGCGAACCGGTGTTCATCGGACGCCAAGCCGGTACCGGTGAAGATGACGGCTGGCTCGTCACGTACGTCCACGATCTTGGTCGCCAAACCACCGAGTTCGTCGTGATCGATGCCCAAGACTTCGGGCGCACCGACTACGTCGCCAGAGTCCCGCTCCCCCAGCGAATCCCGTTCGGCTTCCACGGCAACTGGATCAGCGATCGCGCGGTTCCACCCGGCTAGCACGCCGATTGCGCGTCAACGTCCGCGGATTAGTGATGGGATCCGCTCGGCGCCGACCAAATCTCTGAACGCTTTGGCGGTGTAGCCGGTCACCGTCGCGGCAGTTCGAGCACGCGCTGTGGCGGAACGACGCAGCCCGAACAGCGGCCCCATCTCGCCGAAATGATCGCCCTCGCTCAACGTGGCAAGCAGCACTTCCCCTTCCGGCGTGTCACGGACAACATCGATCCGCCCATCGTTGATCATATAGATCAAATCACTTGGATCACCTTGCCGGAATATCTCGTATCCGATGCCTAGGGCGACCTGCAATGGTGCGGAATCCTCCGTCGGCAGGAAGTTGGGGCGCATCTCGATGATCTGGTCCGCGAGCGCCAGCATCCGATCGTCGTGAGTCGGCACGACCACAACGCGGCCACCGTCGGTGAGCCGACGAATCAACCGCAGCACGCCCTCCACCTGCACATAGTCGAGGTGCGCAGTCGGTTCATCGGCGAGCACGAGCGGCGGATCGAGCGCCAGCGCACGGGCGATCGCAACCCGCTGTTGCTGCCCTCCGCTCAAGCTGTTGGGACGATGGGTCAAGCGGTCTCCGAGGCCGACACCCTTGAGCAGTTCGATCGATTTCGACTTGGCGGCAGCTGACTTCACTCCGGCGGAACGCATCGGGACGGCAACGTTTTCGACACTGGTCAGACTGGGCACGAGGTTGAAGGCTTGGAACACGACACCAACTCCGTGTCGCCGGTAGTTCGTCAAACCGCTGCCCGAGAGTGAGGTGATTTCCGTGTCGCCGTAGGTAATCGAGCCGGTCCTCGGTTTCAAGATCGCCGACAAGCACGAGAGCAACGTTGTCTTGCCACACCCCGACGGTCCGAGCAGGAGCGCCAGTGTCCCGGCCTTCACCGTCACATTCATGTTGTCGAGCGGGCGCACCGTGTAGTCACCCTTCGAGAACTCGATGGTGAGATCCTTAATTCGTAGGTCAGCAGCCGGAGTGGTCACATCAGCCCCCAAATGCCAGTGCCGGTTCGACGGTCGCCGTCTTGCGAAGCGCGATCAGGCTTGCCAGCAGACCGACGACCACGGTCACTACGGGAAGCAACAGGAATCCGCTCGACGGGATCTCGATGTTCATTGGAAAGATCGGGGCTAACACAACCGCCAGCACCGCGGCTAGCGCCGCCGCTGCCAGCGACAACACGATCGCCTGGATCGCCAGGCCGGCTCCGATCGCCGCCGTCGATGTGCCGGTAGCTTTGAAAACGGCGAAGTCACGTGTCCGTTCCATCGCCTGTAGGTAGAGCACTGACCCGATGATCGTTGCCGCCACGATCCAGAGCAGGATCTTCATCAGTCTGATCGACGCCAATGCATTGTCGAGCGGCCGCAACACGTCGTTTCTTACTTCGGTCCGCGTCATGAGTCGGAGCCCATCGGGTACCTCCGTCGGCACGTCGCTGTAGAGGAATGCCGTGGCGTAGGGCTGCCCCTGGACACCGATCAGCTGGGCATCGGCCAACGTGATGTAGACGATCGGGAGCCCGGCGAACAGGCGCTGGCCGGACACGGTATCGACCACATCGAACGTCAAACCACCGAGCGGGAGCGACGAACCGACGTCGATGCCGACCAATGCTTCATCAACGATGGCTTGACCGGTTTCAGGAGCGGCGGACGAGAAGCCAAGCACCACGACATCAATCACTTCGTCGTCAACGCGCACGGTCTGACGAAGCACCATCATCGGTTCGGCATCGTCACCTCCGGCGTCAACCGAGACAGGATTGAACGATGTGAACGGACCTGAAGCTTGCGCTGATACGGCCCACGTTTCACCGCCGACAGCGGCGAGCGTGCGATCCACTTCCCGTGAGAACGACTCGGCGAGACCCGTCATGACCAAGCCCATCGCGAACACCAGCCCGACGCCGGCCATCGCGATCACAAACCGCTTGCGTCGCCACTGCAGATCACGAAGCGCGGCACGAATCACGGCGTGCCCTGACGATCGCGTTCGGCGAGCCATTCAACGATTTGCGGTCGGGCGGCCTCGTATCCGCGTTGGATCACGTGATGCATCCTGTCGAACTCGAGCAGACCGACCCCCTCCATCTCTAACTCAAGGTACAAGTCGACGGTGCCATCAGCCTTCATCGCACGACGACGCCGTTCGGACCCTGTGATCATCGTGCGCACCAATACCGACCCGACACCGGGGTATGGCGACTCGGCTGAACGACTGCGACTGCGACCCCTGCCGACGAACTTCCGGAGCACGCGCCACCCCGACACGTACATGCCGTAGTTCTCATTCGTGCGCGGCCCATGCTGCGGTGCCACATCGATGGCGATCACCGTACCGATCGACGGATCAGCGCGCATGATGTCGGCAGGCACGTTGTTCAGGACGCCGCCATCAACGAGTAGGTCGTCGCCCAATGGAACCGGCGGCAGCAAACCCGGGATCGCGATGCTCGCCCGAACAGCCGTCACGAGGTCACCGCGACGATGCACCTCGCTGCGCGATCGAGTCAGGTTGGTCGACACGCAATAGAGCGGAATCCACAAGTCCTCAATGTCATAACCGCCGAGTGAGGAAGTTAGATTGGCCGTAATCCGTTTCGCTTTGAGCAGTGACACGATCGGCACCGTGTAGTCCAGCAGCCGGTTGAACTGGTTGCCGCAGGCTGCCACGAGCTCGTCGTGATCCTCATACATCGCGGCACCAGCAGCGAAGATCGAACCCATCGACGATCCGCCAAGGCGATCAATCGGAACGCCAAGTTCCCGCATCGCCCTGATCACGCCAACGTGGGCGAAACCGCGGGCACCGCCGCCACCAAGCACCAACCCGTACCCGACACCGCCCGCCAACCTGGCGAGCCGTTCAAGATCCGACTGCCTCCCGGATCGCAGGTGGTGTACCTCGCTGAAGTGGTCACGCCGCAAGCGAGAATCAACGGGTGTCGCACGGTCAGCTGCGGCCGACTCGACGAGCACGAGCCATCGTTGCACACCAGTATCGGCACACGCCCCCAGCAACCGCTCGATCATTTCGGCTTCGGCTGTCGTTGGCGTCGCTGAGACGAACAGCAAGACAAGATCGGCGCGTTGGACCGCTCGACGGGTCCACGACGATGGGTCTGCGTCGGAAGCCAACAACACGAAGTCGTTCACCGATTCGAACTCGTTGAGATACTGCGAGACCCGAACATCACCGAGATCGGTCGGCGTCGATTGGGAGATCGCCGGGCGGGCGAGTTCGACATCAATCGAGTCGCTCGACAGCACGCCGCACGAACCGAACCGGTGCAGGGCATTCGCCATCGAATGACACGTGACCATCGGGTCGAGGTCGGCGACCATCACGATCGCGACGGAACGGCAAGATGACCGGATCTCGGTTGCCCGCCCCGTTGATCGCGCGACGATCCGCCGAACCACATTCAACATCAGCGCCGGGTGGTCGGTCAACAATTGCTCGAACCCGTCGATCGAGAAGCGAGCCAACGTCGAATCGCGCAATGCAGTCACGGTCGCCGTACGCGGGCTCTGCTGGATCACGGCGATCTCACCCACGATGTCAGCCCGCCCGATCTCGCCAAGGATCGAGACATCGCCGTCAACCGTCTGGTTCAAGGCTCGTAGCCGCCCGGACAGCACGAGGTAAACGGCGTCGGGTTGATCTCCCTCGTTGAACAGCACCTGCCCAGCGACAACGTCAACCCATTCGGCAGCGGCGAGCATCGCCGTCACCAAACCGGCCGCTTGCTCACCAAACAGTTCGACGATCATCCGCCCTGTCTGGACCGCGAGCAGACGCTCACGGGCCTGGCTCGATATCCGTCGCGACTCAGACGGATTCGACTCGAGCCATACTTCAAAGTCGCGTGGTGTGATGGCGATCACCTCGACATCGCTGGTCGCGGTCAACGAGGCCGAGCGCGTCATCCCACTCAGCGCGGCCACTTCACCAATCAACTCGCCAACGCCACACAAGCCGACTTCCGCTTCACCTGAGGGCGTCATGATCGATACGCCAAACGTGCCCGACCGAACAAAGAACACGTCGTCAGACGGGTCTCCCTGCCGTACCAGTACATCGCCAGCGTTCAGGCGGCGTGCCCGCCCCACGGCAAACAACGAGTCGAGGGCCGACACGCGTCGAGAGACGGCGTCATCGACAACCTCACTCATCTCGGCACCCCTCCCCCACATCGAAAGCTCAGCGAGCATAGATCGAACCCGGACTCGGTGCACACGACTGGGATTCTTGCTATTCGTGCACCGCCGTCAGCGTCGAGAAGGGTGACGACGTCTCACCTTGAGGCTGTCACGAACGCCGAAGTCAGTTGATCTCGACTGTCGGGATCACCTGCTGATGCTGAGAAAACCCAGGGGCTGCCCCTCGCGCCCCAGCTCATTGCCGAGACGGAATCGACAGTAGACGAACTTTCGGAGCTGCAGGTTGTGGCAATTTGTACCCAGAACAGATCGCCATCGCGTCCAAAGTCCTCCACGGTCCAGTCTGCGCCGGTGGTGAACGCCGCGACGACGGTCTCCGCAGTCCAATCCTGGGGAAAGAAGTCACCGGTCGAGACGTTCATGGCCTGTAAACCAACCGTTCCACACCCAACGGGCTTCGTACTTCCGAAGGACGCTGTGATCCCCTGCGGGTCGCTCCCAGAGGATTCGTCGGTCCGTGTGCCGCCGACGAGATCGGATGGCAACCGGTCAAACAGGGCCGTTATGTCCTCTGCCCGATCGGGCAGGGTGACCTCATCCAAACCCTGTGGGGCAACGGCTTCTGGCAGCGAGTCTGGATCTGGTGCGGTGAGCCCACTGTCGCCCCCCGTCACGTCAGTTGGCACGGGAGGCGTGACCGGGGAACCGTCTCCGTCACCGCAACCTGCAGCGGTGGCCACCACAACGAACATCAATCGACGCCAGCACCTCACGGCCAACACCTCCCCTCGGACCAATCGCTTACGATATCGTCTTTCGTCGGGCGACGATCAGGGCGGCAGTGCCCACAACGACTGCGACGAGAGCGAACGTCGAACTTGCTCGGATCGATCTCCCTGTGGCGGGAAGCGTGTCCGTCACGGACACC
>JANOTN010000266.1:0-17659 GCA_031416375.1 Ilumatobacteraceae bacterium
ACGACCACGACCACGACAATTCCGAAGAATCTGTTTTTGGACGCAGCACCGGACCCGATCGACTTCGGACAGGTGGCGATCGGAATCCCTACAGCACCGCAAACGATCACGGTGACAAACACCGGAAATACCAGCGGCCAACTGTTTGTCAGCATTTTCGGAGACCACCCGGACGACTTCGAAATCGTAGGATCCACCTGCGAGGAACTGATCCTTGTCCCAGCCGCCACATGCACGATCGAGATCCGCATGAACGCACGCGACGGAGGGGATCGGACAGCGCTCGCCACCATCACGACCAGTGTCGGAACTGTCGAAGTCGTGCTTCGCGGGCAGGGTCGCTTCAGTCCTCGATTGGCCGCTTCACCTCAAGCGGTCACCGATCGAGCGATCAGCACGATCATTGGGCAGGGCTATCCCCCGAACGATCCGGTACTCGTCCAGATCGTCGGCACGCCCGTCAGCTTCAACGTCACAGCCGATGCAGCAGGAATGTTCCGCATCGCCTTCAGCCCACTCGGAAAACTTTCACTCGGCAGCTACACCTTGCACGTCGATGCGCTCCCGACCGTGTACGAACTGATCGAAACGCCGCTGGTCGTGGTACTACCAACCTTCAAACCACAGGGGCCGACGGGACCGGCGTTCGGGACCAGTTTGCTCGTGACTCGCGGCGGATAATCGTCAGCTCACGCGTTCGAATTGAACGGCGGCGGTAGCCGGATCGGCAACCACAAGTCGAACCCGAATCTCGCTACCTGGGTCAACGTGACGGACCTCAACCTTCGTGAGGATCGCCGGGTCAACGATCTGAATCTCGGCACCCCAATCGCCTTCGTCGAGCACGACCGCCTTGAAGATTTCGCCCTCACGCCCAGAGAGGGCAACGGACTCGGCGAGATCGAGCGCTTGGCGTTCAGCGCGGTTGGCGCGTTGCTCGCCCTGCGCCATCGCTGATGGCAATGCCTCAAAAGCCTGCGCGATCTCCTCGGGCACCGACCGGCCCTGGGCAATCGCCAGCATTGCCTCAATCACATACCGATCCTGCAGGCGCCGCAGGGGCGCCGTTGCCTGAGCGTAGGTGGCTGCAACAGCCGAGTGCCACGGCCGCTTCCCCGGCTCAAACGGCGCGTAGCCGGCACCACCGGCAGCACGCCGAACCGCCAGCAGGAACGCCGACGTCCGTCGATCGCTCCGCGGCAGTGACCGCTGGAACACGTCGAGGGCGAGATCGGCTGGCCAATCGAGACCGAACGCTTGGGCCGAATGCCGCAACCGTCGATGCATTCGCTCGCTCACGTCTGGCATCACGCGGAACAAACCGGTTCCAGCCCCGAACAGCGCATCGGCGATCGACAGGTTTGTTGCGAGCGAAAGCGCCGCATTCTGCTCCTCCGACCCGAGCCGTGGGCGGAAACTGATCGTGTAGCGACCGTCATCCAAACGATCAATTTCTTGCTCTGGGAACTCGACTCGTGGGGCACCGCGTGTGATCTCGGCAGCCTCAATCCTGCGGTGTAGTTCGTCGAAGCCCGCCGGTAGATCGCCGGCATTGACTCCGTCGTAGGCCAACTTGGCCCGGCTGCGAACGATCGAACGCTCGGCCCCGTCAAGCTTCGTCGTGCCGTCACTCGCCACGCGGACGGTGAACACGACGGCCGGTCGATCGACGTCAGGAAGCAGGCTGGCGGCACCCTCTGACAGCACCGTGGGGTAGAGGGTCGCCCGGTGGTCAGGCAGGTACACCGTCACCGCACGGTTGAACGCTTCGATGTCGAGTGGATCACCGGGACGCACGAACCACCCGACGTCGGCGATCGCGTAATGCAAGATGATGTCGTCGCCCGCAACTTCGATCGTAAACGCCTGGTCGAGGTCAACAGACGACTCAGGGTCGAGCGTGACGAACTTCAGGCCCGTGCGATCTACGTGTTCCGAACCCAGCGGTCGAGCGGCAGCCACACGAGCAGCAGCGGTGACCGCGTCGGGGAAACCTTCAGGAATGTTTGCCTCACGACGAATCCGGTCGAGGCCTTCCGCCATGATGTTGGCGGCTTCGCCGAGAACACGCATCGTCAGCGACGCGCTCCCATGAACATCCCCTTGAGTGCGTCGTAGTGCTCGATCACGTGCCCGGCACCAAGCACAACCGCTTCAAGCGGAACATTTGACATCCGGACCGGAACCTGTGTGTCGCGCTCGATTCGCTGAGCGAGGCCGCGAAGCAGACCACCGCCGCCGACGAGGTACATGCCGCGCACGAGAAAGTCCTGCGACAGCTCAGGCGGAGCCTTGGCGAGGCAGCGAATCACCGACGAAACGATCGACGAGATCACGTCTTCGATCGCGTAGCGGATCTCCTCAGGCGTGATCAGAACCGTCTTCGGCAGTCCGGTCATCAAGTCGCGCCCACGAACTTCTGCTTGCGATTCTTGAGGCATCGGATCGGCTGAACCGATCGCCATCTTGATTTCCTCTGCGGTTCGTTCACCGATCGCGATGCCGTGCTCGCGACGCACGTAGTTCTGAATCGCGGCGTCGATGTCGAACGAACCGACTCGGACCGCTTCAAGCGCGACGATTCCCCCGAGACTGATCACGGCTGTCTCGCTGGTGCCTCCACCAATGTCGATCACCATGTTGCCGACCGGTTCGTCGATCGGCAGATCAGCGCCGATCGCCGCGGCCATCGGCTGTTCGATCAGGTTGGCGTCGGCGGCACCGGCGCGGCGAGCGGCGTCGGTGACGGCGCGACGTTCGACCTCGGTGATTGCCGATGGTACACAGATCACGACCTTGGGTCGCGTGAAGCGGCTGACCCCAACGCGCTGCAGCAGCAGCCGGATCATCCGTTCGGTGATCTCAAAGTCGGTGATTGCGCCGCCGCGGAGTGGGCGCACAGCCACGATGTAGCCGGGGGTGCGGCCGATCATCTGCCACGCTTCGCGTCCCGTCGCCAGCACCTCACCGGTCTGTCGATTGAGGGCGATCACCGACGGCTCGTTGAGAACGATCCCTCGGCCCTTCATGTACACCAGCGTGTTGGCGGTCCCTAGGTCGATCGCCAGGTCACGTGCCACGAACACCATCCTCGCCGGGAGACTCGCCGATTGGATTGTCGGGCTGATCATCGGGGGTTTCGGAGCGAGCGGCGTTTTGCACCTGATCGATGACGGGCCGACGGGCCTCAGGCGAGAGCGCGTCGATCTGACGTCGGAACGAGTCGACTGCGTCGTTCTGATTTCGCATCCGAGGTACGACCAGTGCGATCACGGCGACAACCGCCAACACCACGACGATGACAATGATTATCCGCATGTCAATCGCCCCCAGCCGCGGCCGAACTGCTGATCTCGCTCACGTCAGACGCAGCGACGAGATCGGCTGCGTTGGTGCCCCAGTCGGAGCCATCGGCCCAAACCTCTCGCTTCCACACGGGCACAGAAACCTTGAGCGCATCGATCGCGAACCGCGCAGCCGCGAACGCCTCGGGGCGGTGCGGTGACGACACCGCCGCCACGACCGAACTCTCACCCAACTCGATCGACCCGACACGGTGGATCAACGCGATCCGACCGACCTCCGGCCAGCGGGCACGCGCCTCATCGACAATCTTGCCAAGTTTGGGTACGACCATCTCGTCATAAGCCTCGTACTCGAGGCACTCAACGTCAGTGCGCCCCTCCGCATGATCGCGAACGGTGCCACTGAAGAGCACGATCGCGCCGCAATCGGGGCGTACACACCATTCGTAGATCTCGCCGATCGGCAGTGCCGCGTCCGTCAAGCCAAGCCAGTTATCGCCGTTGACGTGGGGGAGCACACGGGCATCGTAGCCGTGCCAAGCTCCGCGCGACGTCCGCGACGTCCGCATAATCACTACGATCTCGCAACCGTGGGGCCCATACCTCTTCCACCGCACGAGCGGACATGGCGTCACCCGTCTGAGTTGGCGGCTGACGAGCGAGCATTCGTACGAGCAGAGCCGGTTGCCGCATCCACGCGATCCTTGGCGCTCGCCACCGGCTCAATCGGTCTGTTGGCGATCGGTGTGCTCGTCATCACGGTGACCCCTCGACGACAGGAGTCGCCGTTGACGATCATCGCCACGACGACTCCGTTGGCGGTCGCTGCGGTCACTTCAGTTGCTTCGACAGTGACCACGACATTCGCACCGACGACGATTTCACGTCCGATCGGGTTCGCCGAACGCGAGCTGCCTCCGCTCGCAACGCCGATCGGGGACGGGCAGTTTGCCCTGGTGACGGAAACCGGACTGGCTGACCAACGTGGCCCGGTAATTGACGTGCGGTTCGTCTCAGGTGAGCTGGGCACGGGAGCGATCGTGTCGGGTCCGGATCAACCGGTCGTGGTCGTGTCGCTGGCGAATGAGGTGGTTGGCCACAAAGTCGCCCACCGGCTCCCTCAGCCGAACGAGATGGTGACCGTGATGGCTTCGCCACCGTTTGCGATCAGGTTTGCCGACATTGGAACGCTCGACGTCGCCGAGGGGACCGCTGTCATCGATAGCGACGGGTCACTCGTTGGGTTGTGTAGTCCCGAGCGCGACGACGGCGCGATGATGTTCGTTCCTGTCAGCGACGAGCTGGTCGACGCCACCAACGACGGCCGATAACCACCACAATCGACATCGACACGACAGCCGCCCCGGCCATTCCACCGAGGGCGATCTCCTGCCTTCGTTTTGGCGTGATCATCGTCCACCATTTGGATTCCGTGCCTTCGACGTAGGCCTGCTCGTTCGTCACAGTCGGAACCCAGCCCTCGGCGCGGAGCTTGTCGTTGGCGACGATCCACGGATCGCGTGTGTATGAGCGCAAGCCCGGCGGGATCGGGCCACGTTGGAATCGCCAACGCAGCGCCCCGACCACCTCACCGACGCGATCAGGCAACGGCAGTTTGAATCGTCGGCCGGTCAGCGCCCGTACCCGGTCACCAGGGATACTGCCATCGGGGGCGACGTTGTAGATCCCATCGAGTCGTTTGGCAACAGCCACGGCCACCGCTGAGGCGATGTCGTCGTGGTGGACGAACTGTGCGCCCGGATCAGATTCACCGAAGCGATGACCAAGCCCAGCGGTGAGAGCACGCGCCAACGACGAGGTGCCGTCGGCGGCGACCGGAATCGCCGGCCGCAGGACGGCAACACGACGACCGCGGCGCTCGGTGCGCCACGCTTCCACGATCTCCTCGGCGGCGGCCAACTGCCGTGCATAGACGAACGTCGGATCGGGGCGCAGGATCGCATCTTCGGTGAGTGGGATTGGGTTGTTGGCAAGCGCGCCGTACACCATCGCCGACGAGATGATGACGAGTTGATCGGCGGCCAGCGCGTGGGCATCCGCGAGCAGTTCATTGGCACCGATCGTGACGCTCTCACCCCGGCTGCCAAGCAGGTCGTGGTCACCGATCCCGACATCGACAATCGTCTCGCATCGTCCGATCGCATGAGCCGCCGGCGCATCTCCTGACGCCACCACGACATCGAGATCTGGGAGTTCGCCGAGCAAGTCGGCAACCCGCCACCCAAGCTGACCGCGCACGCCACGGACGTATACCCGTCGCGTGACGGTGGAGGTGGAGGTGTTGATACTCCCTGTGTTGGTCGTCACGGGGCGACGTTACAGGGCTACCGCCAATAGCATCGCTGACATGGCCGATGGCCCGACACCCGACAAATCGCCGGACGGTGATCCGGTTCCGAATCCGTTCTCGGCATTCCCGATGTTCGGCGACATCGCACGGGCGATGCAATCGCAAGGTCCGCTGAACTGGGACGCTGCACGCCAATTCGCCATGCTCGGGGCCACGCAAGGCGAGCCTGAGCACAACGTCGACCCGACGGTTCGGATCGCGTATACAGCGCTCGCTCGGATCGCCGGGATGCACGTCAATGACGTGACGGGCAACGACATCGCGTTTCCGGAACCACGGATCGTGACCCGCGGGCAGTGGGCCGGCGAGACGCTCGACGCCTATCGACCGCTGTTCACCGATCTGGCGACGTCACTGGGCCAGCAGCCGCCGGTTGATTCCAGCGTCGAGTCGAGCGACCCGATGACGCAGATGATGGCCGGGCTGAACAAGTTGGTCGCTCCTGCCATGCTGGGAATGTCAGTCGGATCGATGGTCGGAGCGTTGGCGCAGCGAGTGTTCGGACTCCACGACTTACCGATTCCGCGCGACAAGCAAGCGGTCGTGCTGATCGGGCAGACGATCGATCAGTTCGCTACCGACTGGGAAATCCCGATCGACGAAATGCGGCTGTGGGTGCTGGCGCATGAGTTGTCCGGGTTCAGCATCTTCTCCTTGCCGCATCTTCGTCAACCGCTCGTCGATCTGGTGCGCACACACGTCGGAGCGTTCCGGCCGGACCCGAGCGCGCTGGCCGACAAGCTCGGCGGATTCGATCTGGGCGGTGATGATCCAATGCAGGCGATCCAGCAGGCCTTCAGCGACCCCGAGATTCTGCTCGGTGCGGTTCGATCCCAAGAACAGGTTGCCATGCAGCCACGCCTCGACGCCGCCGTGGCAACGGTCGTCGGTTACACCGACTGGGTCGTTGACGCTGTCGCCGTTCGTGTGATCGGAGGCAACGCCCTGCGGATCGCCGAGGCAGTTCGCCGACGGCGCGTGGAAACGTCGTCTGACGATGTGTTCGTCGAGCGCCTGCTCGGGATTCGGATCGGTGAGGATCAGGTCAATCGCGGCAAGGCGTTTATCCAGGGCGTCGTCGACCGTGTCGGCGAAACCGAACTGACCCGCCTGTTGGAAAAACCGGAGTCATTGCCGACGCCGAGCGAACTCGATGCTCCAGGGCTCTGGATCGCCCGAATCACGGGCGAATAGGTCGTCGGCGAATAGGTCTTCGGTCGGCTCGGATGCCGGTGACGTAGTTGACGACGGCACTGGTCATCACCGCTCCGACGAGCAGGTAGCCGACTGAGCCTGGGATTTCCAGCAGCACAGGAAGCACGGCGGCGACGACCCAACCGAACTGGAAACGGGTCTCGAACCGAGCGAATGCGGCTCCTCGATTCGTGCTCAGTCCATCTCGTTGGACCACGCTCTCGAACGACAACCGTCCAACCGCAGCGGCAAAGTTGACAGCAATCGCGACCGCAATCCCCGCTGCGCTGCCGCCGATCACGGCTGCCACGATTCCTACGACTGCTGGGAGCCCGAGCGACAACGTGATCATGCGCTCCTCATGGAAACGGCGTCGCAGACGTGGGGCGATCGCGTTACCTGCCAGCGTGCCCACCGACGACAGACCTACGGCAACACCGAGCAGCGTTCTGCCATCTCCCTCGCTACGGAACAAAAAGGCAAGGTGAAACAACATGAACCCGGCTCCAGCACGCAGGATCAGCATCGCTACCCAGGCCAGTTGCAGGCTTGTCGTGGTCACCGTCGAACTGGCAGCGGATGGAGCGTCAGTCGTGACCGACGCTTCTCCGGGAAGCCGATATGAGGCGATCAGTGCGACGCCGAACAACAAGGCGCCGTAGGCCAGCGTTGCACTCGTACCGGCTGTGAACTGCAGCAGACCAGCGGGAATCACTGCCGCGAAGCCTGCCAACCCGGCAATCAATCCGAGCTTGGAGTTGGCCTCGACTAACTCGCGATCGCTCCGCACGACAGCCGGAACGAGAGCCGACTTCGACACCGCATATGTCTTCTGTAACACCAAGGCGACAAACACGAGCAGGAACAACATGATCTCGTCAGCGAACTGAATCATCAATAGCTGCACCGCAATCCGGGCGGCAGCGACCGCCTGGACCATGAAACGTCGACCGCCTCGTGCCCGATCGATCACCGGTCCGATCAGCGGGGCGATCAGGAGGAATGGGGCGAAGCTGACCAGCAGGAAGGCCAGCACCTTGCTTCGAGCGCCATTCGGGTCGACGTCAAAGAAGAACGAGTCGGCAAGCGCCACGACCATCGCCGCTTCACCGCCCATCATCGCCGCGTGAGTCAGCGCCAGCGTTTGAAACTTCGACGATGCGGCGGCGCTCACGGCGCGATCGTAGGGGTCAGCGCGAGTACTTGTAGCCGAGGCCGCGGATCGTCACGATCCGAGTCGGCATCGCCGGGTCAACTTCGATCTTCGTTCTGAGTCGCTTGATATGTACGTCGAGTGTCTTCGTGTCGCCGACGTAGTCGTGACCCCACACACGGTCAATCAGCATCTCGCGCGTCATCACCCGGCCGGCGTTCGCCAGCAGCATGTGCAGCACCTCGAACTCCTTGAGCGGCAGCGTGACTTCTTGATCTGACACTGTGACTCGATGTTCGTCAGGGTCGAGCGCTACGTCGCCGACACGGATCGTCGACTCGGGTTGGTTGGGTCGTTCCATATCACCGGTGTGGTCGATCGCCGAACGGCGAAGCAGAGCCCGAATGCGGGCCACCAACTCACGAATCCGGTACGGCTTGGTGACGTAGTCGTCGGCACCGACTTCGAGCCCGACCACCGTGTCGATCTCAGCCGATCTTGCAGTCACCATGATGATCGGCACCGAACTGATCGCCCGGATCTGCCGGCACACGTCGATTCCCGACGCCCGCGGCAACATCACGTCGAGCAACACCAGGTCAGGTTGGACGGCGGTGAACCGCTCAAGCGCCTCGATCCCGTCGGTCGCAACCTCGACCAGAAAACCCTCGCGGCCGAGCCCGATCTGTAGCGCCTCCACAAAGCTGGCTTCGTCCTCGACGACCAAAATGGTTGGCTTGCTCACGCGACTCCCTCGTTGCTCGTTCGGGCACTATCCGTTGCGGTGCTACTCATAGCCAGGGGAAGTCGCAACACGAAGGCGCTGCCTTCTCCCTCGGATGAGGTCACGACCACCTCGCCTCCGTGGTTCGTGGCGACGTGCCGGACGATCGCCAGACCGAGCCCGGTACCACCAGTCACCCGACTGCGCGCCCGATCAACCCGGTAGAAGCGTTCAAAGATTCGATCGAGATCACGTTGCGGAATGCCGACCCCTTGATCGGTGACCACAATCTCGACCCAGTCGTCGCTTGTTCGCGCCTTGATCTGAACGAGGCCACCACGCTCGCTGTACTTCACCGCGTTCTCGACGAGGTTGCCGATCGCCGAGACCAACTGACGCAGGTCTCCATCGACGATCGAATCGGCAGACCGGCGACCTGACACCTCGACGGGGTCGAGAGTTGAAACGCGAACACCCTGCAAAGCCGCCATCTCGACGACTCGCGCTACTGCCCCATCGATCACGTCAGAGATTCGGACGCGTGCAAACGGGCTTTCTCGACCAAGTTCGATCCGCGACAGATCGATCAGGTCATCGATTGTCCCCGAGGCGCGCTGCGCCTCACCCATCATGCGTTCGGCGACACGCCGCGTCGTCACTGCGTCGAGGTCGTCGAGCAGCGTCTCGGCCAACACCGAGAGCGCACCGATCGGCGTCTTGAGTTCGTGGCTGACATTGGCGACGAAGTCGGTACGAATCTGGTCGATCCGTCGGCGATCGGAGATGTCCTCGACGAACACCACCGAACCACCGTTGCGCAACGGCCTCGCCGTCACGACCAGCACAGTCTTTGGGGGACCGTAGAGTTCGAGAGTTTCATCGCTCACGGATCCCGACCGCGCTACCCCGAGATGGCGTTCAATCGCTTCGTCCAGGAGCACGCCGACGTGCGTCCCCGACATCGCAGTGACGGCCGCGTTGCGATACTCGATGCGGCGGTCGCGAGCGGCCACAACCACGCCTGTCGGGTGAGTTTCGAGCACATCGCTGACCGACGGCAGGGGTGATGCGGCGGGAGCGACCAGGCCGAGCGCATTTGGCGCCTCGTCGGTGAGCTGCATCGGTCGTCCGGCATGACCGAAGGCCCATCCGATTCCGAAGAGAACGACGGCCCCAACACAGAGAAGGAGCGGCAGCACGATCAGCCCTCGCCGGGCTCTCCATGTGTCGGTTGCATCGATTCGCGTGCCCGGCTGCGTTCGGCGGACTCGTGCTGCGGTAACCAACCGGTGGCGATATAGAGCACTCGTTGGCTGATGTTGACGGCATGATCACCGAGTCGCTCGTAGAAACGGGCGACCATCGCCGACTGAACGGCGACCTGCAGGTCAATCGTTCCAGCGGCGTGGCTCTCGAAGATCTGAGCGATGAACTGACGGTGCAGGTCATCGAGATAACTGTCCATGTCCGGCAGTGCCGCTGCGCGCACGGCGTCGACGGCGAGATACGCCTCGATGACTTCTTTGTACTCCTGATGTGCCTGGTCGCTCATCTTCTGGATGATTCCGCGAAGCTTCGGATCGAGGCTGTGCCCGTAGATCCGGCGTGCCGCCTTGCAAATATTTGAGCACAGGTCCGCAGACCGTTCGATTTCGGGTGCCAGCTTGAGTGCAGCGGCAACCTGACGGAGGTCCCTCGCCACCGGAGCCTGGAGAGCGAGGAGAGTGAGCGCCCGTTCTTCTATGTCGATCGAGCGCACATCGATTTCGTCGTCGGCGCGGAGCACGTACTCGGCACCTTCGAGGTCTTGATGCAACAAGATGTCGGTCACTCGTGGGATCAACTCGACGACCGAGGCACCCAAGCGGGCAACCTCGTTTCGGATCTCGTCAAGTTCGTGGTGAAATTCCGGGCGAAGGTCGTTCATCAGCCAAACCTGCCCGTCACATAGAGTTCGGTTCGTTCGTCATCGGGATTCGAGAAGATCTTCGCCGTCGGGTTGAACTCGACGAGTTGACCGGTTCGACGGTCGCTGTCACCGATCTCAGTCGTGAAGAATGCTGTGCGATCGCTGACTCGGGCGGCCTGCTGCATGTTGTGCGTGACGATCACGATCGTGTACTTGTTCTTGAGTTCCTTCATCAACTCTTCGATCCGAGCCGTAGCGATCGGGTCGAGCGACGAGCACGGCTCGTCCATCAGGATCACGTCTGGTTCGACGGCGACGGCACGGGCGATGCACAGGCGTTGCTGTTGACCGCCCGAAAGGCTGAGGCCGGACGCCTTGAGGCGATCTTTGACTTCGTCCCACAGCGCTGAGCCGCGCAGCGAGCGTTCGACGACCAGTTCGAGGTCCGCCTTCTTCTTGATGCCCAATAGGCGGGGACCGTAGGCAACGTTGTCGAAGATCGACTTCGGGAACGGGTTGGGCTTCTGAAACACCATCCCGACTCGGCGACGAACCTCGGTGGCGTTGACGGCAGGGTCGTAGAGATCGACGCCGTGGTAGGAGATCGAACCTTCCACTTTGGCGGATTCGATGAAGTCGTTCATCCGATTGAGGCAACGCAGGATCGTCGTTTTTCCACAACCGGACGGTCCGATGAAGGCGGTGATCTCGTGTTCACGGATCGACATCGACGCCCCTTGAACGGCACGAAAGTCGCCGTAGAGCACGCTGACATCACGAAGCTGGAACACCGGATGATCGGTCTCGACCTCTGTTGAAGCGGTGGCTGATGTGGTTTGGTTGCTGAGATCCATTCGGTTCGTCCGTTCGAGAGCTTCATTCGTCACAGTACTTCGCAGAGGTGTCTTCACGTTCCTACCCGCCGTCGTTCGAAACGGTTGCGTAGCATGATCGCGGCACCGTTGAAGAACAACACCAGCAGCAGCAGGGCGACGCCAGTCGCCGCAGCGGCTTCCGTGAAGCCGTGTTCGGAACCTGGCGGTTGTGGTTTGCCACTCCAGCTGAAGATGAGAATCGGTAGCGCCGTGAACTTGCCACTCAGCGACGTCTCGGGCAGCAGGCCGGTGACGGCACCGACGATGATCAACGGCGCCGCTTCCCCGAGCGCCCGAGAGAGTGACAACATCGTGCCGGTCAAGATCCCGGGTGCGGCGTACGGCAATACGTGGTCGCGGGTGACTTCCCAACGCGATGCTCCGACTCCGTACCCGCCGTCACGGAGCCCTTGCGGGACCGCACGGATCGCCTCCATGGACGTAATCACGACGATCGGCAGGACGAGCACTGACATCGTCAGCCCGGCCGCGATCACCGACTTACCAGACGTCATTGGCTGCAGCCATTTGACAAAAATGATGAGGCCAAGCACGCCGTAGATCACCGCTGGTACACCGGCCAGATTACGTATGTTGACCAAGATGAACTGGTTCAGTCGGCTCTTACTGGAGGCATACTCCTCGAGATACAATGCCGCAGCGACGCCCAACGGAATCGCCACGACGATAACGGCGAGACCAACCAGAGCCGATCCATACAGCCCAGGCCAGACACCGACTTGATCGGGGTCCGAACCGATCGTGTTGGTGAGGAATGACGTACCTCGGTCTGCGAGGTACGGGCCTGCTTCACCGAACAGCCGGGCAAGCAACGTGAAGAGGATCAGCAGGGTGAACAGCGTGGCAGCCAGCAGCAAGCCCGACATGATCAGGCCGGCCGTGTCACGGTCACGCCGTGTCAGACCTGCTCGAACGGTTTCCGCAGCTGTCTTGCCGCCAACCGCGGGAGTCACGAAGGCCACGATCAGTACTGCTCCCGAATCCGAATGACGATTCGGTTGCCCACCAGGTTGAGCACCAATGTGATCGTGAACAGCAGCGCGCCGACGAAGTACAGCACTTCAAACGAGGCACCACCAATGTCGGAATCCGTGCCGCCAACGGCGTTGGTCATTGCGCTGGTCATTGTCAAACCCTTGGCGGTCGGACCCCATCCATCAAATTGGCCGGAGCCGTCGAACCCGCCCGCCATCACCGCCACCATCGTCTCGCCGATCGCACGCGACACGGCGATGATGAACGCTGCAACAAGCCCACTGATTGCTGCCGGCAGCACGATTCGAAGCACGGTGTTGATTTTTCGCGCACCGAGGCCGTAACTCGCTTCTCGGAGGGATTGTGGTACCGAGGCCAGCGCATCCTCGCTGACCGACGCCATGATCGGGATCACGAGTACCCCAATCCCGAGGCCGGCGGCAAGCATGTTGAACTGGCTTTCTGGATTGAAGATCGGACCCACGATTTCGGGGGCGATGAATCGGATCACGAAGTAACCGATAATCACACTCGGAACGCCCGCCAGCACTTCAACAATTGGTTTGATCACCCGACGTACACGAGGGGACGCATACTCCGAGAGGTACACCGCCACACCGAGACCGAGCGGCACTGCAACGAGCATCGCCACGGCACCCATCACGACGCTGGCCCACACGATCGTGCGAAGGTCAAATCGTTGGCGGCGTGGAAACCAACCGTTGTCGGACAGGGAACCCAGATCCCAGCCGATCAGCTGAAGGAAGTTGACCGCTCCACGAAACAGCACGAAAACGATCAGCAAGCTGATCACGATTGTCGCGATCGCAGCGCCCTGGAACAGCAGACGCATGAGTCGTTCTCGGTTGCGTTGTTTCGAGCTGCCGCGCAGGTCGGTCAGGGTGAGCATCGTGCTCCTGGATTACTTAGGCCTAGCGGCGCCAGGCAATCTGCCGAGGAATTCAAGTCCTGCACTGGTGGCCTCACCGTGAACGGTGCCCCAACAGTGCAGGACCATGGGGGGATGTTACTTCTTGGTCACAGCGCCCCGACCCAAGCGGCCCGGGTGGCGGCAACGCGATCCGCCGGGAGGTCGACGTAGCCGGCTTCGCCGACCGTACCGAGACCCTGCTCGGAAAGGTACAGGTCGACGTACGAGGCGATTGCCGGGTTCTCGGCGGCCTTATCGGTGTTCACGTAGATGTACAGCGAGCGGGAGAATCCGTACGAACCGTCACCAATCGTCTCATCGGTCGGGGCCACGCTGCCGTCACCGGTGTCGATGGCGATCACCTTGAGGCGGTCCTGCTCTGCCCTGTAGTAGGCGTACCCGACCCAACCGAGGCTCGTCTCGGCACCTTCGATGCCTGCGACGATGAAGTTGTCATTGGCTGACGACGAGTAATCGGCGCGGGTGAAAACGTTGTCGGGCACTCGCTCCTCGGCAATCTTGGCGACCACGAACTCGACGAACGTGTCGTAGGTACCGGATTCCTCGCCGGGCCCGACAATCGTCAGCGGTGCGTCGGGGAACGGAACAGACGCCGAGCCGAGTTCCGTGGCAAGTGCATCGGCGTCGTTCCAGTTGGCGAAGCCTTCCGATTCCGGCCCGATCAGTGCGTACAGAGCGGGCACGTCGAGGCACTCGACGGCAGTGTTGTTCGGGCTCGTAATCACGGACAGGCCGTCGATGGCGATTTCGAGCGCGACATAGTTGACCCCATTCTCGGCGCATGTCGCTGCCTCTTCATCCTTGATCTTGCGTGAGGCGTCGGAGATGTCCGCCTCGCCACCGCAGAACAGTTTGAAGCCGTCACCGGTGCCAGGGCCTTCGACTGTGACCGCCAACTCACCGCCGGACAGTTCGCCGGCTAGTTCGCCGACACGGATCGAGATCGGCTCGACCGTGGACGACCCAGACACGAAGACTGACCCGGCAGCTAGCTCACCGATTGGGGCGCTTTCCGACACGTCGGTCTCAGGAGCGGCTGTGTCGGCTGTTGCTGTGTCAGCCGCCTCGGTTGCGGTTGCGCTGTCGGTGGCATCATCGCCGCCACATGCGGCAAGTACGAGTGCTGCGACGATCGCCGTACCGGCGATATGTTTCGAAGAGATCCTCACGTTGTGTTCTCCTATTCGATCTGTTCACGGATTGTGAAGCCATTCACGACTTCAGCCACGACGGTAAATATGCCGGATGAACGGCCCCCCTGATTCAGATGAACGACAGGTGAACATCAACCGAACTGACGGGATTCGTCCCAGGTCAGGGACTCGTTCACCTTCCGTTCACGAGCGATCAACGGCGGCTGGATTGCTGGCGTTCGACGGTCCAGCGGTACATCCGCTCCTGAGCGTCGGGCTCGTAGCGCTCACGCGGCCCCAGCCGTAACCACGAGTCGTCGGGCTGGAGTTCCCATCGAACAATGTCGTCGGCGAGGTCAAACAGCAGCACCTGGTCGAGCCATTCGCGGTGCTTTGGGTGGTCGATCGGGACGAGTACCTCGACTCGACGGTCGAGATTGCGCGGCATCAGGTCAGCGGAACCGATGAAGTAGATCGGTTGGTCGTTGTCGTCTCCGTGACCAAACCGGTATACCCGACTGTGTTCGAGGTATCGCCCAAGAATGCTGCGTACCCGAATGTTCTCCGACATGCCCGGCACACCGGCACGCATCGTGCATATCCCCCGCACCAGGCAATCAATCGGCACGCCTGCCTGACTGGCTGCATACAGCGCTTCCGCCATGGTTTGATCAGCAATTGAGTTGCACTTGAACGTGATCCGCCCGTCGCTACCGAACGACGCCTCATGTTCGATCAGGTCGAGCAACTGACGCCGGAGGTCGCGTGGCGCAACGAGCAGCGTGCGATACTCCTCGCTGCGGCTGTACCCGGTGAGATGGTTGAAGAGTTGGGCGGCATCGGCACCGATGTCGTTGTCGCTGGTCAGGAATCCGATGTCCTCGTAGAGGCGAGCCGTCTTCGAGTTGTAGTTTCCCGTTCCGATGTGGCAGTAGCGACGCAACTGGTCACCGTCATCACGAACAACCAGCACGACCTTCGAGTGGGTCTTCAACCCGACCATGCCGTAGACCACGTGGACCCCGGCACGTTCGAGCTGTTTGGCCCATTCCACGTTGTTGGCCTCGTCAAAGCGTGCCTTCAGTTCGACCAGCACGGCGACCTGCACGCCACGTTCCGAGGCTTTGATCAAACTCCGAATGATCGGGCTGTCGCCGCCCGCTCGATAGAGCGTCATCTTGATCGACTGCACACGGCGATCGGTGGCAGCCTGCTCGATGAAGACTTCGATACTGCTGGCGAAGCTCTCGTAAGGATGATGCACGAGAAGCGCCCGATCACGGATCACCGAGAATATTGAGCGGTCGTTGTCCTCCGCAATCAGCAACCGACCGGCCGTCACCGGGGGCCAAGCTCGATCTTTGAGGTCATGCCTATCGATCGAATGCAGTTGCAGGAGGCAGCTCAGATCAATCAGCGACCGCAGCATCGTGACGTTTCGAACGTCGAGCTCAAGTTCACGGACGAGCAGTTCCAGCATCTCGTCGCCGACTGTGTCGGCAACTTCGAGTCGGATCGCTCGGTTGAATCGGCGGCGGCGAAGTTCGAGTTCAACCGCTTCGAGCAGGTCGTCGGCTTCGTCCTCTTCCAGCGTGAGGTCGGCGTTGCGGGTGACCCGGAATACCGTCCATTCCTCGACCACCATCCCGACGAACAGTGTGTGCAGGTGGGCCGCAACGACCTGCTCGGCGGGTACGAAGCGGCCGTCACCGAGCGGGATCAAACGTGGAAACACCGTTGGAATTTTGAGCCGGACAAACCGCCGTTCTGCGGTCTCAGGGTCGGCGACGTGGGCGGCGATGCTCAGCGCCAGGTTCGAGATATACGGGAACGGGTGACCTGGGTCGACAGCCAGGGGCGTGAGAATCGGAAAAATGCGAGCATCGAAGTACTCGCCCATCGCACGCCTGTCATGGTCGCCGAGTTCGCCCCAACTGACGATCGCCAGCCCCTCCGCCGCCAGCGCAGGAACCAACTGGTCAAGGAACATCGATTCTTGCCGGGCAACCAGGTCCGGAACACGCGCTGAAATTTCGATCAGCTGCTGGAGCGGTGAGCGGCCGTCCCACGTCGGCTCCTCGATTCCTGCCGCAACCTGGTCGCGCAGGGCAGCGACTCGAACCTGGAAAAACTCGTCAAGGTTGGTCGAAAAGATGGCGCAAAACTTGGCCCGTTCGAGTAACGGGATGCCAGGCTCGGCTGCGAGAGTCAGCACGCGATCGTTGAAATCGAGCCAACTCAGTTCGCGGTTGAGGAGCCGATGCGTGTCGCTCATCGCCTGCCGTTCCGCGCCGAGATCACTCGTGGGCGACGTCAAGGATGCCGAGTTCCCATTCGAGCGAGATCAGTTCACGCTCGGCGTCACGATTGATCCGTTCCTTGTTACGGCGGAACTGCGGATCGTCACGCGGTAGGAGCACCAGTCGGGCCAATGCTCGAGCACGGAAGTCATCGAGCACTTGGCGGTCGCCCCAGTCGCCGAAGACCTCCCAATGGGGGGAGACCGAACCGAGGTACACAATCCGAGCGTGTGCTCGCGGTGCAGCTTCTTGGAGGACGTCGGACATGCGCACCAGCCTAGCGGTAGCCAACTCTCCAACGGCTTCGTCCAAGAACGGCACAATCGTTCGTGGGTTTTCGGTGCTTGAATCATGACAAATCTGTAACCATCTGGTGCTCCCATCTTGAAATGATGGACTTTTCTTTACAGTTGCGTTACGCTTCGCACTTGAGCGGGAACCAAACGACTGCGCCGAACGTCTAGTACAGCAGGTGCACCGAACGATTCGGGACAAGTGCACACGACGAGACGACGGTCACCACAATCGACTCAACCGACCAGGAGGCGCGAGGAACATGAATACGAGCCCACTGCCAGATCCCGACTCACTCACGGCATGGATGGGAGCCGGTGCCTGTCGGATGTACCCGCCGGCCACGTTCTTTCCGAGCGACGGCGTCGGGGTCGACAGGGCCCGCAAGATCTGCGCAACCTGCCCGGTCAAGACCGAATGCCTCGACCACGCTTTGGAGAACAGGATCGAGCA
>JANOTN010000267.1:0-2969 GCA_031416375.1 Ilumatobacteraceae bacterium
AAGGAACTCCCGCATGTGCTCCCAAACACGGTTCGCCCTGCTGTCGCCGGGATGTACCGAATCATGGCCCGTCGGCTCGCTCCTGATGGGATCACCGTCAATAACATCCTGACGGGCTCGATCCTGACGGAACGCAACCGCTCCTACTGGGAATGGCTTGCGAACGAACGCAACCTTCCGGTCGAGGAGGTGCGTTCGGTGATGACGAATAGCATTCCCGCTCGCCGCATGGGCGAACCGATCGAAATGGCGGCGCTGGCGGCGTTCCTAGCGTCCGACGTTGCCCGTAACATCACCGGTCAGTCGATACCCGTAGACGGGGGGATCAACCGCCATCTGTGAGCGTGCATGTGGCGTTCGAGTATCAGCCGCCGGCAACGCGGTTGAGGGAGCGGTTGGTGATATCGGTGACTCGGGTGACAATCTCGGCAGCGAACGGTTCGGGGGCCTTACCGGTCGTGATCAGCAGATCGGCGAGACGACTGTTGATCAAGGCCAGCGTGAGACCGGCAAGCACTTCGAAGTAGCCGATGTTGCGTAACTGGCGACCCGACAGTTGTTCGTACCGTTCAAACGTCTGCACTCGGTTTGCGACACCGTCGAGCCTGGTCAGACCGTTGGCTTCGCAAAGGAACTCGTCGAACATCACCCACCAGGCGACGTCGATCTCCGGTGGCCCAAGCGTCGCACCCTCCCAGTCGAGCATTGCTGCCACCGAAAGATCGTCGGCGAAAATGATGTTGCCGACCCTGGCGTCGCCCCACACCACTGATCGACGAGGGTCGGTCGGCATCTCGTCGGTGACGAACTGCATCGCCACATCGATCACGTCAGTGCCGTACTTGCGGACCGGCTCGCACCACTCATACCAGGTGTGCAAATGACCGATATAGCGAGCCAGCGCGGAACCGTGGTCGTGTGCGTCGTCGCCTGTTTCGAGGAAGCGGAACGCCTTCGGTGTCGTGTCGACGGCATGCAGATTGGCGAGCTGTCGGAGGGCATTGTCGTGCAGACGAGTTCGATCGGTTGGTATCAGGTCGAACGTCCAACCCTTGCGATGCCAACTCGGAACATCACCGGGAATTCGACCATGCACTCGTTCCATCATGAAGAACGGCGCACCGAGCACCGAGCGGTCTGACTCAGTGAGCCAGATGCGCGGCACTGGCACGTGACCCTCGAGTGCCACCATCACCTTTGCCTGCCTGAGTGCATCGGGTTCGACGAACAGTTGGTGCCCGGTCGGTTCGATGCGGAGCACGAACTCAATCTCACGATCGATCCTGTTGGTATCGCTCCAGCGAGCGCGCCCGAGAATCGTTTCGTTCGAGAATCCAGCTTTGGGAACCGACAGGTCGGTGACAGTGACGCGATCGGCATCGAGTTGGCCGCTCAGCCATCGCTCGAGCGTTCGCGCCGTTTCGACAGGATCTCTCGCAGGCACCGCTTCTGACACATGTGTCAAGATACTGCAATGAGCGAAGCACCGATACAGCCGATCCCCCTCGGTGCTTATGTGTTGCCCGGTCGAGTATCGAGTCCGACTTTGGCGGTCGGTCAGGCACAGATGGCCGAGCACTTAGGGCTCAACACGATCTGGATCAGTGAGCGCTACGGCACCAAGGACCTCGGTGTGCTCGGCGGCGCTATTTCGCAAGCGACATCGCGGATCACGATCGCCTCCGGCGTTGGGCACTTCCTGTTCCGCCACCCGCTCGTTCTGGCCGGCATGTCGATGACGTTGCAGGCCCTCAGCGGCGAGCGATTCATGCTCGGGATCGGCCGCTCGGTCGGCCCGATGTGGGGTGCCGTCGGACTCCCGAAGATGACCAACCAGGCGCTAATCGACTGCGCCGACATCCATCGTCGATTGTGTCGCGGCGAGAAGGTCAAATACGACGGCCCGGCTGGCAAGTTCCCGTCGCTGCGATTGGGTGATCTGCCTGACGTGACGCCACCACCTATTCTGCTGGCGGCGATCGGGCCGAAGACGCTCGACATCGCCGGCCGTCATTTCGACGGAGCGATCCTCCATCCGTTCCTCACCTCCACAGCGGTGCGGGCATCTGTCGACAAGGTGCGCGCCGGTGCCGAGGCGGCGGGCCGCGATCCGGACTCCGTGAAGATCTACGCCACCGTCGTCACTGCTCCCGATCTGACCGAAGCTCAGGAACTGGCCGTCGTCGGCGGTCGTGCGGTGACCTACTACCAAATCCCCGAATTCGGTGAACTGCTGGCGAGCGTGAACGGATGGGACCCTGCCGGGATCGCAGAACTTCGGTCGCACCCGATGCTCGCCAACCTGCGCGGAAGCGCCGACAACTCGTTCACCAAAGACCAGTTGGCAGAGGTCAGTCGCTCGCTCCCGCAGGAGTGGCTGTACGAGGGCGCGGCGATCGGATCAGCCGGGGTCTGCGCCACTCGGCTGCGCGAGTACTTGGCTGCCGGAGCCACCGAAATCCTGATCCATGGAGCCGTCCCCGATCTTCTGGGCCCCACGATCCAGCACTTCCGCGATCAATGACAAGTGCCGCGTCGAGCGCTTCGGAACTGTCGCGTCGCAAACCCGTGCTCTGCATGACGAGTTGCCCGGTTTTGGAGATGAGTGGCGCGTGACCCGATTTTCGAAAGACTGTCCCAGCGATAGCCCGCGCCCGACTGGGTCCGTGACATCACGGCCGGCCGTCGGCTTGTGGCAATGATGGCGTCGTGCTTTCAGCTGTCCGCGAAGAGCGCGCGTTACGCTCGCTTCGCGTATCCCCCGACGAGAGTCTCAAAACTCCCTCGTACGTATGTTTGATATGAATGTGGAAGACTGATAGAGTCCACCACAGCATCTGCGAACTCGACATTCATACTCGGTGTTGTGCTGATCGGTCGACGCGGCGAGGTTCGTCGCGTAGGTTCGATCGGTGCCGGTGCTTGCTTGTCGCTGCTGGATCTCCGACCGGGGCAGTTCGCTGACCTCT
>JANOTN010000268.1:0-1684 GCA_031416375.1 Ilumatobacteraceae bacterium
GCCCTACTCGACGCCCTCACGCTCTGGCCCCGCCGGCTCGATCACGCTCGCCCCGCATGCAGTGGCGGGTTCGTCGTCCGCTTCGCTTCCTCCTCGCGCCGCTTCCGGCTCGTCGCTGGCGCTTCCCTCGCCGGGAGTGGCGGGTTCGTCGTCCGCTTCGCTTCCTCCTCGCGCCGCTTCCGGCTCGTCGCTGGCGCTTCCCTCGCCGGGTCCGATCACGTCGGGGACCGCGGTCAACACGACCGCGTCAGGTGTCGACTACGACGAACATCAACTCACATTCCGTGGCGACGTTTTCGTTCAGAATCGCGCGTCCTTTGCCCTTGCCCGCTCGCGCTGACATGCGATCCATTTCGCATTCAAGGATCAACTCGTCGCCAGGGCCGACCTGACGCCGAAAACGGGCGCGGTCGATGCCGCCGAAGAGCGGTAACTTGCCGGCGAAACGATCGTCCGCGAGCACAGATAGGGCACCCACTTGGGCGATCGCCTCGCACATCAACACTCCAGGCAACGTTGGACGTCCAGGAAAGTGCCCGGTGAAGAACCACTCGTCACCGGTTAATCGCCACACCGCCCGTGCCGACACGCCTGGGACGATCTCGAGGATCTCGTCGACGAAGAGGAATGGAGGTCGATGAGGTAGCAGATCTTCGGGGCGCACGATGGTGACTGTAGGCGATCAGTAGGCACCCGAACACCCCTTGAAGCCGTTACCACGCAACGCAACTGTGGTACTACAACCACCTAAAAACGCAATCCTCTGCAAAGTTGTCGCTATTGTCACGATTCGGTCCGGTTTTAGTCAAGATCAGCCACCGAGCGTGCTACTGTCTGCACTGACCGTTTGTCCCAGGTCGGAAGGAGGCACTTATGCATTACGTCAAGCCGTGCTGATTCCTGAGGCCGTGATGCGTCCCAGGAACCCGCCACATCACCGAAACGTCCACCGCCGTCGAGCGTGAGCGTGGTAGTGATCTGGGATCGTCCGCAGGGTGTCATCGATCCAGTAGTTGCTCGGCCCTTGTACGTCGGCGACAGCACGCAACCGTACCAACATCTGTTCCTTCAGGTCAGGTGGAGGGCTCGGGTCATGTTGTTTCCACACGACCATCGGTAGGGAGCACGACTCACATTCGGCCACCCAGCAAACGGAATCCTCGAACCACCAGGTCGTCATCCTGACGGCCTCACACAGCTCACACATTGAGCTGACTGTAGATCTCACGGGGGGCCGGGCGACTGGTCCCCCGTGGGGTATGTGCCAATCAGCGCGGCTCAGGCGTCGATTGCAGTGCGGACCTCGGCGATGTACTCACCCACTGCGTCGGGACCATGTTGGATCAATCGCCGAACCACGGAGGCACCCTGGATCACGCCGTCAGCAATTCGTGTCGCTTCGTACGCCTGGTCGGCGTTCGACACACCAACGCCGACCAGCACCGGAACATCAGTGATCGCCTTGAGTCGAGCAGCCAGCGCCGTTGCCGTGGCAGCCAGCGACTCGCGCTCGCCCGTGACGCCGAGCAATCCGACCGCATACCGGAATCCGCGCGCACGCGCAGCGACTCGCGGGAGGCGCTCGTCAGGCGCAGTCGGTGCCGCCAACATCACCGTCTCCACGCCCTCGTGATCGGCCGCCCGGCACCACGGCTCGGACTCCTCCAGAGGGAGATCGGGAAGG
>JANOTN010000269.1:0-3575 GCA_031416375.1 Ilumatobacteraceae bacterium
CGGCAGTTGATCTGGTTCGAGGAGTACGCCCGTACTGGAATGCCGCCCATTGACGCCCGTTTTGTCGGGTTGAGCCACGCCGGCCCGACCTTGATCGCACGCGGCGACGACACGCAACGGTCGAATCATCTCCCGCCGATCCTGCGCGGCGACGTGGTCTGGTGCCAGGGTTTTTCTGAGCCGGAGGCCGGTTCCGATTTGGCGAGCTTGCGCACCCGCGCTGACGTCGACGGCGATCATCTCGTCGTGACCGGCCAGAAGATCTGGACCAGTTTCGCGGCGATCGCGGACTGGCAGGAACTGCTCGTGAGGACCAACTCGGACGTGCCGAAGCACAAGGGGATCACCTGGGTGATTTGCGATATGCATGCCCCTGGTGTAGAGGTTCGCCCGATTCGTACGATGGACAACGGCGACGACTTTGCCGAGGTGTTCTACGACGAGGTCCGAATTCCAATCTCGAACGTCGTCGGCGAGATCAACGACGGGTGGAGCGTTGCGATGTCGACGCTGTCGTTCGAGCGCGGCACTGCGTTCACCGTGAGCCAGGTCCAGTTGTCGTCGAGTGTCGAACGGTTGATCGAGATCGCCCGGTCCCGCACCTCGATCAACGGTCGGGCGGTGATCGGCGACGATTCGATCGCCCACCGGCTGGCTCGTGCACGAGCCGACGTCTCGGCCCTGCGGGCGCTGACGTACTTGAACATCTCGCAGAACGCCAAGTCGTCGCAGCCCGGGCCCGAGGGCTCGATGTTGAAGCTACGTGACTCGCAACTGTGCCAGCAGATTTTTAGCTTGGCGCTCGAGATTCTCGGGCCGCGATCACTCGAACTGATCGAAGACGACGCCGACACCTATTGGATCGAGCGCCACCTGTGGGCGTTTGCCGCCACGATCGGCGGCGGCACATCCGAAATCCAGAAGAACATCATCGCCGAACGGGTCCTTGGGCTCCCGAGGTGAGTACCGAACCATGGACCTGACTCCCGGCCCCGAACAAATCGAGATCATCGATTCGTCGTCTGCGTTCCTGCGCGCTCGGTTGCCGATCACCAGAACTCGCCAACTGCTTGACGCCGACTCAAACGTCGATGTCGATGTTTGGGCCGCTGCCGCAGAGTTGGGGTGGTTCGCACTGGGGCTTCCGGAGGCGCTCGGTGGCATCGGGTGCGGGTTGGTCGACGAAGCGTTGCTGTTCCGCGAGATCGGTCGATCATTGGCGACAGGCCCGTATCTGTCGTCGGTCTTGGCGGCACGGGTTGCTGCCTTCGCTGGCGATCATGATCTGGCCGCCGCAGTTGTTGACGGATCCCAGCGAGTCGGCCTGGCGATCGCACTCTCTCCAGAGCTGATCAGATCGAACGGCCTGATTGCGGGTGACCTGCAGCTACTCGACCTCGACGTCGTTGACAACGGATCGGTGTTGATCGCGACGGCGAGCGCGGCGGCGCTCGTCTCGGTGTCATCGCTCGATGACGTGGTTTCGGTGGCTTGCATCGACCCGGGTATACGAATGCAACGTGCGCGAGCGAACGGTGTCAGCCCTCTGGCGCTGGTGACAGCCGACATCGATCCGATCGAGCGGCGCGGCCAGGTGCTGACGGCGGCGATGCTGACCGGCATCACAGAAGCGGTCCGCGACATCGCCGCCGCACATGCCACGAACCGCGTGCAATTCGACAAGCCAATCGGTGTCAACCAGGCGATCAAGCATCCGTGCGCCGAGATGGCTGTTGCTGCGCAGCTCGCCTATGCCCAACTGCTGTTCGCGGCCGTGGCGACCGACGAGCAACGCGAAGACGCCGATCTGCACGCCCTCGGCGCTCATCTCGTCGCCGCCGAGGCCGCCGAACACGCCACGGCGGCCACGATTCAGATCCTGGGTGGAATGGGCTTCACGTTCGAACACGACGCCAACCTGTATGCCAAGCGAGCGTTCGTGCTCGCTCACTTGTTTGGTGCAACCTCCGAGAAACTGACCCGTATGCTCGGCCTACCTGCCGCCGTGTAGTCCGGCCGAAATGGAGCATTGATGACCCCCGAAATCGTGCAGGTGATTGAACGCAACCTGCTCGCCACTCGAACCGAGGCGCACGCCAAGGTCGAGATCTATTCAGGCGTTGCCCGGCTGGCCCGCACGGTGTGGGGCAGCGAGGTCAAGATCGCCGGAACGCAACCGAGGGTTGCTGCGATGTTCTGCCACCCCACGGCCAACTTCCTCGGCCATTACGCCCTCCCGGGTTTGGCCGAACGCGGCATCGGCGCAGTCGGGTTGACGACTCGATACGTCGGTAATGACACCTCACTGATCATGGAGAACTGCCTACTCGACATGGGCGCGATGGTCGAGCACCTCTACGAGGGCGGCTACGACAAGGTGGTGTTAGTCGGTAACTCAGGTGGTGCCTCGATCGTGCCCTACTACCAAGCGCAGGCGCAGCTCCCGACGATCGTTCCCGGTCTGCGGCCGGCCGATGCGATCGTGCTGTTCAACGCCCATCCGTCGCGCGCCCGGCTGAGCGTCGAGTGGCTCGACCCGGCGATCACCGATGAGAGCCGCCCGTTCGATCGTGACCCGTCGCTCGACATGTATCACCCCGACAATGCACCGCCCTACACGGCGGAATTCATCGCCCGATACCGCGCCGCCCAAATCGCTCGCAACCGGCGGATCTCAGCGTGGTGCGAATCACAGCTGGCCGAAATCAACGGTGACGGTCACTGGCCCTCCGGCCTCGACGACATGGCGTTCGTGGTTCACGGCACGGCCGCCGACCTTCGGTTCATCGACGGTGCGATCGACCCGAGTGACCGTGCGATCGGTGTCACGTTGTGGGGAGACCCGCCGATCGCCGACTACATGCCAGCCGGGATCAGCCGCACCTGCACACTGCGAGCTTGGCTGAACCAATGGTCGATCGATCACACCAACGCCGATTCGCTGCGCTGGCTTCCAGAGATCACCACTCCAATCCTGATCGAGCTGGGAACTGCCGACCCGACCGTGCTCCCTCACATGGCCCGACAGATGTATGACGCGGCGTCCGCGTCGAGGCAGCGCGACCTCCACTACATCACGCACGCCACCCACTACTTCGAAGGTCAACCAGATCTCCTCAACGAAGCCCTCGATGTGATGACGACCTGGATCAACACCCACGTCACCTGATCGCGCAACGCCTGCGCCCGATACCGGGTCGATCTGGATGAACGTTTGGTGTCAGACACCAAACGTTCATCACCGAACAGCACCGAAGATTCTTGAGAGATCCATCGATAACCGGCAAGCTCACGTTCCGATCGGACGAAAGCCTCTAGCGCGATGGCATCAACCTAGGAACGATGAGATGATGGACTGATCGGTGAGCCAAGCGTTCAAGTCGAGCTGGGGAGGTGATCATGGTGGTGCGAGTCGAAGTGTTGGGTTTGTACGTCGATCCCGGATCGGGCACGTCCATCGTGCTGGTCGGCGAGACGAACAAGATCACGAGGGTGCTCCCGATCTTCATCGGTCCGGCGGAAGCCCAGGCGATCGCGATCGGCATTCAAGGTCTGAGGCCACCTCGACCCGGCAC
>JANOTN010000270.1:0-4069 GCA_031416375.1 Ilumatobacteraceae bacterium
TGTGCGTCCTGACCCATGTCGCCGGTTCCGGTCCAATGCCAAATCAGACCGGCGTTTGTGACCGCCCTCGAATCACCGGAATTGATCCAGCGTTCCACCCCGATCGTGGGCAAGGTCAACAGCCACGGCGGTGCGATCGAGGGAGGCGGGGGGTTCGGAATCTTGGCGACCTTTGGAATTTCAGGGATGCCGGTGAAATAACCCGCGTAGTCGACAAGAACATGTGCGCCATGCGACGAGAACACCTGGAATCCGTGCGTTGACGTGATTGGGGTGATCGCATGGTTGGGAACGACAGCGCCGGCCGCCGTGAAGTTCAGGTTTGAGGTCTGCGGAACCGGAAACCTGGCGGCCCCGATGGTGAGATAGCCGGGTCCACGTGAAGCGACGCCAGTCAAGTTGACGATGATTGCCGACGCCTCCGTGGCAGCGCTACCGAGCACGGTCGACTCGACCACCCAGTTCGGCCAGAGCTTTCCGATCGGACCGGGTCCGGTTCTCGTGTCAAGAATTCTGACCGGATCGACTGGCACAAACAGGCCGTTCTGAGACAGATCGCTGGTGAGCCCGGTGAAGTAGCCGGTCACGTCGACGATCAGTTGGGCTGCGGTCAGCGTGTAGATCTTGATAAAACGGCTACCACCTACGTCGGAGACGGGCACGATCACGGACGACGCCCGAGTAGCGCCCGATACTGAGACATTAAGGCTCGAGGTGTTCGGTGGTGCGGCCTCGGTATAGGGGAAAACCGTGAAGTAACCGGGCCCGGTACATTCGGTCGCCGTTAGGTTGATCACGGCAGACGACGCAGATTGAGGCACCCATGCCGTCAGCTCGACGATCATCGTCGAATACGATGCTGCCTGCCCCGCACCGCCATACGCCGGACGAGTGTCGATCGCTCGTTGAGCCACCGGGAGACCCTTGAAGCGTCCTTCTCGGATGGCAGCGGCAACCGGTTCGTAGTAGCCAATCACGTCGTAGATCACGTCACACGGCTGCAGTGAGTAGAGGTCGATCGACCCTGAAGCGCTCACCCGTACCGTCGACAGATTGGCGGTGACGTCCCATGGCGACATGTTGAGCGTGCTGACCTCCGGAATCAGGGCACCCGACGGGAACACGCTGACGAAGTTCGGCAGGCCCCAATTGACCCCCGTGACGGTTGCCACCAGCGCCGTTGCCGTGCTTGGCACGCCGTGGTTTCCACCGATTTGGAGCCGAATCTGAGTCGACGTCAGGCGAGTGACGCCGTCCGGCAGCGGCTGGCGGGTGTCAACGACACGGACCGCTATTGGGAGCGGCACAAACTTGCTCGCACCGACCGGGACGGCTGCGTCAGCGACGCCGACAGGCGATCCCGCTGCCAACATTCCCGCTCCAGCGGCGGCCACAACGCCGCCGATGAATCGACGCCTACCGATCGGGGTGGGGGGCATCGGGGTGGGGGGCATCGAGTTGAGCGTTATGGGAGTCTGATCCGCCATATGTGGGCCTTCTGCAAAGTAGAAGTTAAGACTAACTATGTATGTTTACGCTGTCGCGAGATTTCGTAGGTGGCGAGTGCCGCCGCGGCTGAGACGTTCAGCGAACTCAGCCGACCCCGCATGGGAATACTCACAATCATGTCGCATCGCTCACGCACGAGTCGCGATATCCCGGCACCTTCCGCGCCGAGAATCAGGCAGATGCCTTCCGCACCGAGGTCACCAAGGTCAAACAGGCTCCGGTCGGCGGCGTCATCGAGACCGACGAGCCAAATACCAGCCTCGCGTAACCGTTCCATCGTGTTCGGAAGCCCGGAGACAACGGCGATCGGCACATGTTCAATCGCACCTGCCGACGCTTTGGCGACAGTCGGCGTGACATGCACCGCTCGGTGTCTGGGGAGGATCACGAGGTCGACGCCGGCACCGTCGCAACTCCTCACGATTGCACCCAGGTTGCCGGGGTCGGTCACCCCATCGACGGCTACCAGGAACGGAGGCTTGCCCGGACGACGTCGCAGGTACTGGGCGAGGTCGGCCTCAGGCAACGGGGCGGCGATTGCCAGCACGCCTTGCGGTGCCTCACTTCGGGCAGTTGCCTCAAGCTTCTTTCGGGCGACGTACGCAACCGGTACACGATTCGCTGCGGCGATCGCGACGATGTCGTCAACATCCTCCGAGTCCTGCAACTCCGACGAGATCCAGACCTCATGCACCTTGCGACGTTGAGCGAGCATGAGTTCGCGAACGGCTTGACGCCCCTCGACCTGCTCGCCACCGAGACCCTTCTCCGTCGCCCGCGGCTTGACCTCGCCTGGCTGACGGATCTTGCCGGTGCGACCGGCACCACGACTTGCCGGAGCCCCCGAGCGACCACCAGGTGCGCTCGACCGCCGACCAGCACTAGGGCGGCTGGCACCGGAAGCAGAGGGTTTGCGACCGGGTTGTGTGGGGCGACCGCGAGTCATGAGGCGATCTCCCGAGTGACTTCCCCGCGAGTGACTACCGCAACCGCCCATGCCGCGATTCCTTCGTTGCGACCGATCGCGCCGAGACCCTCTGCTCGACGCCCAGACACCGTCACCGGTGCCTGCGCTGCGTTGCTCAGGTTGTGCTCCATTTCGTCCTTTCGAGGCGCCAACTTGGGCCGTTCGCACACCACTTTGACGTCGATGTTGCCGATTACCCACCCGGCACCCCTGACAAGGTCGGCAACAGCAGACAAAATTTTGAGAGAATCAGCCCCGGCCCACTGCGGATCCGTGTCAGGAAAATGCTCCCCCAAGTCCCCCAAACCGGCCGCTCCGAGCAGCGCATCGGCTGCTGCGTGGGCCGGAACGTCGGCATCGCTATGGCCGGTCAAACCGCGCTCCCCTCCGAATCGGCAACCGCCCAACACGAGCGCTCTGTCCGGATCATCGGAGTGGCGATGGACGTCGAAGCCTTGACCAACACGAATCTTCATCGCTCACCGGCGACGAATCCGCATGCCCAGTCAAGGTCATCCCGGTTGTTGATCTTCCGGTTTCCAAGCTCGCCCGGCACCACGACGACGCGACCGCCGATCGCTTCCACGAGCGCAGCATCATCAGTGCCCTCGGCATTTCCGGCGTGGGCAGCACGAAGTCTGCTCGCTCGAAACGCCTGAGGGGTTTGGATGCCAACCAGCGAGTCGCGATCGAGGGTCGCTGTCACGACACCACATTCGTCGACGGTCTTGATCGTGTCGGTAACCGGAACGCCAGGTACCGCCCCGTCGGCTCCAGCAATCACGGCGTCGATCACAGCGCGGTAGAGATCGGCAGTCGCCAGTGGGCGAGCGGCGTCGTGCACGCAAACAATGTCAGCATCGTCGGGCACGCCACACAGTCCAACACGCACGCTCTCGCTGCGAGTGTCACCACCGGCTACACCACGTTCTCGAACTGCGTCAGATCTCGGGACCACCACCACAACACCGTCGGAAACGGACTCAGCGATACGGCGGGACCGGTCGATGACGCGCTCATCGCCGAGCAATTCATATTGCTTGAGTCGACCAAATCGTTGGCCGGAACCACCCCCGACCACGATGGTCCACACCTTTGGTCGGGTACTCACCCCGTCAAGGGTAGTACGGTGCCCGGCGGGATGGCTGACCAAATCGAACGACTTTCCAGGACATCATTCTTTGCAGACGCTCCACCGGAGTTGCTCGGCCGAATCGCCTCCGCCGGGCGTGAGCGCCAACTCGTGCGAGGTGACGTACTGTTCAACGAGGGCGATGCCGCTGACGCGCTGTATCTCGTTGTTCGTGGCCGAATCGCGATTGCGATGACCAGTCCGATCGACAAACGAGAGAGCGTCGTGGCGCTGATGGAAGCCGGTGACCTGTTCGGCGAACTCGGACTGCTCGACGAGGGCTCCCGATCGGCGATGGCAAGGGCACTTGAGCCTTCCGACGTGTTGGAGATTCCGTACGGCCCGGTCCGTGAGCTCTTCGACGAAGACCCGCGACTGCTCTGGAATGTCACCCGGTTGCTCGCCGGTCGGCTGCGCGTAATGGACGAGGTGCTCGCCGATTCCGTCTTCCTCGACGTGAC
>JANOTN010000271.1:0-1794 GCA_031416375.1 Ilumatobacteraceae bacterium
CATCGTCACGCAGCACACCGTGTGGATCATCCCGTGGCCCCTCTTGGGCGGCGTGGTCGTCGCGCTCGTGCTCACAGGTCTCGTCCTCAAACGCCGCAAGGCGGCCAAGCAAACCCATTCAAAGAAAGCGGAACATGATGAGGAACAAACTCAGAATGAAAAACAGACTGTGTGAGATCGCGACCGGACTGGCCGTGATCGGCGGCACCATCATGCTGGCGGCACCATCATTTGCCGCCGACACGTCGGTGGATCTCACCGCCACCAATCAGTTCGAGCCGGCAGCGCTCACCGTCGGCACGGGCGACAAGGTGACATTCAGCTGGAAGGGCGGATTTCACGACGTCGTCTTCGCGGACGGTGTGAGTTCCGGTGCCCCGGTCAACGTTGTCGGCACCATCTTCTCGCGTACGTTCGACACCGCAGGTACGTACAGCTACATCTGCTCGCTGCACGAGTCGATCGGCATGACGGGCACCGTGACAGTCCAGGCGGCCGCGACCGCGACTACCGCTGCTGCCACCACCACGACTGCACCCAGCGGCGGAACCGCTGCCACCACCACGACTGCACCCAGCGGCGGAACGAGCCCGGTCGTTTCCCAGCCCTTCACCGGGCCGGAAGACTCGATGCTCCCGATCGCCGGGATGGCCCTCGTGCTGGGCGGACTCGGCATTTGGCTGCGGCTTCGTAGAACGAGCTAACGACCCCTGATGCGTTTGCGAAGAAGGCTCGCGGCGTGGACCGCAATCACCATGATGATCGTCGGTGGCACCCTGGCAGTGAACCCGATGGTTGACGAGTTGACGGGGCAGTGGCGCCAACAGGAACTGGCAGCCGCCAGTGACGTCGCGATTCCCCGCTACCGCAATGCCGTGTCCGCCGCGTACAACGTTCTGACCAGCGACTTCGAGGACGCCCTGGTGACCTACGAGGTTGGCGCCCGCCCGACGGCGGCGGACGGACGCATCATCGAACCCGCCGCCGCCGACCCCGAGCAGGTCACACAGGACGTCGGCGGCGACCTGGCCGGCCCGGCGCCGTCGGAAGCTCGACCACAGCCAGTGTTCACCGCAGCAGTGATCCGCATCCCGAAGATCGGACTCAGCCAGGCCGTCGCGGAGGGTGTCTCACGCGACCACCTCAAGGAAGGACCGGGGCACTACCCGGGCACCGCGGTTCCCGGCTTCACGGGCAACACGGTCATCTCCGGCCACCGCACCACGTACACGCGACCCTTCTACGATCTGGACCTGCTCGAGGTGGGCGACGCCATCGTTGTCGACACCCCCACCGGCTCGTATCGCTACCTCGTCGAGAGCGTTCACGTGGTGGCGGCCGATGACGCGAGTCTGCTCGAGACGACCGAGCGCGCAGTTCTCACCCTCACCACGTGCACCCCCAAAGGAAGCGCGCGGAGTCGGCTGGTCGTCGTGTCAGTACTCGAAGGCGTGCCGGTCGATGCCGCGCCGTGACCACAAGACCTTCACGTAGTCTGCTGACATGCCACGCCCAGTTCAGCTACGGCGCAACGAGCGAACGGTCCAACCGTCTTGGTGGAGAGACCTCGGGCTGTGGGCTCGTTTCTCGATCGCCGGTATCGCCGTTGCCGGGGTACTGGCCCTCGGACTCGGTTGGTTCATCCCGAATTGGGTAGGCGACAGGTTCCTCGAGACGCAGGCTCGGGCCGATCAGACGGTGCTCACCGCGCTCACCGAGACCGAGGCGCTCGTGGTGCCCGGCACGTCGGATTATGGCGCTCTCGACGCCTTCGTGGACTCGGCCATCCTCCAG
>JANOTN010000272.1:0-3708 GCA_031416375.1 Ilumatobacteraceae bacterium
GGCATCGCCAGCGTCAGAACGTTCATGACCTGTGTCTCGCCACGCTGGAAGAGGCCGGAACCGTGAGCGGTCGGCAGCACGCCGACTTCGGCGGTCACGGTACGGAGATCGCGAACACCACGACCGTCGATCCGCAGACCCTCGTTGACGATCCGCTTGCGGACCAACTTCTTGGTCAGCGAACGAACGGCTTCCTTGACGGCCTTCTCCTGACCGGCGAACTCGCCGCCATCGCCGCACAGCGCCGCAACAGCAGTTGCCGCGGCAGCGTCGGTGGCGGCATTGCGCTCGGCCTTGCCGGCGATCTTGACCGCCTCGGCAATCTTGTCGGAGACCAGGATCTCAACGGCGGCGAAGACCTCGGGGGCGTAGTCGAGGACCGGCGTGAACGACATCGTCTCGATCGGGCCGCTGGTGGCGATCACACTGGCGACCAGTTGACGCTGAAGAGCGATCGATTCTTTGATCCACACCTTGCAGGCCTGGAGGCCGCCGGCGAGGACTGCCTCGTCGACCTTCGGGGCACCGTCTTCGTAGTAGTAGAAGCTCTTCTCGGTGCCGCCGGCCTCGACCATCATGATTGCTACATCGCCGTTGTCCATCTCACGGCCGGCAACGACGAGTTCGAACGTGCCTGCTTCACCCTCCTGGTAGGTCGGGTGAGCGATCCACGTGCCTTCGGTTGTATAGGCGATCCGGACGGAACCAATCGGACCGTCGAACGGAATACCAGAGATCATCAGCGCCGCCGAAGCGGCGTTGATCGACAGCACGTCGTGCGGGTTGACCTGGTCAGCACCGAGCACCGTGGTGACAATTTGTGTTTCGTTGCGGAAACCTTCGGCGAATGACGGGCGTAACGGCCGGTCGGTCAGGCGGCAGGTGAGGATTGCGTCCTCACTCGGACGGCCCTCGCGACGGAAGAACGAGCCGGGAATCTTGCCGGCTGCGTACGAGCGCTCCTCGACGTCGACCGTCAAGGGGAAGAAGTCGATCCCGGATCGGATTTCACGAGCTGCGTTGGCAGTGGTGAGCACCATGGTGCCGCCAATGGTCGCCACGACGGCTCCCTGGCTCTGCGGTGCAAGCTTTCCGGTCTCGAATGTGAGAGTGCGGTCGGTACCCGAAATGGGCGCGGACACGCGGATTGGATCAGCCACGAATGGCTCCTTTCAGACGCTCAGTACTCACTGGCGTCGGTCGGAGCGGCAGGGCCGGTTCCCAGTTGGCGATCCCGTCGACCTGCGGATTCGCAGACACGGAATGGGCAACCGGCAACCGACGGCGAGCCGCTCAGTTGTGCGATACGCGGACCTTCCGCATACCGAACGTCAACGATACCCCTTGACAGGGCAAACGTGCGCCACCCGGAGGCAACGCACGTTTGTTCAGCTCGTTGGCTGATTGTCGTCGATCAGCGGCGGAGGCCGAGTTCGGCAATCAGCTTGCGGTAGCGCTCGACGTCGATGCCCTTGATGTAGTCGAGCATGCGGCGACGACGACCGACGAGCATCAACAGGCCACGACGGCTGTGATGATCCTTCTTGTGCATCTTGAGATGCTCGGTCAGGTGCGTGATCCGGTCGGTCAACAGCGCAATCTGAACTTCCGGTGAACCGGTGTCGTTGACGCTGGTGCCGTGCTTGGCAATGATCTCTGCTTTTGGCGTGATAGCCATGATGTTCTGCCTTCCGCGATCATCGTTTCGATGATCCGTGATGGAGGTCGCGTCGTCCCGGTTGGGCTGATCGCATCACGCCCGAGCCACGACTATCGACGCAGCCCGAACGGACCCTGCAAGGCTAGGTCGGGCTTGCGACCGTCACAACCGGTACGATCCCGCGCCGTGACGGCCGGAATCCGCATCGAAGGGATATCGAAGTCGTTCGGCACTCTTGACGCACTCGCACCGGTCAATCTTCACGTCGATCCCGGCGAGATCGTCACCGTGCTCGGCCCGAGTGGTTGCGGCAAGACCACGTTGCTTCGGATCGTTGCCGGTTTGGAGCGTCCGACGACCGGCACAGTGACGATCGACGACGGGTCGCCGGACACAGCCCGAACTCGCAAACGGATCGGCTTCGTGCCTCAGTCCCCGGCGCTGTTGCCGTGGCGCACCGTTGAAGCCAACGCCCGATTGTTGCAAGACGTCAACACGGCTGCCAACCCTGCGTCACTGCCAGACCCGATTGAGCTGCTCGCACAAGTTGGTCTCGACGACTTCCGGAAGGCCTACCCGCACGAATTATCAGGTGGGATGCAGCAACGCGTCGCCCTCGTCCGAGCGTTTGCGCTCGGGGCTCCGTATCTCCTCATGGACGAACCGTTTGCGGCGCTCGACGAAATCACTCGAGTCGACATGAGACATCTCCTCGCAACGTTGTGCGAGCCGCTCAACACGACTGTGTTGTTTGTGACCCACTCGCTCGCCGAAGCCGTATTTCTCTCTGACCGCGTGGCAGTGTTGTCGGCCCGGCCCGGCGAGGTCATGGGCGTGGAGTCAATCGGTCTCGCCCATCCAAGGACCCCGGAAATCGAGGACGATTCGACGTTCTTCGCTCACGAGACGACACTTCGGCATCTGCTTCAAGCTGGAGCAGGACGGTGAAGCAACGACCGGCAATCTGGGCTGTGATCGGATTGCTCGTGTTTGGAACAATCTGGGAGGCGTTCGTTCGCATCGGCGACATCAAGCCGTTCGCGTTGTTGGAACCATCGCGAATTCTTCGAGCACTGGCCGAAGACCCCGCGTTCTATCTTCGGACGACTTGGTCAACGGCGTGGCACACACTGATTGGCGTGGGGATCGGACTCGTGGTGGCGGTCGTCGTCGGCGCAGCGCTGGCCGCAGTTCGGCGTTTGGAATGGGCGGTTCAGCCCATCCTCGTGCTGATCATGGTGACGCCGTGGGTGGCATACATCACGTCAGTGGTGTTGCTGCTCGGCGCCGGCACGCCAACGATACTCTTCATGGTCGCATTCGTGACGTTCCCGCCGTTCGTCTTCGCGACCGTGGTCGGATTGCGATCGGCGGACGTGTCAGCCCGCGAGGTGTTCGCCTCGATCGAGGCGAGCCCGGTCGATGTGTTCTGGCGGCTTCGTCTTCCATCGGCGTTGCCGTCCCTGTTTACCGCGGCTCGTTTCTCGGTTGGCCTTGGCCTGGCAGCGGCGTTCTTTGCCGAAGGCGGCTCAGCATCGTCGGTGCCAGGACTGGGTGCCACGGCCGCTCGAACACGTGGAAACCAAACGCTTGGAGCACCGTTGCTGTGGGGCTCAATTTTGTGCTCGACCTTGCTTGGGATCGCGTTACTCCTCGCCCTCACGATGCTGGAACGCAAGATGCTCAAGTGGCATGCCTCACAACGATTCAGTATCGGTAAGCACTGAGCCCGCTTTCATGTCGCGATGGACGCGCTATAGAACGGTTGAGCGCGACTTGAATGGGAGTCCGGGGCGAACGATCACTAGACTCGCCCTCGCACGACGATTGAGACGTCCGACCCGACCCGCTTGCTCCGGCTAACCAATCGATTCGCTTGTTCCGAGGAGGAACCCCATGTTGCGTCAGCGCGCACTCATATCAACGCTCATCCCGCTCGCTCTGATTGCCGTCGCCTGCGGCGACGACACCGACGATGAGGCGAGCGGTGTGTCAGCCGTGAAAGCCGGTGAGCCATTTCCTGCTGATCGCTGCGAGGCCAACAAGGC
>JANOTN010000273.1:0-12369 GCA_031416375.1 Ilumatobacteraceae bacterium
CGATCTGGCAGACGGCGATGTCGAAGACGTCGGAGGTTCTCCGCTCCGAGCAACCAAAGCCAATCCACCAACTCCGGCGAGCAGCAGCAAGCAGGCTGCAACTGTGACCGGAGACCCGCGACGCGGTGAGAACCAGTGGACCGCCTCGGGCGGGTCCGATCCAACAGGGACTTGGGCGAGGTCCATGATGGAGCGGAGAGCTTCTCGAATCTGATCGTCGAGCAGGTCAGTCATGAAAGTTCCTTTCGCAGGCGGTGGCGTGCGTTTGCGAGGTGGCGGCGAACCGTTCCCGGGGCGATGTCGAGGATCTCGGCGATGGCGGGCGCGTCGAGATCCTCCCAATAGGCGAAATAGACAACGGCGCGCTGCTGCACACTGAGCGCCGCGACGGCACGCCGAACGTCGAGCTGACTGTCCATTGCCCCGCCCGAGGTCGGGAGCAATGCGTGGAGATCTCGGACCTGCCGACGTTGCTGGCTTCGGCGCTGATCGAACGCGAGATTGGCTACGACCCGAAACAGGTAGGCACGCGGATTCATAATTTGACCGAGCGCCGACGGTCCGATCTTGGCGAATGCGCCAGCCACGAGATCATTGGCATCGTGGGGACCAACGAGCAGCGTCGCATACCGAAGGAGCTCGGTCGAGTGCGACCGCCAGAGCTGAGTGATGTTGATCTCCGACGGCTCATCTACATCGGTCATCACACAACTGTGACGTCACCGCCGCGCCGATTCGCGCACACGATGTCCGTCTCCTGGCAGCGCTGTGACAGGAGTCAGCCAGAATGGGCACGACTTCCCCGATCTGGTTCCTCAATCGAGATCGGCGACCACCTTTGACACGTACCGCATCACAGCTATCAAGTTATATTGATGAACGATGATCCGATCATTCTCTGGAGCGCCCGCAAACACGGGATCTCGGACGACAACATGTTGCATGCCTACCGAAATCCGATTCGCGCCTTCAAAGTTGACGACATGATGATGCTCGTCGGCCCCGACTTGGCAGGCAACCTGCTCGAAGTCGGACACTCCAATGCCGCGGGACGCGACGTGATAATTCACGCCATGGCCGCCCGACCACGTTTTCTGAGGTGATCACGATGCCACGCTCCTTGCAAGAAATTCTCGATCACGCCGACGAGTTGGCGACACGATTCGAGACCTATCAACCGACCGAAGGAGATCAAGTCGATGTCGCTGAGTACCTGCTCCGCCGAGCAGCTCTGGCGCGGGCTCGGTGCGAACAGCAGGTGGCTGAGGCAGTCGACGGTGCCCGCCGGTCTGGCATGTCGTGGAAACGGATCGGAACGGAACTTGGCGTTTCGGCGCAAGCCGCTCAACAACGTTACGGATCATCGCTCATTCGGTGACCACGGTGCCTATTGTACAAACTCTTTGTGATACAATCAGTTTGTGTCACTGATTGGTCGTGCGATAGAACTGAGCGCGTTAGAGGAGGCATGGGCCGAAACGAAGCGGGGGACCAGTCGCCTCGTCGTCGTCTGGGGGCGGCGGCGGGTCGGCAAGACCTTCCTTTTGTCCCAGTTCACGAGAGATCTACCGTGCGTCTACTTCACTGCAACTCGAAATGACGCCGAACCGGAACAACTTCGAAGGCTGCACGAGGCGGCCCAACGGGCGTTGGGTGATCGAATCCATCTGGCCGGCGGATCGTTCGCATCTATCGAAGCCTCTCTCCGGTTCTTCCAGGAGCTCTCGGTGGGCTCGCCTCTCGTCGTCGTACTCGACGAGGCACCGCGACTCGCCCACGCCAGAGACGATCTCGGCGATCTGATCTCGTCAGTGCTCGAGTCGTCCCCGGCAGGGGCACAACTGCTGTTGATCATTTGCGGTTCGGCTGTTGCTTCGATGCGCCGCTTGATCGGTCCAGAAGGTGGCCTCTACCGCCGAGCCAACCCCGAACTCCGACTTGATCCGCTCGACCCGTGGGAGTCAGCCGAACTGCTAGGCCCAACAGTCTCGGCCGAGGATGTCGTCGCTGCGTATGCCGCTTGCGGCGGCTATCCGCTGCACCTTGCCGAGTGGAGCGGAGCCGAATCGCCGGATCAGAACCTCGCACGCCTCGCCGGGGCACCTGCTGGTTTACTCGTTCGAGATGCCGTTGACATCATGTTCGAGGACCTCGACGCCCGGTCGGGGTACGAGCGAGTTCTCGCCACGATGGCGCAGGGCCCAACGCGTCGATCGAAGATCGCCGGACGCGCTCAACAGCGGATCGACTACACCCTCGCGCATCTTCAACGGTCCGGTTATGTCGTGGCCGAACGACCACTCGGCTCGCCGCCGTCAGCTGATCCGCTCTACCGACTGGTCGACACGTATCTGCGGTTCTGGTTCGCCGTCCTACGTGACGACGCCGAACTGATCGACGGAGGTCAGGGCCTCGCCGTTCTCCGACGGACGGTGCCGCGTTGGCGTTCCCATCTCGAAGCGGTATGGGAGGACATCGCTCGCGCTCACGCGATTCGGCTCGTCGCCCAGGGTGGATTGCCTGACCTCGTGATCGGTCGATGGTGGAAGGCTCAAGTAGCAGAAATCGACGTACTTGGGCTCGACAGCAGCGGTTCAGCGGCTCTCGTCGGCGAAGCGAAGTGGCAGGACCGAACATTTGACCTCGACCAACTGAATATGCTTCGACGCAAGTCGGTTCTCCCCGGCGACGCGGCTGTTTCCCCAATCCTGGCGATTTGGAGTCGAGTGGGAGTCGCTACAGATGTCGGTCGAGCAGCCGATGTGCGATCGTTCACTCCCGCAACGGTCTTCGACCGGCCGTAGCCGGCAAGTACTTGATCGGCGCATCGGCGGATCAATGCTCAGTCGGTGATTGCCGGGTTGGTGACGTGGCCGAGGAACAGGAATACTCCTGAACCACGATCGCGAATCACGTAGAAGAATGGGCGATCGATTGCGATCGTCGGCCCGTGGGATGCGGCGACGGCGACGTCGGTGGCGGCACCTGCAGTCGTGCCGGTCTCATCGACATCGATTCGCGCCACGTGTGAGATCGATTCGATGAAGTAGCCGGAATCGCCGCCTTCGAACATGGCATCGAAGTCGTACACCGTTGGTAGGCCGATCGCGTGCAAGGGGTCGAGAGCTTCAATGGATGTCTTCGTCGACCAGATCGGCATCGTCAAATGAATCCCGCTCTCCTGAAGCCCACCGGTGATCTCGTTCAATCGTGCCGCCGTGAGGTCGGACTCGAAGGCAGCGAGGTCGTCCGGCTGAATCACGACAAGGCTGAGGTTCCCACCGGCGTATGGCAGCTCCACCGCCACGAAGTCTGCACCCTCGTTGAGCGGCAGGTATTCATTGTGCGCCATCAATTCAACACTCGACTGGGTGCCATCCGCCAACGTGAACGGGCCCGGTTGCGGTAAGCGGGAAAACACCACCGACCATTTCGCCTTGAGGTACATCGCGTTGGCGAGCACGATCACGGTGTCAGTCGAGTAACCATCGGTCAGGTGGTCGATGAAACCGTCGGTCTGCTCCGACACCCACCCGTTGACCGCCGCTGTGACTTCGTCGCGAGCGCCGGCAAAGTCAGCTGAGGCGACCGGAGCACCGTACGCACCAACTGCTATGTCGAGGAACTCGTCGCGCAGTACAAGGCCGGGTCGCACGAACAACTTGTTCGCCGTCGAGATGTCGAGACCGTCACCGGCCCGACTCTCAAGAATCAGATCAATCGCATTCACCGCAGGGTGAAGTTCAGCCGGGGTGACGGTGCCAACACCGAGCACGTCAGCGAACCCATCAGCCGTCGCTCCGCTTGTTCCCGCCATTGTCAACAGCAGCGCCGTACTCAGGCTGTAGTTCCCGACCACGGCGTTACCGGTCGGTGCCCCAACGGCCGCTTGGAAGAACTCCACCGCAAACTGGTTCGTGCCATCGACAATGGAATCGACGGCAACACCGTTTGCGCCAGGCGAGGTGTTTCGACCGGTCACGTTGGCGACGAGGTCGATCAGCGGTCCCGACTCAGGCACCTCGTCCAGGTTCGCCTGGTCACTCGTTGGCTCGCCGCCTCTCACCTCACCGGTTTCACTGGACCCGCCACAACTTGCTGCCACCAGCACACCCGCAACGAGAGCAGCGATCGAACCACGCATCAATGTCATACTCGTTGAGACGTTTTTGGAACGCAACCGGTTCCCCAGATCGCTACCACGGTGCGTCAGTCCTGAGCTGCTCGATGGCGGCGATCAGGTCTCGATCACGGTCGTAACCACGATCGATCACCAGGCGTGCGCCCGCGTAGGCGATTTCCCAATCGTGATCTTCAGCTACCGCACGGAGGCCCTGAAGGTCATCGGCATCTGCTGGACGATGTCGGTCGTCGCGGGCAAGCAGCTTCATCACGATCAGGTGGCCGACCTGCGCCACGGGCAGGGTCAGACCAGGGAGCACTTCGACCGATTCAGCGCTGGCCACGATCTCGCGCTCGATCCCACTAGATGCAAACAGCAGGTCGGTCACAGCGCTGTGCTCGTAACCGGGCCGACTCAGTCGCACAGTGGCGAGGCGTGAAACCCGGTCATGCTCGATCGCCGCAAACGCGTGGTAGTCGTCGGAACGAAGGTTGTGCACAAGGGCCTCAGCCTCCGCATCGCTGGCGGCGGCAACAGCAAAGTCAGCGTCGCGCGTCAATCTCGGTTCGGCGCGAACGGCGACCGCCAGTCCTCCCACCAGAGCAAACGAGGCTCCACAACGATTGAGGGCTGCAACAACGTCGCGGAGCGACTGTTCAAGATCCGACACGGGCACCAGGAACCGCTACGGGTCGACCGACAGAATCGCCGTGAGGTGCGCCCGGTCGCTCGCGCCACCAGTCGTCCATGAACCGCCGAACCGTTTGATCGTCGGCCGACGGGTGCTCACGACGGAACCGCTGTTCACGCAGTCGAGCTCCAAATTCCGTGAGTTCGAGGGCGAGCCGCAGGCCCGTCGCAGGCTGCTCAATCATGGGACAAGCCTACTTCGGCCAACGATCGTCAATCCGGCAACGTGATCGCTACCGATCCTTGGTGAGAAGCATGCAACCGCCGAGCGGACCTCCACCGGCGCCGACCAGGGCGACTTCGGCACCCTCCACTTGGCGGCCCGTCGCTTCCCCTCGGAGTTGGGCACAGGCTTCGTAGAGGTAGCCGTAACCGTGAAGACGACCACCGGAGAGCTGACCGCCGTTGGTGTTCATCGGAATCTCCCCACCCAAGCCAATCCGCGCCTCACCGGCTTCCAACCATGGGCCGGCTTCGCCCTTCGGGAAGAACCCGAATGCCTCCAACCAGGTGATCGTGAGGAACGAGAATCCGTCATACGTCTGCACCGTGTCGACGTCGTTCACCGTCAAGTCGGTACGCGCCCACATCATCGGAGCGCAGTCGTGTGCCGCTGTTTCGGTGAGATCGGTGCGCTGGTCCCACGAGTTGCGACCAGTCAATGCGGAACCAATCGCCTCAATCCGAACGACCTGCTTGAGATCGGGCGTTGCATCCGCTCGTGAGATGACCACGGCACAGGAACCATCGCAAGGGATATCGCAGTCGTACAGACCGAGTGGATACGACACCATGCGGGCGTTCAAGTAGTCGTCCATGGTCAGCGGGTCACGGAAAATTGCTTTGTCGTAGAGCGCCGCATGACGACGTTGGTTGAGCGGGATCTGCCCGAGCTGCTCACGAGTCAAGCCGTAGTTGTGCATATATCGCTGGGCATACACACCCACCCAGTTGGCAGCTGAAACGGCCTGGAACGGCACCATCCACTGCATCGGACCGCCAACACGGCTGTCTCCGGAACCGACCACGCTGGCGCGTCGCTGGGCGGTCTGGGCCGACGACTCAGTAACCGTGCGGAACACGAGGACGTGATTGGCGAGTCCGGCGGCCACGGCGGCGACTGCGTTGAACACCGCACCGAGTTGGGCGGGAACCTCGCCACCTCCCGAGTACCAGTTGAGCTTGAGGCGGAGTGCGTCCTGCACATCGCCAATGCCGCACGGCGACATGCCCGGTGAGGCGTCCATCAGACCGGGATAGGTGGACAGACCGTCGATGTCGTCACGGCTGAGCCCTGCGTCCTCGATTGCCTGCAGCGCCGCCTCGACCGTGAGTGACAATCCAGTCCGTCCGAGCTTGCGGCCGACGACCGAACGACCGATCCCGGAGATGACCGCATCGCGTTCGCCGATCCGCAGCCCCAAATATCGGCTGGTGCTGATACTCATGATGTGACCTCCGAGGTCGTGTTGGTGCTGGCTGGGCGGAACAACGGCAACCACACGTCGTCGGCAACCTGTTCGAACGTCACCTCAACTGGCATCCCAACCGACACATCGGCCGGGGCGACGTCGATGAGCCGCGTTGTCAGTTGAACCCCAGGCGCATCATCGACGGTAACGACGGCGACGACGTACGGCACCTCCATGTCTGGAGCCCATGGCTGCACGTTCACGGTGAACCCAGCAACGTGGCCGCGACCCGAGACAACATCCGAACCGACATCCATCGAGAGACATTCCGGGCAGACCGGCGTCGGAGGATGGAACCAGGTCTGGCAGTGGCGACACCGATGAATCCTCAACTCGCTGTCAGCACCGCCTCCCCAGAATGCCGCCGTGTCATCAGTGATATCGGGTAATGGTTGCAAACTCATCGGGATTCCTTCGTGGGAGCTATATCGATCATCGCAACAGATTTTCCTGAACAAGGGTCGCACCGAGTCGCCCGCTGCGATCTCGCAGCGACCCGTGATACACCCCGCGTCCGTGTACCGCCGAGACCGGCCACATGTCAAGGCGCAACCAGCCGTGCGGATCAAGTGGCTGCTGGAACCACATCGCGTGATCGAGACTTGGTCCACCAATGCCGACCGACGGGTCGAGAGTCTGGCCAAACCCGCTGCCCAGATCAGACATGTAGGTGAGTGCTGCAGCGTTGGTCAGTGGGTCATCTGGTAATCCGTCGGGAACGCGCACCCACAATGCGTCGGGGTGAAGTTGACGCCCCTCGTGCTCCCGCAACGTCGTGATCTGGCGAACTTCGAGATGCGGATCGATCGGGTATGACGCGCACTCCCTGGGTTCGGGCGCCACCAGCGGATGACGGGGCACGTTGTCCAACACCGCAGTGGCCTCGCCCGCACAAAACGAGGTGAGCATCGAAAAGATCACACGACCGCCCTGCATCGCCGACACGTGACGAGCGGAGAACGAGCGGCCGTCGCGATCGTGATCAACCCGAAATTCAATCTTGCGGTCGATGTCACCGACTCGCAGAAAGTAGCCGTGCAACGAATGCGGCTTGCGCCCCGACGGCACGGTTCGCCCGGCCGCGATCAGCGACTGGGCGGCGACTTGACCGCCGTACAATTTCGGCCATGAGGCAACAGGCTGACGCAGCCGACCACAGAACCAGCTGACTTCGTCGGCGCGTGAGACCGCCTCAAGGTCGAACAACGATCGAAGGTCGGACGCATGCAGATCGCTTTCGGTTGTTGTCTCGTCCACCATCTCGTTCCCTGACCTCGGTGCACTAGTGTGACACGAACGTCAGATTTTCATCGGACCGGCAGGGAGCCATGCTCGAAATCAACCAGAGTCCAGTCGTCATCGAAGCCGAGATGGCGACACCGAGCCACACGTGACCGACCAGCAAGCCTTTACCCGACGAACCAGCTATGGGCCGAGCAGCCCCGTGATCGGCACTCGCGGCGCACAAACACGACAGCAGGTCATCGACGCCGCACTGCAATGCTTTATCGAGAAGGGCTTTCACGCAACCGCTGTTGATGACATCGCGGTGCTCGCCGAGACATCTCGGGCGACGGTGTATCAGTACTTCGAAAGCAAAGAAGCGGTTTTTATCGAACTGATGATCGCGTCAGGCGCGGCCCTCCATAAACTCAACCGATCGCTTGGCGAACTCGGGCCGACAACCGACGGCTACAGCAACTTGTATTCATGGTTGCAGAGGTGGTCATGGATCTTCGATCGGTACGCGCCGATGTATATCGAATGGGCCAACGTCAACTCACCGAAAGCTGAACTGCGCCCACGAATCGTCGACTTCGTCGATAGTCACACTGAGCGCTTCTCGGAATGTCTGGTCGCGGCTGGCCTCGATCTGGATGAGGCGCGCACATCGTCGCTACTCGTGCTTGCGATGACGGCCCGGTTCAACTACATCCGCCACGTGTACCGGCCGACCACATCCGACGAACTGCTCGTGCTCAGTCTCGCCTCAGCGTTGCAGTTGTACCTGTTCCCTTCGACGCCGACAGATGTGCTCACCGATGGCCCACGCGACACCGGCCACGCCAACGACGACAGCGAACAGCCGGCAGTCGCCGCACATGGTCCGTTGGCAATGTTGTCAGCTCGTGATTCAGTTCCGCGATCGAATCCGTTTGACGGGCTGAGCGCCAAGGCCGGCAACACCGTGCGAGATTTGATCGACGCAGCGGGAAGGGTCTTCGCAGCGCATGGCTACGACGCTGCCAATATCGATCACATCGTGACCGAAGCAGGGCTCGCCCGCGGGACGTTCTACCGATACTTCAGCGACAAACTCGAACTGATCACAACACTCGCCGAGGAAGCGGCCAGCGAGATGACGCCGCTCTTCCTCGAGTTCGCGCAGCTCGATGCCCGACATGATCGGGAGGCACTGGTCGACTGGCTTGACCGATTCCTCGACGCCCACAAACGATACGCCGGCGTCACGCGAGCATGGACCGAACAGTTCCCCGTCGAGCCGGCAGTGCTGGCTCCCGCGGCCGACGTGGTGGGCGCGATCACCAAGGCGGTCGGGGCGACGTTTGGTCCTCCACGCGCGTACCCGCTCGGACGTGGGGCCGCCGTGATGATGCTGGCCGGCCTGCTCGAACACTTTCCTGATGAGGGCATCGGCACCAAGCACGAGCCGACCGATGAACAGATCATCGAGGCCCAGGCTCGATTCATCGAGCGCGTGATCCTCGCGCCGTAACGTCAGCCGGTGGCTACTCGGCCGCCATGTCGCGGGGCTTGATACCCTGCTCCATCAGTCGTTGCCGAGCCGCCCGAGCATCCGAGGTGCCCTCCATGATCGACATCACATCGGCCGAGAGTTGTAGATGCTGTCGCATGCCCATTTCCTCCCAGGCTCGGATCAACAGCGATTTAGTGCCCATCAACGTCGACAGCGGGGCGCGGGCGATGTTGGCCGCCATCGCCTCGACAGCCGCCTCCAGTTCGTCACGCGCGACGACCTTGTTGATCAAGCCGAAGCCCAACGCCTCTTCGGCCGTCAACGTTTGTGCCGTGTAGAGGTACTCGGCGGCACGCTTGCGGTTCATGAACGTCCACGGTTCGACCATCGTCTCGCCGCCTGGGAAGCCGAGCCCCTGCACGAGTGGCATCTGGAAGTAGGCGTCGTCGCTGGCAATCGTGATGTCGGGTAAGTACGCCCAGTAGGTGCCTCCCCCGATGCAATAGCCATGAACCTGGGCGATCATCGGTTTCGGAAACTCGAAGAACTTCAGCGTCGGGCGCAGGAACAGGTCGCGGCTCCCGATCCAGTTCGAGCCGATCCCTTCGATCGATCGTTGGAACTCCGGATATGTCTCCGGCCCTGACATCGCATGACCGGCGCAGAAACCTTTGCCGTTGGCCTTGAAGATCAGGACCTTGACGTCGTAGTCATGTTGCGCCAGTTCCAACGCCTCGTCGACTTGCCAGACAAGTTCGGACGACTGCGAGTTGGCTTTCTCCGGCCAGTTGAGGATCACGCGGGCAATCGCGCCGTCCTTCTCGTAGATCACCTTTCCAAGATCACGCGACTCCATGTGCTCCCCCGAAGATCTCTCAACTTGACGAATGTGTCAGTTTCACAGCACGATAGTCATATGTCTGAACCAGCACCACCGCCACTTCCGGATGACCCGTTGACGGCGTTCTTCTGGGAGGGTGCCCGCAACCACGAACTCTGGATCCAGCGCTGCCAAGCCTGTGGGACATACATCCACCTGCCTCGGCCGGTCTGCCGCAACTGCCAATCGTTCGACCTCGCTGGCGAGAAGGTCTCGGGTAAGGCAACCCTCTACAGCTACACACAGACGTGCAAAGCCTTTCACCCGTTCTTTGTCGACCGAGTTCCGTACCTCGTGGCGACCGTTGCGTTGGTGGAACAACCAGGCTTACATCTGCTGTCGAACCTGGTCGGAATCGAAGAGGCGGACGTGCGGATCGGTCTGCAACTGCAGGTCACGTTCGAAGAACTCGCCGACGGCTACGTCGTCCCCGTCTTCGAACCGGTCAACTCAAGGGTGTCAGCGTGACTGAGATACAGAACGCCAGCGACGAGCCGCACGGAGGGCGAGGAGAACCGAAGGGCCGACGAACCCGACCACCACGAAGGGCGGCAAGAAGGGTCGCGATCGTCGGCGTCGGGTTCTCCGATGTCGGGCGCAACACGGGGATCACCGAGCGTCACCATGCCGCCCAGGCGGCAGTGCGCGCCCTTGACGATGCAGGCCTTTCGGCGAATGACATCGACGGGGCGTCGACGTGGGGCGGCGACGCCGTCGACTTCGCCTGGATGCTCGGGTTCGATCGACTCCAGTGGAGCCTCAACGTCAACGTTTCACCGGCGTTCATCACGCCCGCTTACCACGCCGCCCAGGCCGTCGCCGCCGGCCACGCCGAGACGGTGATGGCATTCCGGATCATGATGCAACAACCACCCAGTTCTGCTCTGGCGGCCGGCACGGCGATGCTCGGCGCGCCGAGCCCAGGCGACACCCAGTTCCAGAACCCATTCGGCGTTTTCAGCCCGACGCAATGGGCTGGCCTGCTGATGCAGCGCTACATGCACGAGACCGGTGCCACCGAAGAACATTTCGCCACGTTCGCCGAGGTGCAGCGCGAATGGGCGTTGATGAACGACAACGCGCTCCAGAAGGGCCCGTTGTCGGCCGCCGACTACCTCGAGTTGCCGTACATCACGAAGCCGCTTCGGATCCTCGATTGCGACTACCCGTGCGACTCGGGTTCTGCGGTGATCTTCACAACCGAAGAACGTGCCCGCGACCTCAAGCAACCAGCTGTGTTCGTCGAGGCATCGGCGCTCTCAGCAATTCACGACATGAACTTCGAGATCCTGCCCGACATGGTGCGCACATCACCGGCACACTGCTCCGAGTTGCTCTGGAAGCGCTCCGACCTGACGCCGGTCGATGTCGATACGGCCCACCTGTACGACGGATTCAGCATCATCACGTTGCAATGGCTCGAAGCGCTCGGCCTCTGTGGCCCCGGTGAGGCCGCTGAGTTCGTCAAGGAGGGCAATACTCGCCCCGGTGGCAAGATGCCAACTAACACCGACGGCGGAGCGATCAACGTCGGCCGTCGGCACGGAGCCAACTTCTGTATCGAAGCCGTCAAGCAACTGCGCGGCCAATGCGGCGAGCGTCAGGTGCCAGGAGCCGAGGTCAGCGTGTGGGCCAACGCAGTTGGCATGTTCAGTGGCGCAATGCTGCTCACGAACCAGTAGATCATCGATGTGACATTCTTGACGACTATGTCACCTGATCAACACGGCAGGCTTGCACGCAAGGTCGCGATCGTCACCGGTGCTGGACGCGGCATTGGGCGAGCGATCGCGATTGCGCTCGCCAACGAGGGTGCCGCCGTCACGGTGGCGTCTCGCACGCAACGCACGGTCGACGAGGTCGTGGCCCAGATCGTCGCCGCTGGCGGCCGGGCGATCGGTGTCACATGTGACGTTGGATCGCGCGCTGACATCGATGCGATGGTTGCTCGAACCGTCGCCGAGTTTGGCTCGGTCGAGATCCTCGTCAACAACGCCCAAGGGTTCGGCACAGCGGACGAACCAGCGGGCTCGCCGGGCTACATCCCGATCGAGTCGTTCCCCGATGACGCCTGGGACTACACATTTCAGACCGGAGTCAAGGGAACGTTGTATGGCATGCAAGCGGTATTCCCGCACTTGCGCGAGCGCGGCGGGAAGATCATCAATTTCGGGTCGGGCAATGGCGTCACGGCGATGAAAGGAACCGTTGCCTACAACGCCAACAAGGAAGCCATTCGAGCGCTCACCCGCACGGCTGCCAACGAGTGGGGTAAGTACGGAATCTGTGTCAACGTGCTGATCCCGACGATCGTCACCGACTCCGCCCGCGAATTCCTCGACGCCCGTCCCGGGATCGAGGAGAAGTTGATTGCCGGCATCCCGCTCCGCCGAATGGGCGACGTCGATCGCGACATCGGCCCCGTGGCGGTGTTTCTCGCCAGCGGCGATTCCGACTTCATGACCGGCCAGACGATTCATGTCGA
>JANOTN010000274.1:0-18345 GCA_031416375.1 Ilumatobacteraceae bacterium
CGACTTCTTCCCGCCGGCTGCCGCCAAGGCGCTCGAAGCAACGCTGCAGGGGCTCGGCAAGGACGCCACGCTGACGGTCTACCCCGGTAGCGGACATGCCTTCATGGCGCCGCACAACGCGCTCGGCACGCAGGACGCGAAGTTGTACGCAGAGATCTGGCCCAAGGCGACTGCGTTCCTGCACCAACATCTCGGTTGAGGTTGCGATGACCGAAACCCGGCCGGACGTCGTCATCATCCTGACCGATCAGGAACGGGCGATCCCGCCGTACGAGTCGAACGAGCTGCGTGCGTGGCGGTTGACGGCGCTGCCGGGTCGGCGCTGGTTTGACGAACATGGGGTCTCGTTCGAACGTCACTACACCGGTTCCTTGGCGTGCGTGCCGAGTCGGCCGACGATGTTCACCGGCCAGTACCCCGACCTTCACGGCGTCACCCAGACTGATGGGCTCGGTAAGGACGCTGACGACTCAGCAATGCGCTGGCTACCCGTCGGTGAAGTTCCGACACTTGGTCACTGGTTCCGAGCGGCCGGGTACGATGCCCACTACCAGGGTAAATGGCATCTGTCACGTGCCGATCTGATCGACCCCGAGACGGGCAAGCCGCTGGCGACCAACAGCGACGCCGGCGAGGTCGATCCAGTCGCCGTGCAGGCCTACCTCGGTGCCGACCCATTGGATGCGTATGGATTTTCTGGGTGGATCGGCCCTGAACCGCATGGTGGCATCCTGGCCAATAGTGGGCTACGGCGGGACAACCTGATAGCTGATCGTGTCGTGACGTGGCTCACCGATCGCTACGCCCGTCGGCGAGCCGGCCACCTTGACGCGCTCAAGCCGTTCCTACTTGTCGCCAGCTTCGTCAATCCTCACGACATCGTGTTGTTCCCGGCGTGGATCCGAAACAACCCACTCGGAGACGGTGAACACGATACTCCGAGAGTTCCGCCGCCTCCGACCGCCAACGAAGACCTCTCGACCAAACCGGCTGCCCAGGCTGCATACCGTGCCTCGTATCCGACCGGATATGCGCCGATCGGCCAAGGCGTCTACGACGAGCACGCTGACGAATACCGACGGATGTACTACCGGCTCCACGCAATCGTGGATCAACCCCTCGATCGCGTTCGGCGGGCGGTCACCGAAAAGGGCTCAACCGAAGCCGTACTCGTGCGCAGCGTTGACCACGGTGATCTGCTCGGGGCCCACGGTGGGTTGCATCAGAAATGGTTCAACCTCTATGACGAGGCGACCCGTGTTCCCTTTGTTGTTGCTCGCATCGGCTCACGACCGACGACCACCAGGACGATCCTCGACGCGCCGACCTCGCACGTCGACCTCGTCCCAACGTTGCTTAGCGCCGCCGGAATCGACATCGAAGCCGTCAGCAAGACACTCTCGGGCCAGTTCACCGAATTTCATCCGTTACCGGGCCGCGACCTGATGCAAGTCGTCGATGGAGTCGACCAGCCGGACACGACCCGAGCCGTCTACCTGATGACACGCGACAACATTCTCGAAGGCGACTCAGGGGCATCGGTCGTCGCACGTTCGTTCGGGCTCGCCGGCAATCCGCCAGACAACATGCGCATCCGGGTCCCCGCCAACGTCGGTGCCAACTTCGAAGCGATTGTCGCCGGGCTTGACGGCGCGATCTGGAAACTGGTTCGCACGTTCGATGATCCGAATACGTGGTCAGAACCAGGGTTTCGTCATCTCGCTGCCGATGGACCAGACGGACCCGAGTTTCGATCAACGCGATTGCCGGACGAGTGGGAACTCTACAACCTCACGACTGATCCGACCGAAGTCGTAAACCGCTGGGATCACCATTCTGCGGCCACCACTCGTAGCGATCTGGTCAACCGACTAACCGCCGAACGTCGTCGCAGCGTTCCCAATCGTCACGATCCGTGGCCGTATGTCAAGAGACCGTTGAGATAACGCCGTATTCAACGACATGTTGTCAAGTGGGGCACAACTGAGCCGATTGAACTGGACACCGCCTTCCCCCTCCAGTTCCGGTCCGAGTCACTCCCATGCCGACACCAGATCACGACGAACTTCATCCATCGCTCCCTGCTGACCCCCGCTTCTATCGTCGAGTCCTCGATCACTTGCCGACGCCCGTGATTGTGATTGGCGAACTCGGCGTGATTACATACATCAACCGGGCGATGATTACGCTCGGCGACTGGACGCTGGATGACGACATCGGTGCCAACGTATTCGACTACCTGCATCCCGATGATGCCGCTTGGGTCGCCGAGGCGTTCATCGGTCTCGGCATCACGGCTGACCCGGAGGTTCCCCTCGGCGGCCCTGCCTGGGCGGCGGTCAACTTCCGAATCATCACCAAGCAAGGCCAGATCGTCCCACTCGAAGTTACCGGAAGCGCAGGCTTGTTCGACCCGGTCGTGGGAGGCGTGATCTACCACGCTCGCCCGGCGCGCGATTCCGAACTGCTCGGCTCCGTTTTGGACGGCGTCGCCAAGGGCGCGTCAATCGACGGTCTCCTGACGAACGTTGTCGAGTTGACCGTACTCCCACCTTTGGACGTTGATGGTGTGCTGATCGAATACTCAGCGACGACCCCGACGCGTGTCGTCGTGTCCACCGGCCGAGGAGAAAACGATGGGTTAACACGAGCCTTGATCGAGGTCGCAGAATCGCTGTCGCTAGGTGCTACCGGGTCAGGACCCACGCGACTCAGCATCGACGAACTCTGTCCCGCACTCCGCCAGCGAGTGCTCGATGCCGGATACCTCGATCTCTTCACCGTCGAGATCATTGGGCCCGACAGCACGAAGGTCTACCGATTGTTGACAGGGACGCCGGTCTGCCACGACCCTTCGAACGGTCCGTTGCAACGAATCGAGCGGGCACGTGAGCTAATCGCGATCGTGCTCCTTCGCGCTCACAATGACCGAATGCTTGGCTATGCGGCCCGTCACGATGCGCTCACGCAACTTCCCAATCGCGCTGGCCTCAACGACGAGTTCGAGCGCCTCAAGGAGGCCAACCAAGGTGGAGCGTTGATCTTCGTCGATCTCGACGGATTCAAACGGGTCAACGATCAGCACGGTCATGCCGTCGGCGACCAGGTGCTCGCCACCGTAGCGGACCGACTTCGCCGCGCCGTGCGGCCTCAAGACTTGGTCGCTCGGCTTGGCGGTGACGAGTTTGTGGTCGTACTCCGCGGCAAGCCGATCGAGTGTTCCGAGGTCGAACGAATCACCCGCCGGGTGCTCAAGCGAATCGGCACTCCGATCGCTGTCGGCGCGTTCGATGTAGAGGTGTCAGCGAGTATCGGTGTGGCGCTGGCATCGGACGGACGCGGTTTCGCTCAGTTGTTAGACGATGCCGACCGGGCCATGTATGAGGTCAAACGAACCGGTGGCGGGAATCACCAAATTGCCCTCAACCCCGTGCTGGTCGGGTTGTAGCGTGCGCCTATGAAACGAACCGTGGTCATTGTTGCAGCGTTGTCGATGTTGGCCGCCGGATGCGGGGGCGACGACACGACGACCGCCGACGATCCTGTTACCAGCGATATCGCTGGCTCAACCGATGCACCCCAGGACGACACGGGTCAAGACGTCGTGCAGGGCACGTTTGGCTGCGCAATCATCACCGATCCAGAGACGCAGTCAGCCAGAGTTATCGGACTCCAGATCATTCCGCAGATTGACGATCAGGCCGTAATCGACCAGATCAAGACAGGTACACCGACCTGGGATATAGACGGACTCGACACCTGGCTGCAGGCGCTGCGCCCGCTCGGCGGGACCGAGTACCCACCGTTCGGCGATCCAGCCGACGCGATCGAGCAATACATCGACTCCAACGCCAAGGTCCGTGAACTCGTCGCCATCGAGGGACCTGTGCCGCAAGCCAAGTTCGACGAACTCAAGGCAATCGTCGGCGAGCCAGCCGATTTCATCATGGGTCAGAGCGCGATCGGAGTCGCCATCGAGGAAGCCTGCGGATAGCTCACGCGCAACGACCTGATGGCTTTGGGAGTTGACTCGTCGTCGAAACCGATCGACAACTAGCCGGATCGACGAGCTGGTTGCAACGGTGCCACGTAGTCGGCGAGCCGAGTGGCGTAGCGTTCTGGGATGACTGACCTGGAGCGACGAGTCCAACGGGTTGCGACGGACACACAGTTCTCCGGTGTCGTACGCATCGACGACGCCGACAGTGTCACGGCCGAGTGGACGTTCGGGTTTGCCGACCGGCGGCACTCGATTCCCAACACGGTCGACACACAGTTTGCGATCGCCAGCGGCGTAAAAGGGCTGACCGCCCTCGCCGTGATGAGTCTGGTGGAGTCAGGAGTCCTCACGCTCGCCACGACCGCCAGGTCAATACTCGGTTCTGACCTTCCATTGATCGACGACTCGGTGACGATCGACCACCTGCTCGCGCACCGATCCGGAGTCGGCGACTACCTCTACGAATCAGTCGGGTTGGACCTGTCCGCCTATCTGATGCCGGTGCCGGTGCAGAACTTGGCCCTCACCGAGCAGTTCCTTGTCGTGCTCGACGGATATCCACAAGTGTTCAGACCGGGCGACCAGTTCGAATACAACAACGGCGGATTCGTTATCCTCGCCCTGATCGCCGAACGCGCATCGGGCATCCAGTTTCACGATCTGGTGGCCGAGCGTGTGTGCGGTCCTGCTGGAATGGGCGACACCGCCTTTCTTCGATCCGACGAGCTTCCCGGCTCTGCAGCGACGGGCTACCTCGATACTGATGGGCTCCGCACGAACGTGTTGCATCTCCCCGTGAGAGGCAACGGCGATGGCGGGATCTACACGACATCTGCCGACATGCGGGCATTCTGGATCGCGCTTTTCAACGGCCGGATCGTCTCGGTCGAGGCCGTGAATGCCATGACTACACGACGTAGCTCGACCACGAGCGGCAACGACGCCTACGGGCTGGGCTTCTGGCTCCACCCAACTGGGCCACAGGTCTCGGTCGAGGGCTGTGACGCCGGAGTTTCCTTCCGCTCCGTCCACAATCCGACGACCGGTCTGACGTACACCGTGATCTGCAACACGACCGAGGGTGCCTGGCCGGTCTTGCATCTACTCCGCGAGATCCTGGACTAGAGCGACTGAGCCGACTGAGCCCGTGTTGGGTTCGGATTCCGTCGGCGTGATAGCACTCCTCGGATGAGTCAACGCTGGAGCCACCCGGGATGGATCGGAGCGGCGGTCTACTCGGGAGACTGGTGCGACGACTCGGATTCATGTCGGTCGACCAAAGGTGCTCACAGCAGTAGGGATCTTCCCTGAGGGTCGACTCACACGCGATCCGGACAACTGGCCGGAACGCGCCAAGACAGGGACCGTTCGGCTGGCGCTGCGTACGGGAGCCCCGATCGTCCCTGTCGCGATGGTCGGTGCCCATCGGGTACTCAGCAAGCGCCGTGTCGTGAGCACGCTGACCTCCAACGTGTTGCTTCGACCAAAGGTGCTCACAGCAGTAGGCGATCCAATCGACGTCAGAACGATGGTTACCAACGCTGACAATCCCGACCCAGATGAAATCCGACAAGCGACCGATCGAGTCATGGAACAACTCGTCAAACTGGTCGAGGTCTTGAGAGACGAAGTCGCCCCGATTCCGTCGGCCTCAAACGAGTTCATCCACCCTCGGGCGGAGCTGCGCATGATTAGCACCGCTGGTACCATGTATGGCATGCCGAACAAGACGACCATCTACCTTCCGGATGACTTGAAACGGGCGCTCGAACGCGAAGCGAAGCGACGCGGTTGTTCTGAAGCCCAAGTCGTTCGTGACGCAGTGACAGGCATCGTGACTCGACCGCGGCCGAACGCCGGTTTGTTTGCCGCAGATCCGTTCGCCGAACGAGTCGACGAACTGCTCGCCGGGTTCGGCGAGCAGTGATTATCGCCGACACGAGCGGGCTACTGGCGTTCTACAACGAACGCGAACCACATCACTCCGCGATTCGTAAGTTGGTCGAAGCTGACAACGATCTCCTCGTCGTCTCGCCATACGTCGTTGCCGAACTCGACTATCTGATTGCGACTCGGCTTGGGTTCGAAGCGGAACTCACCGTACTTCGCGAGCTGGCGGGGGGAGCGTACGAACTCGCCCAACTCGACGGGGACGACGTGGGGTCATGCGCCGACCTCGTCGAGCGTTACTCGGATCAAAACATCGGTATCACGGATGCCTCGATCGTCGTGCTCGCCAAACGTTACGCGACTCGCCGAATACTCACTCTGGACCGACGCCATTTCGGCGTCATCCGCCCTCTTACCGGAGGACGCTTCTCCCTCATCGGTGGGTAACGCTCGAAGGCCTCTACGCTTTGGACCGTGCCGGGCGAGGAGTTGATCGAGATCCGTCGCGACGAGACGGTGTGGCGGTTCGAACGCGAGTTTCTCGAATCGAACTGGGTGTGTCTGTTCGGCAACGGTTGCAAAGGAATCCTCACCGAGCCAGCCGAGCATCTCAATCAGGGATGTTGCTCACTCGGGGCGCACTTCGGCGACGGCGAGCCAGGCCAGGCTGAGGCGATGGACGTGTCTGCGTTCGCCGACTTGTTGCGCCCCGCTCAGTGGCAGCAGTACGAGGCCGGACACGTGAGTATCTTCGGCGATGGCGAACGGACACACACCCGAGTTGTCGATGGTGCTTGCGTGTTCCTGAATCGTCCTGGTTTCGCTGGCGGCGAGGGGTGTGCGCTCCACATTGCCGCCGTCGAGTGCGGCGAGTCGCCGGCCGATTGGAAACCGTCGGTGTGTTGGCAGTTACCGCTCCGCATCGACTGGCAAGACAATGACGCCGACACCGAGCAAGCCACGGTCCGCCGTTGGACCCGAGCAGATTGGGGCGAGCACGGCAAAACGATGGCCTGGTGCTGCACGGAACGATCAGAGGGCGGCGAGGCCTATTCGGGAACCGAGCCGGTGATCGACTCGATGCGTGACTCCCTCACCGCGTTAGCCGGCGAAGAGGTCTACGTAGAACTCCGCCGCCGACTCACCAACGGTGACTAACACCGAGTGATTGTCAGAGTCAGGGAACGGGGAGTCCGATCGATCTGGCTATGACTAACCGTTGGATTTCACTGGTGCCTTCACCGATTTCAAGGATCTTGGCGTCTCGGTAGAACCTTGCCATTGGGGTGTCTTCCATGAAACCCATGCCTCCGAGGACTTGGGTGCCGATTCTGGCGGCGTCCATCGCGGCTTCAGTCGAATACAGCTTGGCCATCGCTGCGGCTTGGCGGATCGGACGCCCCTGATCCTTCAGCCAGGCTGCTTTGTAGGTCAGGTTGTGGGCGTTTTCGACCTTCACCGCGAGGTCGGAGAGCTGGAAGGCGAGACCCTGGAAGCGGCCGATCGGACCACCAAAGGCGTGACGATGCGTGGCGTACGCGACGGCCATTTCCAGGCAGGCTCTGGCGCAGCCCAAGGCCAGCGCTGAGATCGCGATCCGGCCGTCGTCGAGGATCGTGAGGAAGTTGCGGAAACCGTCGCCCGGCTTGCCAAGCATGTTTGCCTTTGGCACGCGGCAGTTGTCGAGCGTGATCCCGTGTGTATCGGAGGCGTGCCAACCGAGCTTGTGGTACGCCGACTCGATAATCAAACCGTTCGTGCCCGCCGGAACAATGAAGGCAGAGATGCCGTCGCCGGTGTGTGCCGTCACGGTCGTGAGCGAGGTGATCGAGGTGCCGCAGTTGGTGATGAACGCCTTCGAACCGTTGATCACCCACTCGTCGCCGTCAAGCGTCGCTCGAGTTTTGGTGGCACCCGCGTCGGAACCCCCATCGGGCTCGGTCAGGCCGAAGCCACCGAGCGCCCGGCCGGCGACCAAATCGGGGAGCCATTGGGTCTTCTGATCCTCGGTGCCGAACTGAAATATCGGATTGGCACCGAGGCCCACGCCGGCAGACAGCGTGATCCCCATCGACTGGTCGACACGACCAAGCTCCTCAATCGCAACACAGAGCGAAGCGAAGTCGCCACCGGCGCCGCCGTATTGCTCGGGAAACACGATCCCGAAGAGGCCGAGTTCGCCCATCTTGCCGACAACATCGACCGGGAAATGATGGTCGATGTCCCACTGCGCGGCGAACGGTGCGATCTCACTCTCGGCGAACTCACGCACCGTCGATCGGAGCATCTCGTGCTCCTCGCTCAACTCCCAACTCATGAAGGTTCTCCTGCTTGATCGACTCGGGCTTGTTCGACTCTGATCGTCACGACCGGCTGATCGAGGGCGACCGACGACCCAACTGCGGCGTGTACCGTCGACACGACACCATTGAACGGCGCGGTCAGCGTGTGTTCCATCTTCATTGCCTCCACCACGGCCACCGGCTCACCTTTGGCGACTTCGGCATCCACTCCGACGACCACGGCAATCACCGTGCCAGGCATCGGGCTTCGGACGACACCATCGCCAGTCACGCGCCCTGCGGCTGCCCCGGCACCGCGCTGTTCGACCGCTGTAATCGGCCAACTCGACCCGCCGACCGATACCCACGTGGTACGCCCGTGCCGAAGTGCTACGAGCGTCGATTGGGCTTCGTCGATGGTGAGATCGATAGTCCCGTCGGCTTGGCCGGCGATCGCGCACCGTAGATCGGCACGACCAGAGCGCGAAACGATCCAGGCGTGGCGATCGCTATGAACGAGCAACAGTTCGTGATCGTGGCCAGGGATCGCCAGTTCGACCCGGGTGGCTGACACGCAACCGTGACGCCAGCCGACCAGCTTTCTCCACGGATCAATCGCCTCGCTGGCCTCCGAGAGTGGAAGCAGAGCCGCAGCAACAATCGCTGTGTCGAGCCCATCCGGCCGACGAATCAACTCGTCCTGCCGCCGCTCGACCAATCCGGTATCGAGTTGCCCGGCAAGCACTTCGGGAACAGCAATCAGATGTCGGAGGAACCCGATGTTGGTGGTGACACCGAGCACGACCGTCGTCGCCAACGCCTCGTCGAGACGCCGCAGTGCCTGCTCCCGATCAGTGCCCCACGCGATCACCTTGGCGAGCATCGGGTCGTAGTCGGAACCCACCACGACCTCGTCGGCGATACCCGAATCGACGCGCACGCCTTCGCCTGACGGCTCAACAACCCGAAGCACCGTGCCGCCTGTTGGCAGGAAGCCGCGTGCCGGGTCCTCGGCGTAGACCCGGGCCTCCACGGCATGACCACGTGGCTGGAGATCCGCTTGCGTGAACGGAAGGTTCTCCCCCGCCGCGACGCGCAACTGCAACTCGACGAGGTCAACCCCGTACACCATCTCGGTCACCGGGTGTTCGACCTGCAGACGCGTGTTCATCTCCATGAAGAAAAACTCGTCTGGCCGATCCGCCGACACAATGAACTCGACCGTGCCGGCGCCCGTATACCCGCATGACCGAGCGGCCTCGACGGCCTGAGCACCCATCGTCGCTCGCTGGTCGGGTGTCAACAATGGCGACGGTGCTTCCTCGATGATCTTCTGGTGCCGCCGCTGAAGACTGCACTCGCGCTCGCCGAGGTGGACCACGTTGCCGTGCGTGTCGGCCAACACCTGGATCTCGATGTGACGAGGTTTGTTGATAAACCGCTCGATCAACAACGTGTCGTCACCGAATGAGCTGTCAGCCTCTCGTCGCGCGGACTGGATCGCGGCACCAAGCTCGTCGAGCGACTCGACGAGTCGCATCCCCTTGCCGCCCCCGCCGGCTGACGGCTTAATCAAAATTGGGAAGCCAACCAACTCGGCTGCCGCTGCAAGTGCGGCGTCGTTCAAACCGGCGCCGCTGCTGCCCGGAACTACTCGCACTCCGGCCGCAGCCACCGTCGCCTTGGCGGCGATCTTGTCGCCCATTGCCTCAATCGCTGCAACCGGAGGCCCGACAAACACGATCCCGTTTGCCTCGCAAGCCCTCGCCAGAGCCGGGTTCTCCGACAAGAATCCGTAGCCCGGGTGGATTGCTTGGACCCCCGTGGCGAGCGCCGCACTGATCACCTTGTCAACGGCGAGATAGCTCTCCCTCGCAGGCGCTGGCCCGATCCGAACTGCGCCGTCCGCGATCCGCACATGCGGCGCTCCGGCATCGGCATCCGAATAGATCGCCACCGACCGGATACCCATTGACCGAAGCGTTCGGATCACCCGAACCGCGATCTCCCCCCGATTCGCCACCAACACCGACTCAAACATCATCTCCCACACCCAAAGCTTTCTGAGCGGGCGATATCGACAACAGAAGTCCTGATGGAGCGCACATACCGACGGACGGGTCTGCCAGCTCGTTTGGGCGCGCGATATTGACTCCAGATGTCGATATCGCGCGCTCAGAAATTCGATTGGGATCCACGGCGATCACATTCGAAAGACGCCGTAGCGGACGTCTTCTAGCGGGGTTTCGGAGACGGCGGCGAGTGCGAGACCCAGTACGTCACGGGTTTGGTCGGGTTCGATGATCCCGTCGTCCCACAACCTTGCTGTGGCGTAGTAGGGGTTGCCTTGGCGCTCGTACCGGTCGCGGATCGGTGCCTTGAACGCCTCCTCATCGTCGGCCGAATCGAAGTCGCCCCGCACGGTCGCCAACACCGATGCCGCCTGTTCACCACCCATTACCGAGATCCGGGCGTTCGGCCACATCCAGAGGAACCGGGGCGAGTACGCCCGACCGCACATCGAGTAGTTACCTGCACCGAACGAGCCACCGATCACCACAGTCAGTTTCGGCATTCGAGCCGTTGCCACCGCCGTCACCATCTTCGCTCCGTGCTTGGCGATCCCGCCTGCCTCGTAGTCGCGGCCAACCATGAAGCCGCTGATGTTCTGCAGGAACACGAGCGGAACCTTGCGTTGGTCACACAGTTCAATGAAGTGGGCGCCCTTCATCGCCGACTCGGAGAACAAGATTCCGTTGTTCGCCACAATGCCGACCGGATGACCCCATATGTGAGCAAACCCGGTCACCAACGTTGTGCCGTAGTTGGCCTTGAACTCGCTAAAGCGCGAACCGTCGACCAGCCGGGCGATCACCTCACGAACGTCGTACGGAACTCGCGAGTCGGTCGAGACGACGCCCGACAACTGCGAAGGATCAACGATCGGTGATTCCGGTTCAACGACTGACCACGGCCGTGCGGCGGCGGACGGCAACGTGGCGACGATGTCACGCACGATCGACAGGGCGTGACGATCATCCTCCGCAAGGTGATCAACGACGCCGGAGATGTGGCTATGTAGGTGCCCGCCACCAAGGTCTTCCGCCGACACGACCTCGCCGGTCGCCGCCTTCACGAGCGGCGGACCACCGAGGAAGATCGTGCCCTGGTTGCGGACGATGATCGCCTCGTCAGCCATCGCCGGCACGTACGCCCCACCGGCCGTACACGAACCGAGCACCGCAGCGATCTGGGCGATCCCACGCGACGACATCTGCGCCTGGTTGTAGAAGATCCGGCCGAAATGTTCACGGTCGGGGAACACGTCGTCCTGCATCGGGAGGAAAGCCCCGCCCGAATCGACGAGGTAGACACAGGGCAGATGGTTCTGAAGGGCGATCTCCTGCGCCCGCAGATGTTTCTTGACCGTCAACGGGTAGTACGTGCCACCCTTCACCGTTGCGTCGTTAGCGACAATCACGCATAGTCGACCCGACACGCGTCCGATACCGGTAATGATCCCAGCCGCTGGCGCATCACCGTCGTACATCTCGTGGGCAGCAAGCGCTGACAGTTCAAGAAATGGAGAGCCAGAATCAAGCAACGCGTCGACCCGGTCGCGGGGCAGCAGTTTGCCCCTCGCAACGTGACGCTCACGTGCAGACTGCGAGCCGCCGAGCGACGCCGCCAAGGTGACGGCTCGCAACTCTTCAAGCAATGCCACCATCGCGGCTTGGTTTGCGACGAACTGGTCGCTCGCAGGATTGCACGCTGTCGTCAGCACCGGCCAATCAGACATGCGACAACCTTAACGGAGACTAAGGTGAATGTCGACCCTTCGGAGTGAGTGACGCCGTGTGACCGATGACCCATAGACGTCGATCCACGATCGCGCTACGCTTGCCTCCGAGGGCTGCCGGGGGGTGGTTCCGCCTGACAGAAATGGGGACACAATGTATTTGGCTTCTCGAGCCCTGCGGCTCGTCGATCTCACAAACTCGATTCCGTGGGCAATCGAACTCACGCACGCAGTTCAGGCCGCCGGCGCACCGACCACGCTCTGGAGCGGGATGGCAGGCACACAAGCGGGCTCGGTCGTGTGGTCAACTGCAGTCGCGTCGGTGGCGGAGTACGTCGCCCTCTCCGACAGCGTCACGAGTAATCCTGACTACCTCCGACTCGTACAACAAGCGGGCAGCTTCGTGGGCGACGTTCAGCCCGACGGGTTGAACGAGGTGATTCACGGCGAACTCACCGGCGAGACACAGGTGGGGACAATCGCCAGCGTCGTGAATGCCAGCGCCGTAGGCGGAAAGTGGTCAGCGGCGGGTGCCTGGGCGATCGAAATTGCAGACCTCGTCGTGGAAATCACCGGAATTCCGCTGATCGTTACGACGGGCTCCGCGGGTGTGATGGGCAGCTTCGGTTGGATCTCGGCTGTGAACGATCCCGCCGACGTCGATGCAGCTGGCGCCAAGCTCACCGCCGACCCGCGCTACATGCAAAAGCTCGACACAGCCGGGGGTCTGTTCGAGCCTGGCACAACTCGCGTACTTGCCCGCCGGATCGCCTAGAAGCGGTGTGAGCGATCACGCCCTTCTCGCGCGCTACCGCTCACAGCGCCAGACTCGCTCGCCATCGACCAGCTCGCGGGTGAGCCGCATTCCAGCCGCCGCTGCAACTCGCTCGGATGCAACGTGACCGACTACGACGCATGCGTCGATGCGGCAGACGTTGGCATCCGCGAGCCAGTCGACCAGCGCCGTTGCCGCTTCCGAAGCGTAGCCCTGGCGCTGCCATGCCTGCGCGACTACCCAAGCAATCGATGCATGTGATTCGTCTGGCACGACCGTCGCCTGCACGGTGCCCACCCCGTCGCCCGTCGCCAGTCGGATGATCCAGTTCAGCCAGGCCTCACCTTCGGGGTGGTGGACGTAGTCGGCCAGCCAGGCGTAGTCATCTTCGAGTTCGGCCAGCGTCTTGGGCGAACCACCGGTGAACTCATGCAGCGTCGGGTCATCGAGTATGGCGAACATTTCGGCTGCGTGATCGGCGCGCAGCGGCTCGAGCATCAACCGCGCCGTGCTGATTGTGGTCGCAATCACTCCCACAAGCATGACGCACAACGCTGGGAAGGCAAGCACCCGAAGGATGGTTTAACGGCGGCTAAGGTTTCTCCATGGCCGCCATCACGATCCGCGATGTGTTGCCGCGTGACGGGCTGCAAAGTGAGCGACTGATCGACCCGATTCGTCGCGCTGAGCTGGCAGTCGCACTCGCCGACGCTGGGGTAGCGCACGTTGAAGCTTCGTCGTTCGTCTCACCGGCGGCAGTCCCGTCGATGGCCGACGGCAGAACTGTGATCTCAGCTCTCCCACTGCGTGACGATGTGACATGGTGGGCGCTCGTCCCAAATCCGAAGGGTGCCGAATTGGCTCTCGCAGCCGGCGTCACGCATCTCACACTCACCATCTCGGCATCCGACCGATACAGCCGCAAGAACGTGGGCCGATCGACCATCGAGGCAATCGAGCAGCTGGCAGCTGTTGGCTCAATCGTCGGCACGCGGGCAGCGATCGACATCGTGATTTCCTGCGCCTTCGGTTCCCCGTTCGATGATGTCCACAACCCTGAGGTGACCCGATTTTTGGTCGATCAAGCGCTCGATGCGATCCCGCTCGCCCGGATCACATTGGCCGACACAACGGGAACTGCCACGCCACGTCGGATCTCGGAAGTGATCACCAACCTCCCCGGTGCGGCGCACCGCGATCTCGGCCTGCACCTGCACGACACCCGTGGTACGGCACTCGTCAACGCCCTCGCTGGGATCGAGATCGGTATCACTCGATTCGATACATCGACCGGCGGCCTCGGTGGCTCTCCGTTCGCGCCGGGTGCAGGCGGCAACCTGGCGACCGAAGATCTCGTCTTGATGCTGCACGATCTGGGCCACGACACCGGGATCGACCTTGACGCGATTCTGGCGATCTCGCGCGGTTTGACCACGTTGGTCGGCCACGGCGTGCCGAGTCGGGTTTCATCCGCAGGTCCGCTCCCCAGTTTCGGATCATGAGTAAACGCCGCAGCGAGTTGCTGGCGATCGCCGCCAACTTATTTGCCGAGCGAGGCTTCGCCAACGTCACGGTCGACGACATCGGCGATGCCGCCGGGGTTAGTGGTCCAGCCCTATATCACCACTTCAAAGGCAAGGAAGCGCTGCTCGGCGAGATGCTGATCGGGATCAGTGAGTACCTGCTCGACGGCGGACGAAAGGTCGCCGTGGTCGCAGGCGACGAAGTGCTCGAACGACTGGTCGAGTTCCACGCCCGATTCGCAGTTGACGACCGGGCCTTGATCACGGTGCACTTTCGCGACCTCGTTCACGCAACCGAGCAGGATCAGCGCACGGTCCGCACATTGCAGGCCCGATACGTGACGGTCTGGGTCGACGAGTTGATTCGAGAGCAACCCGACCACGATCGCAGCACCGCCCGCGCAACCGTTCAGGCGACCTTCGGTCTGATCAACTCGACGCCGTACAGCGGTTCGCTCCCCCGCCAACAAATGCTCGACATCCTGACCCGCCTCGCCCTCGCCGCCCTCCGATCAGTGCCAGACTCGCCGGCGTGAATGTTTCGCTAGCAGCAGGCCGTGAACTGATCGCAATTCCCGGGCCGACCGTGGTGCCCGATCGGGTGTTGTCGGCGATGAATCGGGCAATGCCCGACATCTACTCCGGTGAGATTCTCGACGTCACCGACGAGGTCTATGATCGACTGCCTGACCTCGCCCGAACAATCAGCAGGCCGTTCATCACGATCAGTAACGGGCACGGCGCGTGGGAAATGGCACTCACCAACTCCTTCACCAAAGGTGACATGGTGCTCGTGCTCGAATCCGGACGGTTCGCCGCGGTGTGGGGTGAGATGGCGAGATTCCTCGGGCTCAAGGTCGAGGTGCTGCATGCCGAACCGCGCCGAGCAGTCAATCCGATCGAGGTCGAGGCCAGGTTGCGTGGCGATGTGAATCACGAGATCAAAGCGATTCTCACGGTTCATGTCGATACGGCCTCGTCGGTTCGCAACGACATTCCAGCGCTCCGACAGGCACTCGACGCGACCGGGCACCCGGCGATGCTGTTCGTCGACTCGATTGCCTCACTCGGATGCGAACAGTTCGAGATGGATCGCTGGGGCGTCGACCTGACGGTCGCTGCGTCGCAGAAGGGTTTGATGGTCCCACCGGGCCTCGGATTCGTGTGGGCCGGGCCGAAGGCACTGGCCGCCCATGAAACCGCCGAGTTGCGAACCAAGTACTGGGATTGGACGAGCCGGACCGAGGATGGACCGCACTATTTGCGGTTCAGCGGCACTCCCCCGGTCATGCACCTGTATGGCCTTCGTGAGGCATTGCGGATGATCGACGAGGAGGGCATGGAAGCTCGTTGGAGTCGCCACTCGGTGCTGGCTGACGCGGTACGAGCAGCAGTCGACGGATGGTCGACGCCGGATGGTTTGGAACTCCAGATCTCAGAACCAAGCGAACGCGCTAACTCGGTAACGGCGATCCGGACCGGCTTGATCAGCGCGGTTCGGCTGTCGAACACCTGCCGCGATCGCGCAGGACTCACGCTCGGCGTTGGAATCGGTGATCTCGCCGGCTCGTCATTCCGGATCGGCCACATGGGCCACGTCAACGCCCCGATGGTGCTCGGCGCGCTCGGCACGGTCGAGGCGGCATTGATCGCCCAAGGAGCCGACATCGCAGGTTCGGGTGTTGCCGCCGCAGCACGCGTGATCGGCGAAGCGTTGACATGAAGATCGCGTGGCGCGAGGCGGGCGATGGACCACTGGTTCTGTTCCTCCACGGCCTCGGCGGCACGCGATTCGCCTGGGAGCCGCAACTCGAAGGACTCAGCGATCGCTATCGCTGCATCGCATGGGACATGCCTGGCTACGGCGATTCTGACCCGCTCCCTGAACTCACCTTCCCGGCGATCGCCGATGCGATCGCGATGTTGCTCGATCAACTCGACATCGAACGCACGCACATTGTTGGCCTGTCGTTCGGCGGCCAGCAGGCGATGCATTTCGCACTACGCCATCCGGATCGACTCGATCGGCTGGTGCTGGCTGACACGAGCCACCGCTTTGGCGCTGACGGCACGAACCCGGAGGAATGGAAGCGGCTTCGACTCGACGCACTCGATGCGGCGTCGACGCCTGCAGACATCGCCGAATCGGTAATCGACTCGATCGTTGCCCCCACATTCACCGGACTCGAACGAGATCGCATCCTCGACGCCTTCCGCCAGATTTCCAGCGAAGGGCTGCGCGCATCGATCGAGTGCCTCCCGACGCACAACGTGACAGACCGACTCCGTGAGATCACAGCGCCAGCGCTGGTGATCGTCGGTGAACTCGACCAGGAAACCCCACTCAGCTACGCCGAAACCCTGGCCGAGAATATTCCAAACGCTCGACTTGTCATCATCGACGGCGTCGGGCATCTCACACCAGCCGAAGCACCAGACGCTTTCAATCGACTCGTCGCCGGATTCCTCGACCAGAACTAGAACGAACACTCGACCATCTGTGACCGGCGGCACACTCACATGGTACGGTTCCGAACTATCTGCATCGACCTGAGGGGGCACACATGACAGAGACAGTGGCGGCACCGCGGCTATCCAACAAGAAACTGACCACAACCGACTGCGTTGCCCAATCGCTCGCCGTCGGCCCGATCTTCAGCGCGGGGGTGCTCGGAGTCATCCTGGCTGGACTCTCCGGCGGGGTTGGACTGTTTGTCATCGTCATCACGACGATCGGGGTTCTCGGAATCGGTTGGATCGTGAGCGAACTCGCCAAGCGCTACAGCGGCTCCGGCACCGTGTACGAAGCGATTGCCCACACACTCGGTAAGCCCGTCGGGGTGTTTGCGGCGATGCTGTACCACCTGGCGATCACGGCGTTGGTGACCGCGCTTCCCGTAGCAGGTGGCGTGTTCCTGAAGTTCTTTTGCGATGCACATCTCGGCTTCAACCCGCCGTGGTGGCTCGCCGCTTTGGTGATGGCCTGCTTGATGTACGGATTCAACGTGCTCGGCATTCGGGCCTCGGTCAAGGGTCAACTGGCGTTGATCGTGGGATCAGTAATCCCATTCGTCATTCTCTTCCTCGCTGTGGTCTTCGACGGAGGTCCCAACGGCAACACGTTGTCCTCATTGAACCCGGGCAACGTCGCCGAAGGCGGTTCCGTCTTCAAGGGCATCCTGTTCTCGATCCTGATGTTCATCGGCTTCGAATGGTCCGCCGCGCTCGGCGAGGAAACTGAGAATCCGAAGCACTCGATTCCTCGTGCGGTAATGCTCACGATCCTGATTTGCGGCGCGTTCTACATCATCACGCAATACACCGTGAACGTAGGCGGCGGAGACTTCGTGCCGCTCGCCAACGATCTCGTAGGCAGCTGGCTCGGCACGTTGATCGAACTGGCGATTCTGCTCGACATTGTCGCCGTCGGCGTCGGCATTACTGCTGCCGCTTCACGCGGTTTCTTTACGCTCGCTCGCGACGGACTACTTCCCGCGCAACTGACGAAGACCGACAAGCGCGATGTTCCGATCGTCGCCTCGACAGCGGTGTTCGGCGTGATGTTGCTCGTTATCGTGATCGCGCTGATCAAGTACGGCACCGGCGGTGTTGAAGGCTTTCCGGACGCGTTCAACATGTTCCTGATCCTCGCCGTCACCGGCGCCATGCTGATTTGCGTGATTTACGCGTTGCTCTGCTTGGGTGGCTTGAAGACACTCGCCAGCGACCCGAAGGCGATGGTGGCAAGCGTGATCGGGCTGGTGACAGCGGTCGGCGGCATTCTGGCGCAGTTCATCGATGGAACTGCTCCAGTGGGCGATCCCGTGTGGGGTCGCCATCTGGGGCTGGTCCTCATCGTTGTCGTCGGAGCGTGGCTGGCCTACAACATGTCGACCAAGCGAGCGGCGGTCGACGCTGCCGCATCACACACAATCCATCACTGACAGCCGGGGGGGGGGGGGTTGGTTGTTGAAAACAAAAATTGGCCCGGGGGGGGGGGGGTGAGGAGGCGGCCAGAGGAGTTAGAGGGGGGGGGGGGGGGGCGGGGTGTGGGGGTTGTCGTAATGTTGGGGGTG
>JANOTN010000275.1:0-2952 GCA_031416375.1 Ilumatobacteraceae bacterium
GTCGATCGTCTTCATCCGCAGCCTCGAATCCAGACGCCACCTCAAAGCCACGCTCGATCACGAACTGAAGTCTAACTCGGATTCTCGAACACCGAACCGCCCTGGGGTACGTAGCGGCAAGCCGTGTTTCGTCGGAACACGGATCGCTGTCTATGACGTATTGGACTACCTGGCATCGGGAATGACGGGCGACGAGATCGTCCACGACTTCCCCGAACTCACCGATCGGCGCGTGCGGGCTGCGATCGAGTTCGCCGCGATGCGTGAGCGTCGCCTTGCGACACCAGCGTGAGACACTTGTTCGACCAGAACCTTGTCAGCGCATGACGCTGCAACAAACACAACCCCCACCACAATCAGCGTGGACCGACCGATCTTCGAGACTCGCATCGGGCTAGGGAGCGGTCGAGGCCGATCCAGCGACCACGCTGTCATGGCGACCGTTGTCCGGTTGTGGTGCATTGACTCAGAGTAGTACCATATCTTGTACGATTCTGAGAGGAAGCACGATGGCCATCACCGCAAGCGAAGCGCGCAAGAACCTCTTCCCCCTGATCGAGCAGGTCAACGAGGATCGCACTCCAGTCGAGATCACATCCAAGCGCGGTGATGCGGTACTCATTGGTATCGATGACTACCGGGCGCTCGAGGAGACCGCCTACCTCCTGCGGGCACCCGCCAACGTTCGGCGACTCCTGGAGAGTGTGGAGCAGGCCCGTTCCGGCAGGGTGCAGCAGCACGAACTCGATCGATGAGGTTCGTCTTCTCGCCTCATGGGTGGGAGGACTACATCTTCTGGCAGGCGACGGACCGGGCGACGCTCAAGCGCATCAACCGATTGCTCGATGACGTCGCCCGTGATCCCTTCGCGGGTATCGGGAAGCCCGAGCAACTCCGTCACGCGCTCGCCGGCACCTGGTCGCGCCGTATCGACGAGGAACACCGGCTCGTGTACCTCGTCGACGGGGAAGACATCGTGATCCTGCAAGCTCGCTACCGCTATGGCTGAACGGCGATCTGACGGAGCGGCCCCCGATGCGTCCACGCTCCACGACCTCGTTGCACGCGTGGTCGGCTCTGGCGCAGTCTCCGGGGTGCGTCGGGCGCGTTTGGTGACCGACGGGTTGCAGCACATGGTGGTGATTCTCGACGAAGAGCTCGTGGCACGATTCCCCGTGACGATCATGTGTGGAGTCGATTCGCGGGGAGGCCAGGTTGCTGGCGGGCTGTTCGAGTGGCTGGAAGCGGTGTCGTTCGTGCACCGCCCGAGCCTGATTCATGGCGACTTGGCGCCGTACCATCACTGACACAACCCCGAATCAGGTGAACTCGCGGGCGTCTTGGACTTCGGTGTGGCCGGGCTCGGTGACCCTGCCACCCGGGCGACGCGGTCGATGTCGATTTCGGCGATCAATTCGGGTGATACACCGTGTTCGGTGGCAACGGCTTGGATGCCGCGTCCCGAGCGTTCGGCTTCTCGCACGATCTGTTCTACCGTGTCGTAGCCGAGCGCACGGTTGAGCACGGTCGCCGTCGCCGAACTGCGGATCGCCAGTTGACGACAATGTGATTCGTTCACGGTGATCGTGGCAACACAGTCGTTAGCCAGGGCGTCGCACGAGGCTGCGAGTAGGTTGATCGACTGAAGCAGGTTCCGAGTCATCACGGGCAACATCACGTTGAGCTCGAAGTTGCCCTGCATCCCTGCGACCGTGATCGTGACATGGTTTCCGATCACCTGAGCGGCGACCTGTAGAACGATTTCCGGTACCACCGGGTTGACTTTCCCCGGCATGATCGATGAGCCCTTCTGGAGGGCCGCAATCGTGATCTCGCCGAGGCCGGTATTCGGTCCGCTGGCCATCCATCGAAGGTCGTTACAGATCTTGGTGAGCGCAACAGCCAGTGTGTTCAGCGTTGCGGAGGTGGCTACCAGGGAGTCGTGGGATGCTTGCGCAGCGAGTCGGCTGGTTGCAATCGTCGGTGAGATGCCAAGACGGTCCAGGTCGGTGACTATTTGGATCACCCGTTCCGCAAAACCCGGAACGGTGCCAACCCCGGTGCCCACCGCAGTGCCGCCGAGCGGGACCCGGGCCAGTGCTTCCAGGGATGTTTGCGTCGCCTGTGTGCAGTGGTCGATTTGGGCTGCGTAACTGTCGAACTCGTCGCCCATCAGCACCGGGAGAGCATCCATGAGATGCGTCCTCCCGGGCTTCACGACGTGGCGGAACTCCACTCCTTTCTGTCGCAACGTTGCAGCCAAGTTTCGAGTAGCAGGCAACAGCCTGCTGGTGATTGATTCACATGCCGCTAGCTGCACAGCCGTCGGCATCACGTCGTTCGAGCTTTGCCCGAGGTTGACATGATCGTTGGGGTGGGCGCGGTGGTCGGTCAGTGTGCTGATGACCTCGTTCATGTTCATGTTGGTGGAAGTCCCTGAACCGGTTTGGAATACATCGACAGGAAACTGATCGTCGTGTTTGCCTGCTTCGATTGACTCGGCGGCTTGCCGAATCTCGTTCGCCAGCCCGATCGACAAGAGCCCAAGGTCGGCGTTGACTGACGCAGCTGCCGACTTCAGTCGGGCAAGCCATCGAATCACGTCGGCGGGAAACGGTTCTCCCGAAATGGTGAAGTTGGCGACGGCGCGCTCGGTCTCGATCCCCCAAAGGTGCAATCGGTCTGCCACGATGTGAACCATAGCCATCGGCGATCAACACCAATCCAGGTCGCGGCTAGTCACGAAGTGCGGCGATGAGCCGATCCGCGTTGCGTTGGCGGTTGGCGGCGTTGACTTGCTGGCGTTCAAGGATCTGTTCGAGGGTTTTGGCACCTTGCGGGATTGGGTGTTCTGAGAAGAATGACTGGATGTCGGCCACGTCGGTCGGGCGATCGAGCAGCTTCACGGTTTCAACCATTCGAACGATCGTGTTGCGTGGAAACTTCTCGTTG
>JANOTN010000276.1:0-6759 GCA_031416375.1 Ilumatobacteraceae bacterium
GCTGACACTCATTCGGAGGGCCCGTCTTTTTGCATGGTTGCCCACAGGCCGTGCTCGTGGAGCCGAAACACGTGCATTTCGGCCTGCTCGCGCGTGCCGTTGGCGACCACTGCCTTGCCCTCGTTGTGTACCCCGAGCATCAGTTCGGTCGCCTTCTCCAACGAGTACCCGAACAACTTTTGGAGCACGAATGTGACGTAACTCATCAGGTTGACCGGGTCGTTCCAGACCAGCACGATCCATGGATGATCAGGAGCGACTTGTTCGTCGAGCGAGGGATCCATCACCTCCGTGGGTTCGAGCGTCGTCGGCACGCCACCATTCTGCCGCGCATCGCCAGCGATGCGGCCGTATCCCGTATGGGACCGTACGATGGGGTCGTTATGGCCGTCGGTACCCGTCCCCTCGTTCCGTCCCGGCTGGCACCGGGCGGTGTGGCACACGGCACTCGGCGTACGGCGACATCCAAGGTCGGCTCGTACGTCGCCCTGACCAAGCCGCGGATCATCGAGTTGCTGCTGATCACCACGGTGCCGACGATGGTGTTGGCCGAAGGTGGTTGGCCATCGACGTGGCTTGTGATGATCACATTGATCGGAGGCACGCTCGCCGCCGGCGGGGCCAACGCAATCAATATGTACGTCGATCGCGACATCGACGCTCTGATGGAACGCACCAAAAACCGGCCGCTGGTCACAGGTGTGATTGCGCCACGCAATGCGCTGATCTTCGCCCTCATGTTGGAAGCCGTGGCGTTTGGCGTGTTGTGGGCGGGTGCCAACCTGTTGTCGGCAGGGCTCGCACTCGCGGCCACTGCGTTCTACGTGGGGATTTACACGCTGTGGCTCAAGCGCACGAGCACGCAGAACATCGTGATTGGGGGCGCCGCCGGGGCGGTGCCGGTACTTGTTGGCTGGGCGGCTGTCCAAAATTCGTTGGCATGGGCACCGTTTGTCCTGTTCGGAGCGATGTTCTTCTGGACCCCACCGCACTTTTGGGCGTTGGCGATCAAGTACGCCGACGACTACAGGGCAGCCAATGTCCCGATGCTCCCGGCAGTGGTTCCGTTCAAGAATGCAGTTCACCAGATGATCGGGCACACACTCGCAATGGTCGCCTGCACCCTGGTCCTGATCCCGGTCGCCGATCTCGGCACGATCTATTCGATCGCCGCTGCGGTGCTCGGTGCAATTTTCATCGCTGCCACCGTTTGGCTCGGAAGCCACCCAACGGCGAGCGCCTCGATGCGCGTGTTCGGCTATTCGATTACCTATGTCACGGTGCTCTTCGGTGCGATGACACTCGACGTGCTGCTCTCATGACACGGCTGCAACTTGTGGATTTCCGTTCCAGGTCAGCCCGGCCAGTAGTGTTCGGTCGGTAGTGTCGTGACGACTCTGCGAGCGCTCGAACCATTTCCAACGTCCAAGGGAACTCAATACGTCTCATGACGACGATCGATACACGTCCAGAAGCCGACGCGGGGCTCGACTCTGTCGGGTCGTTCTTCGCCTGCGCGGCCGTCTGGGTCACGTCAACTGACCATAAGCGGATCGGCCGTCTGTACGTCGGCGTTGGGCTGCTTGTCCTTACCGCTACAGCGGTACTCGGTGCGCTGCTCGGTTTTGAGCGCTCGACTGAGTCCGGTGCGCTGGTCGACTCCGATGCCTTACTGCAGATGTTCCAGATGTACCGGGTCGGTCTGGTGTTCGGGGCGATCATTCCGCTCGGGCTCGGGTTGGCGATTGCTATCGCCCCGCTACAACTCGGTGCACGTCAGATCGCCTTCCCACGCCTTGCGTTGACCGGTTTCTATTCGTGGTTGGGCGGTCTCGCGCTCACCATGACGGCGCTCGCCCGCAACGGCGGGATCGGTGGCGGCGAAGCCGACATGGTCGATCTGTTCCTGGCCGGGCACGGCTTGATGGCGCTCGGTTTGCTGGCTTCCGCCGGTTGTGTCGCCACCTCGGTGCTGACCACACGGGCGCCGGGGATGACGATGCGGCGTGTCCCGTTGTTTGCCTGGTCTGCGCTCGTCGGTTCGCTTGGTGTGTTGCTGGCACTGCCGGTGGCATTCGGTGCCGTCGTATATCTGTTCATTGACAACCGCTACGCCGAACTCAATTTCGGCGGGCCAGAAGGTATCGGGGCCTGGCTGAGTTGGGCCTTCTCGGTGCCCGCCGTGATCGTCTACGCCCTTCCAGCGGTCGGGGTGGCGGCTGAGATGATGCCGGTCACCTTCAAACACCGTCAGGTGCTGCGGGGCGTCATGTTCGCCGGTATCGCCCTGGTTGGCGTCGCCGCACTCGCGGCTGTCACGCTGCAACCCGTTCACGGTGTTTCGCTCGTCAGACAGCAAGACACGGTCGACTTCGTCAAGGATCTCGTGCCGATGTTGATCTTCGCCGGGCTGCCGATTCTCGGCCTGGTTGTCGTGATCGGTCTTGGTGCGTTGACCGCCAGGAGTGGACTCAAGAACGGCAAACCCAAGGTCACCTCTGGTTTCGTGTTCTCGTTCTTTGGGCTTGGCATGATCGCCGTCGGAATGATCGGCAACCTGCTGCAGTCGATCGACAATCTCGAACTGGTCGGCACCGTGTTTGAAGAAGGGGCCGTGTTGTACATCGTCTACGGAACGTTGCTCGGCGTGATCGGTGGCCTGTGTTTCTGGGCTCCGAAGTTGTGGGGTCGAGTGCTGCCCGAGAAGCAGGTCCTCCCGTTGGCGCTGCTTGGCGTCGGTGGCACCGTGCTCGCCAGCCTGCCGCTCTACATCGCAGGCTTCCTGAATCAGGGTGGTGGTGTACCGGTCAACGACATCCAGGTGTCAACGCTGCTGACGATCGGCGATGTCAGCAACGGCCAACTCTGGAACGTGCTCGCCGCGATCGGTCACTTGATGGTGGCGCTCACGGTCGTGGCTTTTGTCGGACTGCTGATCAAGACCTATCTGTCTGGTTCGCAGGCCGAGCAGAACCCATTCGGCGGCCACACCGTCGAGTGGAGCACGTCGTCGCCGGCCCCGGTTGACAATTTCACCTACACACCGACCGTCGCGTCAGCTCAGCCAGAGTTCGATCTGACGTACGAAGGGAGCCAGTCGTGACCGCTGCACTACCTGCCGCTCCCGTCGCCGGGCCACGCCGTCAACTGTTCGTCGGAACAGCCCTCGCAGGCGTGGCCGGCACCATGTTGATCGGCGGGATGTGTGCGATCTGGCTGCTGCTGCGTGAACGCGCCGTTGACGCCGGCCTACGTTTCCCTGCTGACTACATCATCACCGAAGTCGCTTCCAACGTGATGTTGATGACGATCTTCACGCTCTGTCTGTTCGCTCAATGGGCGGTCTACTCGGGTCACCGAGGTGACCGTGCCCACGCCGCGCTTGCGCTCGGTGTGGTCGGTGTGTTGGCGATTGCGTTCATCAACGGTCAGGCCTTCGTCTGGCACGACATGGGGGTGTCGATCCGTGACGAGAGTTACGGCGCACTGTTTTACGCCCTGACCGGCACGATGACAGCGCTTGTCATCATCGGTCTCGTCTACACGGCGGTCACCGCCTTCCGGGCCTTGGGGGGCCGTCTCAACGATCCCGAGATTCTCTCGGCGCATGCCTTGTACTGGTACTTCACAGCCACCGCTTATTCAGCGGTCTGGTTCGTCGTCTACGTCACCAAGTGAGTTCAGCACCACAATGTTCACCACCGGCTCCAAACTTCTGATCGGCTCCGCCGTCGCAGCAGCGGCGTTTGCGACGATCTACGGCATCACTCAGGGGGGCTTACTCGGCACGATCGGGCTCGTGTCTGCCGCTGTCGCGCTGACGTTCCTGGCTGTCGTCAACGTCTTCGTTCGCGACTCCAACGTCTCGGCGCTAGACCACGCCGCCTTCGCTTCATCGGCAGCTGCGCATGATTCCGCTCGCCCCAGCCTGTGGCCGCTGCTGGTCGCCGTCGGCGCCACCGCCGTGACGCTCGGCTTGGTCACCGAGCGAGCGATCTTGATTCTCGGCATCGGTGCGCTGTTTGTCGGCTTGCTTGAGTGGGTGGTACAGGCCTGGAGCGAACGCGCCTCGGTCGACCGTGGCTACAACGACGCTGCCCGCGGCCTGATGGCGCACCCGCTCGAACTTCCGATCGCCGCAGCTGCGGGTGCGGGCGTTGTCGTCTACTCGTTCAGTCGTGTGATGCTCGGCCTCCCGTCTAAATCGGCCACGGTTGCAGCGTTCGCTGTGGCGGCTGCGCTCGTGCTTGCTGTCGGAACGCTCGTAGGGTTGAAGCGCGGTGTCGGCAAGTCCACGCTGACCGGAGCCATGGCAATCGCTGCGTTGGCGCTGATTGCGGGCGGCACGGTTGCCGGCTTCAGCGGTGCCCGTGAGGTGCATACGCGCCCAACCACCGCGGACATCGCCGACGACGACGGATGTGACGCCGAGGAGACCGAGGCCGACGAGAAGGCCAGCCAGTCGGTTGCCGGCAAATCGAACCTGATCGCAAAGATCACCTACGACGGTTCCGAACTCGAAGCGGATCTGATCGGTTCCAACGGCCAGTTCGATGCGCTCACGCTTCCACGTTCCAACCCGAACAACGTGATGTTCCGCAACGAGTCGGGCCACGAAGCCAGACTCGTGATCGACATGCATCCTCGTGCCGACGCGAACGGCAAGCTGCTCGGCCCCGAGCGAATCTGCACGGCGCTGGTTGAAGACGGTGGGTCGCAGTTCCTCACGCTAGTGTTTGCCCAATCGAGCCGTACGCTCGATGAGGGATATGCCTTCACCGTGCCCGGTTCCGACGCCGAACTCGAAGTGGTCATCCCGTGAGCCGCTCGACCTCCCTGACCCCGAAAGTGTTGACGACATCGATGTCTGATGTGACCGCCCGTACTCGCCGTGTGAAGCGTGGCCTGCTGACCGCCACCGCCGCGCTCGCACTATCGGCGTGCGCCCAGAACGCCCCGCAGGACACTTGGAAGCCGAAGGGCGAGAACGCTCAGACGATTCACGATCTGCAGTGGTGGGTGTTCCTGATTGCCGGCATCGTCGGTGTGCTGGTGTTTGGTGCAGTCCTGTACTGCGTGATCAAGTACCGAGACAAGGGCCAGCCGATTCCCGAACAGACGCACGGTAAGGCGTGGCTTGAGTACCTGTTCGTTGCCATTCCTGCACTGATCCTGGTTGCTGTCGCGATCCCGACCGTCTCGACCGTGTTCGAGCTCGAGAAGACGGACGACGCGGAATGCTTCATCAACGTCACCGGTCAGCAGTGGTGGTGGGAATTCGACTATCCGGTTGCAGCCGATGGCACGATCTGTGGGTACGCCCCGAGTGGTGATGCGTTGCCGATCGTCACGAGTGGCCAGATGGTGATCCCGGCTGACACCAAAGTTGTCATCCGTGGCACCAGCCGCGACGTGATCCACAGTTTCTGGGTGCCTGCCCTCAACGGTAAGCGCGACATGGTTCCCGGTCGTGTGCATACGTGGCGTTTTCACGCCAATCAGCCCGGCATCTTCGCCGGCCAGTGCGCCGAGTTCTGCGGCCTCTCACACGCCAACATGCGGATGGAAATTGTTGCCCTCAATCCAGCCGACTTTCAGACCTGGATCGACGGGCAGTTGGCTCCGTATCAGGCCCCCGAGGCTGACACGCTGGCTGCCGCCGGTGAGGCGACCTTCATTGCTCAGTGTTCACGATGCCATCAGGTCGACGGTCTGACCGACGCTGACGGCGAACCCGTGATTGCTGCCCCTGAACAGTTCGTCTGGAGCGGCACCGCCCCCAACCTGTCACACCTGATGTCACGCAACACCTTCGCAGGTGCCACCTGGGACCTGTTGACCGAGGATTGCCGGGCCGACGTCTGGGAGGCATCACCGGAGGAGTTCGGTACCAAGTACCTGGCCGGCGTCTCCGGCGAGTGCCTCAACGAGATCGACCTCAAGGAATGGCTGCGCGACGCCCCTTCCAAGAAGCCGATGTTCGCTGATCCCGAGGAACTGACGGAGACCGGCGGCAAGACCCGCGGTATGCCGTATCTCGCCCTGTCCGAAGACCAGATCAACGAACTGGTCGCATACCTCGAAACGCGGAAGTGATCGCACTATGGCGCTGATCGAACGTCCAGCACCCGCATTGACCGTCCCGGCTGTCGCCACCCCTTCGTCCTCCTACGGTGTATTCCGCCGTCCGGTTGAAACGAAGGGTTGGAAGTCGTGGCTGTTCACGATCGACCACAAGAAGATCGGGATCATGTACGGCGTTGCGGCGCTGTTCTTCTTCCTGGTCGGCGGTGTCGAAGCACTGTTGATCCGGGCCCAACTGGCTGGGCCGAACGGCACGATTCTGAGTGCTGATAAGTACAACCAGATGTTCACGATGCACGCCACCACGATGGTGTTCCTCTTCGTGATGCCGATGGCAGCGGCGTTCGCCAACTACTTCGTGCCGCTCCAGATCGGTGCCCGTGACGTCGCCTTCCCGCGTATCAACGCTTTCGGCTTCTGGTGCTTCCTGTTCGGTGCGATCTTTATTAACACGTCGTGGTTCCTCGGTGGCGCTGCCGACGGAGGTTGGTTCATGTACGCCCCCAACTCCTCGGTGCCGTTCTCTCCGACCAACGGAATCGACTTCTGGGGGATTGGGCTGCAGATCACCGGAATTGCCTCGTTGACGGGTGCCATCAATCTGATCGTCACCGTGCTCAATATGCGGGCACCCGGCATGAGCTTGATGAAGATGCCGATCTTCACCTGGATGAT
>JANOTN010000277.1:0-7591 GCA_031416375.1 Ilumatobacteraceae bacterium
ACAACTCGCCGCAGCATTTTGCCGGTTTCAGTGTGCGGAAGCGACGCACGGAACACGATTGTGTCTGGAGTTTTCGACCCACGCAGTTCAGCACGAACGCCGTCGCGGAGTTCGTCAACGCTGACAGTCATCCCGTCTCGAAGCACGACAGCGGCAGCAATCCGCTGACCCCACTCGTCGTCAGGCAGACCAACGACGCAAGCCTCGATCACGGACGGGTGTTTGAGCAGGACTTCTTCTATCTCAGCCGGCGCAATGTTTTCGCCACCCCGAATGATCGTGTCGTCGACGCGACCTTCGATGAATAGGTAGCCCCCGTCATCCACAAACCCGCGGTCTCGGGTGCAGAACCAGCCCTCGGCGTCGAGCACACTCCCCGACGAGTACTCGCCGGAAATCTGCTCGCCGCGAAGGTGAATCATTCCCGGTTCGCCAGCGGGAAGCGGCTGGTCGAGTTCGTCACGAATCTCGATCTCGACCGTCGGTAACACCTGACCCGCTGACGACAGGCGACGTTGGATCATTGGGTCGTCGGACGAGATTGCTGCTCGATGGTCGTCCGGTCCAAGCACTGCGATCGTGGAGGCCGTTTCGGTGAGTCCGTACGCATTCACGAAGCCGGTCGTCGGGAATGCCAGAAGCGCCGACCTGAGCACGCGCTCCGACACCTTGGCGCCGCCGTACGAAATCGAATGCAAGGTGGGCAGATCGGCATCAGAACCACCGAGAGCGTCGACGATCCGCGCCAGCATCGTAGGAACGACCATGGCGTGTGTCACGCCTTCGCTGCGAACCGTGTCGATCCACACTTGCGGGTCGAACGCTCTGAGGTAAACGAGCCGACGACCGGCAAACGTGTTCGACAGCAGGTTCGCCATCCCGGCGATGTGGTACGGCGGCACAGACACCAACACGGCCTCGTCCTCGTCGGCACCACCGAACTCGACCGAGCCAAGCAGATAGGCCATCAGGTGGCGATGACGCAACAGCGCCGACTTCGGTTCGGAGGTCGTTCCGCTCGTGTACAGCACAATCGCCACCTCGTCGTCGTCGAACGGAGGGTCGATCGGCTCGAAGTCGGTGGGGAGCGAAGCCAGCCAGTCGTCGAACACCTGGACCTCGACGTCACCGCCGATGCGAGCAGCGGTGGCCGCATCGGCGAGCACGAGCGCGCCGGGCTGGCGAGCGATCAGACTGGTGAGATGTTTGCCTTCGAGCCGGTAGTTGACCGGCACGAACGGAACACCTGCCCACGCAGCCGAGAACAACGCCACCGGCAATTGCGGATGGTTCTCACCGACGTACACAACCGCCTGGTAGCGACCGGCAACGGTGCTGGCACCAGCACGGACGAGCTGTCCGAGCTGCGCTCCAGTGATCGACTGGTCACCGAGACCGCCGAGCAGAATTCGTTCATCGAAACCTGATTCGACCATTTCGACCAGTGACGCCAGGTGCATGACCCCTATTGTTGACGATTGTGTCAGAAAGTGACAAAGCGGAACGCCAACCGAGCGCGATGAGCGCTCCGATCGCGTTCTCACCTCCCCGCCGACCCGGCTCGATTCGTCGCACCAGCCACGTCGACATCCTGCTCGGATCCGATGGATTGGTGCTCGATGGTGGCGCCCGCGATCTGGTCACCAGTCCCGACGGAACACGAGTTACGGATGAGGCACATGTCCATGCAGTTGTAGGTCCGGACCGACGGTTGCGTGAGTTGGCAACGACACCGGCTCGCCAGGCAACCGAGGCACTGATCGGGCGTCCAGTCGCTGCCGGGTTCCGAGATGCGGTTCATCAGGCGCTCCCTGACGAGGTTGGCAATGGCACCGCGCTGGCATTGCTGCTCGACGACCTGCCGGTGGCGGCCCTGATCTCGGGTTACGCCATGCTCTACAGCGGTGACGCGCACGTGCGGTCGGGCGAGGGGCCGAAGGCCGATATCTGTTCCGGCTGGCGAAACGAAGGCACGATGATGGAGTCCATCCGCGCCGACCGGGGCGTGCCCGTCACGGTTGGTCCTGCTGCACCGTCGATCACCGCCGACGCAGCGATCGATCCGCTCGGTTGGCATGCACTCGGCGACCTACCGATCGGAGCAATGCGGCGCCGACGCCTGATCGACGTGACAGATGGTGAATGTTGGCAGATCAACGCCATGTTCCGCGACACCCACGTCGACCCCGACGGTTCGGAGACGGTGCTTCACGAATACTCCCTGACCGCCGAAGTCGATCGAGAGACCGGTCGCTTCACCGAATGCTCAGCGATTCCCCGGGTGCTCCCGTGGGTCGAATGCCCCGTCGCCGCCGCCAGTGCTTGGCGACTCGCCGGCCACCACGTCAACGACGTCAGGCAGTTCGTTCGCGCCGACCTGAGAGGCACATCAACCTGCACCCACCTCAACGACTTGTTGAGATCATTAGGCGACGTCAACACCTTAACGACGACGCTGATCGCACGTTAGAGGGCGACCCAGCCGGCGCCTTCCGAGCTTTTCCGCGCGGCGTCGATGATTCTTGCGACTCGATGGCCGTCGGTCAGGTTGGCTGCTACCGAGGGCTGGCCGCTCAATGCCGGCAGCCAATCTTCGAGCATCAACGCCAGCGACAGGATCGCTCCGGCGGCGCGGCGCTTCGGCGCTTCGATGCCGCTTCTCGGCTTACGATCGCTGCTCGGGATGACCATCGCCCGGTCCTGGTTGATCGAGCCCGACACGACAGGGACTTCCTCCTCACCCATCAGCAGCCCGTCCATCACCAGCGAGCCGTCGCTGCCGAACGCTTCGAAGGCCCGGAAGTTGTGTTGGAAGGCGACCGCGGTGGTGATGATGCTGACGAGCATCCCGTTCTGCATCCGCATCAACAGCACCGAGGTGTCGTCGGCGTCGACGGTCAGCATCGAACCATCCGGGCGCGGACGCTCCTTGACGGTCGTACGCACGTCGGCGCACACCGCCTCCGGCTCACCGAACATGGCGCACACGTAGTCGATGTCGTGCGAACCCATTCCCATCATGTAGCCGCCGCCTTCATCCTTGCGGTACATCCACTCCGACTGGAGACCGCGGGAGGGATGCCAGAAGTCGGCACCGCTGCGCGCCATCGCCATGTACGGGTCACCGAGATGTCCGGCGTTGACCATCTCCCATATCTTCAGCCGGGCTGGCTCCCATCGGCCCTCGAAACACACCGCATGGGCAACACCGGCGTCCTCGGCGGCGGAGAGCATTTCACCGGTTTGCACCGAGTCGATCCCGACCGGCTTCTCGACTACCACGTGCTTACCCGCGGCGATTGCTGCAAGCGCTTGTTCGTGGTGCAGATCGACCGGTGTGCAGATCGAGATCACATCGAGATCGTCGCGCTCGACGAACGTGCGCCAGTCGGTACTGACGTCGGCGATCCCGAGCTTCTCACCCGCCGCGGCGACGCTTTCTGGACGACGCGAACAGATCGCCGCGACTTCGAACTCTGGCACCATCCGGAAAGCGGGCGTCTGGACGACGGAACCCCATCCGACCCCAATCAATCCGACACGAATCGGCTGCTGCGTTTCAGTCATGGAAAGATGTTGACACAACCGTCAACTCACCGACGATCCGCCGTCACAATTCCAACGGGAGCAACATGGCCGAGACACCTGACCCGAGAGATCGATTCCTGCTGGCTGGACGACCGGCGCGATCCTGCCAGTCGACGGTGGCATGCCGTGAGTGACTTGACGCAACCAGTCGTTCGATCTGAACGACATGGTGACGGGATCGTTGTGATCACACTGAACCGCCCGGCCGCTCGCAACGCAATCAACGTCGAGTCGGCGGCAGGGTTGGTCGATGCAATCGGGGCCAGCCAGGACGCCCGCTGCATCGTGATCACCGGTTCCGATCCGGCGTTTTGCGCAGGGCTCGACCTCCGCAATCTGGGAACCGACAAATTGTCGGAGCTACCGCAGTTCCTCGCCGCGGTTCGTGGTTCCGTGGTGCCGACGATCGCGGCCGTCAACGGCCCTGCTGTCACCGGCGGATTCGAGATCGCCTTGTCGTGCGACTTCATCGTTGCCTCCGAGCGAGCCGCATTCGCCGACACGCATATCAGAGTCGGTGTGTATCCCGGCCCGGTATTGGTTGACCTTCCGCGCCGAGTCGGGATGGCAAAGGCGCGTGAGATGTCGATGACCGGCAACTTCGTCGATGCCGAGACCGCTCTGCGGATCGGCCTCGCCAACCACGTCGTCCCGCACGACGATCTGCTGCCGCTCGCCCTCAATCTCGCATCGGCGATCGCAGAACAGAACCCCGCAATGATCGCCACGATGCGACGCGACTGGGACGCCACCGGCACCTTGCCGATCCGCGAGGCCCATCGCCTCCACTTCGACATCGCCTCACAAGCCGGCTTCACCGGAGCAGGCAGCGAGACACTGCAAGCCAACATGGCAGCCGTCGTGAGCCGCGCCAAACAGCAACGAACCGGGTAACTCGCGCGCCCTTCCGTCCAGGTGTACGATTGGTCCGAGGAATGGGGGTTCCCATGTCAACCATGCGTTCGCTGTCGTCACTGTCGGCTCCGGCCCACGCCCTGCTCGGGTCCGACGCCGTCGCCCACGTGTGGACCTCTAACGCCGACGGGACCCCACAGGTGTCCGTCGTCTGGGTCGTTGTGCAGGGCGACGAGATCTTGTTCGGGTGTGACCGTTCGAGCCGTAAAGCACACAACCTCCGACGCGATCCGTCGGTCGTGCTCTCGATCGAGGACGAGGTTCGCAACGTCCACGGATTCCAGCGCCACTTGGTGATCCGCGGGACGGCCGAGCTTTCTGATGGGCCGAACCCTGATCTGATGGATCAACTCGCCGCAAAGTACGCCGGGCTTGATCGACACCCACTCGCGCTCCGCGATGCACCGTCGTCGGTAGTCGTTCGCGTCACCATCGATCGAATCAGCGGCGTCGGCCCCTGGGTCGCCTGAGCTTGCGAACCGGTTACAGTTGGGCGGCTTCGTGTTCTAGGAAGACGGCGAACTTTGTGCGGGCCGCCTCACGAAGCGTCGGAAGATGGCCGGGAGGGAACAGACCCTCGTGAGGCTGATATTCGCGGAGCACCTGGCGGGCGACCACAACCTTATGGGTCTCGGTAGGACCGTCGGCGAGCGCCAACGATTCCGCCCTCACCATCCAATGTGAGAAGGGCATCTCGTTGGAAATACCGAGAGAGCCGTGCAGATGCATCGACCGTTGGACCACGTCGTACAACACCTTCGGCATTGCCGCCTTGATCGCCGAGATGTCCTTGCGGACCCGGTTGTAGTCGTTGTACTTGTCGATCAACCAGGCGGTCCGCATCACGAGCAGTCGGAACGATTCGATTTCGATCCAACTGTCGGCGATCCGTTCCTGAGTCATCTGCAGCGAAGCCAGCGGGCCGGTCCGGGTCTGACGAGTCAGCGCTCGCTCGCACATCATCTGGAACGCCTGTGTCACAACCGCGATTGTGCGCATGGCATGGTGGATTCGCCCACCGCCAAGTCGCGTTTGGGCAATCACAAACGCCTGCCCCTCGCCGCCCAACACGTGATCCGCCGGGACGCGCACGTTGTCGTAGTGAATATAGGCGTGGCTCCCTTCCTCCTCCGGTTCCGTGCCGGTACCCACGTTGCGGATGATGTTGACTCCGGGCGTACGGGCCGGGACGATGAACATCGACATCCCCTGATAGGCGCTGATCTCGGGGTTGGTGACAGCCATCACGATCAGGAACTCTGCGAAGCGAGCGTTCGACGAGAACCATTTCTCACCGTTGATCACCCACTCGTCGCCGTCGCGCTCGGCGCGTGTGGTGAACAGCGTCGGGTCGGCACCGGCGTGCGGTTCGGTCATCGAGTAACACGATGAGATCTCGCCGTTGAGTAGCGGCTGAAGGTACTTCGCCTTCTGCTCCTCAGTGCCGTAGTGGGCGAGGATCTCGGCGTTGCCAGAGTCGGGCGCTTGACAACCAAAGATCGTTGGTGCCCAGTGCGACCGACCCAGGATTTCGTTGAGCAACGCCAACTTGACCTGGCCGTACCCTGGCCCACCCAACTCGGGTCCGAGGTGGCAGCCCCAGAGTTGCTGATCACGCACCTGCTGCTGCAACGGCTTGATCAACTCGTTGACTCGCGGGTTGCTCTTGTCGTACGGGTTGCCAAGCACCAGGTCGAGCGGAGCCACCTCGTCTCGAACAAACGCCGACGCCCAGTCGAGCTTCGCCTGATACTCCGGATCGGTTTCAAAATCCCATGCCATCTGTCTTCTCCTGTTCGACGACTTGACAGTAGTGTCAGATGTCGATGCAGAAAGAACCGAACGAAACTGGAATCGACGTCGACGCATTCACACGCTGGATGGACGCCAACGGTGTGCCCGGTCACGGTGAACTACCAAAGCTGGGCGCGCTCCAAGGCGGCTCTCAGAACGAGCTGACGATCATCGAGCGCGGCGGCCAGAAGATGGTGATGCGACGCCCACCGGCGGGAGCGGTCGAAGATCGGCTCGACGGAATCCGGCGCGAACATCGCCTCGTCAAGGCACTCAAAGGCGCTGACGTTCCGCACGCCCAGTTCATCGCCGGCACCGACGACGCCGATCTGCTGGGGATGCCGTTCTACATCATGGAGGCGGTCGACGGTTGGTCGCCCGCCGATCTCGGTGGCTGGGCCGAACCGTTCAACAGCGATTTGGTTGCGCGCCGCGACCTTGCGTTCGAGTTGGTCCGTGGCGCGGCGCTCTTGAGCAAGGTCGATTGGCAGGCGCGTGGCCTCGCGGGATTCGGGCGGCCCGACAAATTCCACGAGCGGCAGGTCGATCGGTGGACTGCGTTCCTTGAACGGATCAAGTGCCGCGAGATCCCCGGTGTGGACGAGGCGGGGGCGTGGCTCCGGACACACCAACCCGAGCAGTGGTCGCCGGGGATCATGCACGGCGACTACCAGTTCGCCAACGTGATGTACCACCACGGCGCGCCCGGTCGGCTGGCGGCGATCATTGACTGGGAGATGACCACGATCGGCGACCCGCTACTCGACCTCGGATGGATTCTCGTGCACTGGGGGCCTGAGGGCGAAGACATGCAACGCCACCTCGACCTCGACGGCATGCCCACGCTCGAGGAAATGTGCGCCCATTACGAACTCCATTCCGGTCGGTCGACCGAGGACCTGATCTACTACATCGTGCTCGCCCGCTTCAAGCTCGGGATTGTGCTGGAACAGAGCTACAGCCGTTTTCTCGCGGGCGCGGCGGTCAACCCCAAAGTCGAGATCTTCGGCCCGCTGGTACTGGAACTGCTGAGCAAGTCGGCCTCGCTGGCGGCGCTCCACCCCTAGAAGCAATGCCGTTCAGTTAGGGCTGTGGATCGCTGGTGTGGGGGGCCGGGTGGGTTGTGGCCAGTCGCGGTGGCGGGTTCGTTTGACGTGCCATTTGGGCATCTTGCGTTTGATCAGCCGGGGGCTGGATCTGAGTCGACGTTTCGGGTTGAGGCGCTGGCAGAGCATGGCTATGGCGCGGGTCCAGAATCGGTCAGTGTCCCGAGGGGGAAAAACCGCGCGCCTGT
>JANOTN010000278.1:0-16781 GCA_031416375.1 Ilumatobacteraceae bacterium
TCGGAAGGCATCGACGCCTGCAAGGAGATCCGCAAGCGCCATCCCGGCACCGGTGTCGTGATCCTCAGCCAGTACGACGACCCCGACTACGCCGTCGCCCTGCTCGCCGAAGGCTCCGCCGGCTACGCCTATCTGCTCAAAGATCGGATCGCCGAGGGTGACCAACTCGGGCGAGCGATCCGCGAAGTCGCGACTGGTGGTTCGATGCTTGACCCCGTGATCGTGTCAGCGCTGATGAACCCCGTACGGCGCACCGGCGGGTTGAGCATTGACGACGACGAACTGCTCGAAATGGTCGCCAGCGGCCGCACCATCAAGGCGATCGCGGTCGTATTACGGACCTCACCTGCAGCGATTGACGACCGGGTCGAGCGTCTGTTCCGCCACCTTGCCGAAGGGGTGACGAGTGGACACGCGGGTGCCCTCGACCGGCTACGCAAGCTCCATCGAGCGATCGTCGAGCGCGAAGAACAGGGTGAAAGCTTGAGTCGGTTGCTACCGACGGGCGTCGCCGACCAATTGCTTTCCGGTGGGCGCGCCGTTGGTGAGACTGAGCGGCTCGATGTGACAGTGGTGATGAGCGACATCCGTGGCTACACGTCGATTGCCGAGCATGCCGACCCCGTGGTCCTCGCACAACAGCTCAATCGTCACCGGGCCGAGATGAATCGTGCGATCCTGTCGGAGGGAGGAACTGTGATGCAGTACGTCGGAGATGCCGTGATGGCCGTGTTTGGGGCACCCGTCGCCACCCACGACCATGCCGATAAGGCGCTGATCGCGGCACTCGCTATGCATCGCGCCCAAGACGCCGTGAACGCAGAATGGCTTGGGGAAGGGCGTACCCCATTCGGACTCGGCATCGGACTGAGCACTGGAACGGTTGCCGCCGCCCTGCTCGGCAGTGAAGAACGCGTCGAGTACACGCTCGTCGGAGATGCCGTGAACCTGTGCCAGCGACTCCAGCAGTTCGCCGAGCCGGGGGAAACGGTACTGAGCGAACCAACGTGGGAAACTCTGACCACCCGACCCGACGTGTTCGAGAAGCTCGATTTACAACTCGTCAAGGGCCGCGACACGCCGATCGCGCCATACCGACTGCCGCCGCAGAATCTCACAACCTCCGACCCCAGCCAGCAAGATGCACCGATCCAAGGAGCACAACCGTGACTGACACCGCTGACGCAATCACCGCCGAAAACTCCCCACCTGAACATGCCGTCGATCTGGCGGTGCAGGTCACCGAGGTCTACCGAACCTTCGAGCAGGACACGGCACCAGTCCGAGCGCTGAGGGGCGCCGATCTGTCGGTGCGGCGCGGCGAGTTCGTGGCCGTGGTGGGCCCGTCAGGATGCGGCAAGTCGACGATGCTCAACCTCGTCGCTGGACTCGATGTGCCTGATGAAGGCGAAGTGATCATCGCCGGTGAGTCGCTGGCCGGAAAGGACGAGAATGCGCTGGCGATCATGCGCCGCAAACACGTCGGCATCGTGTTCCAGTTCTTCAATCTGCTTGAGGGCATGACCGTGCTCGAGAACGTCGTGATGCCGGCGGTGATCGCAGGCCGCAAGCGCAAGGTCGCTGAATCGAGGGCCCGCGACCTACTCGACCTACTCGGGATCGGTGAGAAGGCCAAGCAGGCACCGGGTGTGCTTTCCGGCGGTCAACGGCAGCGGCTGGCGATTGCCCGCGCCCTCGCCAACGAGCCGACGATCGTGCTCGCCGACGAGCCGACCGGGGCCCTCGACAGCGAAGGTGGCGAGGAAGTGCTCGAACTCTTCCGTCGGCTCCATCAGGGCGGTCAAACGATCCTGCTCGTCACCCACGACCAGCCGGTCGCCGATGCAGCGGAACGAATCGTGCGGATGAAAGACGGCCGCGTCGAAGACGACGGCCGCGTGTGAGTGCAGGTTCGCCCGTCCCTGGAGAGCGTGAGGCTTTGTAGTGGGTGGGCTCGGGCTCTGGATCCGTTCCGAGTATCGGAACGGCTGGCGTGCACTCGTTGGGTTGACGGTGCTGGTCGCGATCGGCGGCGGGGTGACAATCGCCGCCTACGCCGGAGCACGGCGAGCCGACACAGCGTTCGACCGATTCCTCGACGTCACGTCGAACTCGATGGCCGTATCCGTCACCGGCACAAATAATCTGGAAGAGTCAATCCAACTAAACGTGGCCAGCTACCCCCGTCTGTGGGGTCTGGCCGACGACATGGCGGCGATCCCTGGCGTTGACGGCGTCACACCGGTGTCGTGGATGGCAGTCGCCCTTGAGGTCGACGGCGAGCCACAGCAATTCTATTCGATCGCCACCGGCGCGGGATCGGGCACTGATCCGCCGACGGGTGTGCGGGCGATCCATGGCCGACTCGCTAATGCGACGGCCGATGACGAGGTCGTGATCAACGAGGAAGCGGCCCACCTCCTCGGGGTCGACGTCGGTGACACGATCCCGCTTCGCTCGTACGCCACCGACCAGGGTGAGGCATGGTTCGGATCTGTGACCGAGCCGGATCGTGGTCCTCGGATCGAGGTCGAGGTGGTCGGGATCGTTCGTCGCCCCGAAGATGTGTCTGACAATCCTGAAGCATTCGCAATCCTCCCCGAGGGGTTCCGTACGACCTACGGCCCGCAGATCGCCAACTGCGACTGCTCGTTCTGGATTCGAACCGCGCCTGAGAACATCGCTGGCATCACTGCCGCGCTGGCGACTGTCATCGGCGAATACCCCCTCGCGGTGCAGCCCGTCGATGGTGTCCTGCAAGCTCGGGTCGAACGCGCCGTCGGGCTCGAGGTAGGTGCGCTGCGCATCGCCGCCATCGTGGCCGGGATCGCTGCGCTGTTGGTGGTGAGCCAGGCGGTCGCTCGGCACGTCGGAAGCGGGCGTCGATCGTGGTCAGCGCTCACTGCGATCGGCGTGACGCGAGCGGAGATGGTCCGCGGGTGGGCTGTCATTCTGGCCCCGTTGGCACTCCTCGGCGCGGTCGGTGCTGTTGCTGTCGCCACTACGGTGTCGCCGATCTTCCCGCGCGGTCTGGCGCGGCGAGCCGAACCCGATCCCGGCGTTCGCATCGATCCGGCGGCCTTCCTCGTCGGTGCCCTGATGATCGTCGCGGTCGTCGTCGCGGTGTCGGTCATCGGGGCACTCCTGGTCACCGGTCGCGCTCGCAGCTCGTCATCCGCGCAGGCCGCCACGCGATTCACGAGTTGGGGGTCGAAACTGCATCCTCCGATCGCACTGGGATTCAGCATGGCAGCCGATCCCGGGCGTGATCGGGCGCGGTTGGCGGCGGCGAGCGCAGTTCTCGGACTGACGCTGGCGGTCGGTGGCTGCCTGGCCGTGATCCTCATCGACCGTTCGGTGACGGAGGTTTTCGAGACTCCGTCGGCGTTCGGGGTCGACTGGGATCTCCAGTTGGCCGACCAACCCGATGACCCTGAAGCGGTGATCGCCGCCATCTCCGCTGAGCCGATCGAGGCGTTCGCGCTGCAGGAGGGGATCATCGGGAACGCATTCGTCGTGACAAGCCGGGACGGTAACGGTCACGTGTCCCCGCAGACGTTCGACAACCTGATCGGGTCGATGGGGCCGATCATCGACAGAGGGCGCCCTGCAATGACTGCTGACGACGTCGTGCTCGGTGATCGCATCGCTTCGAAGTTGGGGGTCGACGTCGACGACACCGTCACGGTCGACTCCGGGATGCTCGGAGACCAGACGTTTCGAGTCAGCGGCATCGGGCGGCTGAGTGACGGCGACGAAACGGATCAGGTCTTCTTCGTGAGCAGCGACGGACTCGCTCGACTGCAGGTCGCAGAGGACCTATCGGTGAACGCTGCCTACGTGCGGCTCGGTGAGGTCGACGATGCGACCAGACAGCGGCTGCTCGATCTCGGGCTAACACCGGCGCAACCGCCATCGCGGGTCGCCAACCTCGACGAGATTGGGTCGGTCCCACGGCTACTTGCGGCGGCGCTTGTCGTGCTCGGGTTGGCCGGCATGGTGAATGCCCTCGTGTTGTCGGTGAATCGTCGCCGCGGTGACATCGCCATCGTTCGTGCCCTCGGGTTCACACCCGGCCAAGTCCGGGCGGCGATCACCTGGCAAGGCGTCGTGACGGCGTGCGCGGCAATCGTGATCGGCGTTCCCGTAGGGCTGTTCGTCGGCCGCGTCGTGTGGAAGCAGGTGGCGGACGGTGTCGGCGCAGTCGATCTCGTGTCGATACCGTGGCTGGCCGTCGTCGTCATCCCGATCGCGGCGCTGGTGATTGTCACCGCCATGGCGTCGATTGTTGGATGTCGAGCGGCCGCACTCGACCCGGCAACGGTGCTCCGGAGCGAATGATGGACGCCGTCGTCCTGTGGGCCAGAAGCGATATCCGGCGCGGCTGGGCGTCTTTGCTTGTCGTCGCCCTGCTTGTCGCCATCGCCGGCGGGGCCGTCATGGCAGGCTTTGCGGGTGCTCGCCGAGCGGGTGCGTCGGTCGACCGGTTCCTCGCCGACACCGGGTGGTCCGACATCACCATCTACACCCAGAGCCCTCTCGATCCGGCGATTCGCGCCGAACTTACGAACGACCAGCGCGTCGATGACATCGCCGACGTGAGGGTGGTGCTGGCCGCTCCGTCATCCATGCGACCCGGACAAGACGGCGTCACGATGGTCGTGCCGGACGAGTACTGGGGCGAGCTCGTTCGCCCGCGCCTCGTGCAGGGCAGATATCCGTCGGGGGCCGACGAAATCGCCATGACGGAGGAGGCCGCTCGACACGGATTCTTTGTCGGCCAGACCGTCGACAAGGTGCTCCTCACACCTGCCGGTCTTGAAACATGCTTCACGACTGGCGAGTGTGATGGCGATGATGCGGGCAACGTCGAAATCACTGCGATCCTAAGACTTCCGGACGACCTGGCACCGGGCCCGTTTGCGCAGGGTATGTTCGTCGCCCCGTCCGCATTCCTCGAAGCTCGTGGAGGCGACGCCTCCGCCACCGGCCACATCACCGATGTCTACCTGACGCCCGGTACGGATATCGATGGCGTCGTGAACGACTACTCGACGAAGGTCACCGACGGTGATGTCACCAACGCCAACACCGACGTCGTCGTCGGTTCGCGTCGTGCTGCCGACCTACAACACGACGCGCTGCTGATCGGCACCGCGATCGCAGCAGTCGCCGGGTTGCTGATCGTCGGCCAGGCCTTTGGCCGTTTCCTGTCAGGTCGATCCTCGGATGCGCCGGCGCTTGCAGCGTTGGGGATGCCGTCGAGCCAGCGGATGATTGCTGGTTGGCTGCCCGGCATCGTCGCCACCGCGCTCGGCGCAGTCCTTGCGATTCCAGTCGCCATCGCGCTGTCGCCGCTGTTTCCGCTCCGGATGGCCCGGCGGGCCGACCCCGATGTCGGAGTGCACGTCGATCTGAAGGTGTTGATCGTCGGCGTGATCGTGATCTTCGCCACCGGTGCCGGTGCCGCCCTGATGTCGGCCTCGTTGTGGAGTCGGACCTTGAGCGAATCCGGATCCGGCACGACAGTGTCGGTGGTCAACCAGTTGGCGCGTCAGCTCCGGCTCCCACCGGCGCCGACGATGGGATCACGGTTCGCGCTCGAGCCCGGGCGGGGACCGCGCCGCACCCCAGTGCTTCCAGCGCTCGCCGGCTCGGCGGCGGCGATTGCCGTGATCGTCGGTGCGCTGGTGCTTGCCGCAAGCCTCGACGGGCTGCTCGCATCGTCAGCACGGTACGGAGCTCCCTGGGACCTCCAGGTGCCAGCCGGAGAAGGGTTCGAGGAAGTTAAGGCCCGCCTCACCACCGACGATCGCGTCGATGCGGCGACACTTGCTGGCGTCGGCGAACTGAACATCTCGGCGAAGGGATCTCCTCCGAATCAGGTATTCGCAGTCGGGATTGAATCGATCAAGGGCTCGCTCGAGCCGGTCGTGCTCGAAGGACGTGTTCCTGCAGGGCCTGACGAGGTGCTGATCGGATCGGACACGTTCGACAAGCTCGGGCTGAACATCGGTGCTCGTATCGCGGTGAGTGGGCCCGGTGGTGACGAGACAATGACCGTCGTCGGTCGCACCATCGTTCCCATCGTTGGGAGCTCGTTGACCGACGAAGGCATCGTCGTGCCGCTCGGTACGTTCAGGACGCTCGGCGGCGATGAGCTCGTGGCCAGCATCGACGCCGAGACCGTCATCCTGACTAGGCTCGTGGAAGGTACCGACGTCGAGGGGTTTCGAGCGGAGATCGAAGCAGCTGGACTCTTCGTGGATGGAACCTTTCGGCAGTCGAGCGTGACCGTGCTCGACGAGGTCCGCACGATTCCGTTCTACGTCGCTGCGTTCACCGCGTTCATCGGCGCGCTCGCTGTCTTCCATGCCCTGGTCGTCACCGCTCGCCGCCGACGTGGTGATCTGGCCGTGATGAGGGCACTCGGCTGCCGTCCCCGCCAAGCAGCCGGGGTGATCCACTGGCAAGGGTTCTTCATTGCAATGTCTGCACTCGTCCTCGGCTTCCCGATCGGATTGATCGGCGGGCGACTGCTCTGGAACGCGATCGCCGACGGCACGAATGTGCTCAGCGTCATCGAAACGCCATGGCGGGCGATCGCCATCGTCGCCGTCGTCGCCACACTCGCTGCCGCATTCGTACTGGCGGCAGGGCCGGCATGGACGGCCAATCGACGACGAGCGCACGTCGATCTGAGGGCCGAGTGATGCTGGCACCCCGACAGGCGCGAGGGTGACACCCTTGCAGTCAGGCCTGAAATCGACTCGACTTGAGCCGATGGACGTACTCGTCAGCCCCGCCGCGCCTCCGCAATCGGATCAGCGAATCGCCGTGCCAACCCTCGCGGGTGCGCCTCGGGAGCTGAAACCAGCCTGGTGCTTCCTCGCTGCACCGGTCGCCATCGGGCTCGCTACAGCAGCACTCGTGAACAGCACCGCCAACGATCGGCTGACCGCGACGCAGGTGATTGGGGCCGTTTTAGTCGCGCTCTGGTCCGTGGCTGGGGTCGCGCTCGGAGTCCGCCGACGCCAGGACCGCCTCGGTCCGATTGTGTTGGCCGGTGCGGTTGCCTCTGGGGCGCTGTGTCTTGCCCAATCACTGGCCGATGATCCAGACAGTTCCGGCAACGACCTTGCCGAGATCGCCGTTCGTTTGATGGTGGCGTTGCTGCCCGCATTCGCGCTGCATATGTTCGTCGCCCTCCCTGACGGGCGACTAACCAGCCGGGTTCGCCAGCGCGGAGTGTTGGCCGGCTACGCCATCGGTGTGGCGGTCGGTGGCATTCTCTGCACCGATCTCGACTCGATTCCGACCTGGCCCGTCGTTGGGCTCTGGACGACGGCGATTGCGATCGGGCTGCACTCCACCTACCTGCGGTATCGGTTGGCCGGGGCCGTCGAGCGACGACGCATTCAATGGATCGGGTGGGGCCTCACCGTCGCAACAGAAGGTGTGCTCGTCGTGATCGCGCTTCGGCTGCTCACCGATTGGCCCAATCACCCTGGCGCCGTGTCGCTGGCCTTGACCGGTCTGCTGCCGTTGGCGATCGTGGCCGGAACGTTACCGAAGATGGTTGCCCGGGTTGATCGACTGTTGACCCACACCGTGGCTCTTGCCGGTCTGACGGCACTGATCCTGGTGATTTACCTCGTGGTAGTGCTCGGCCTCGGTCGCACTCCCGAGGGTGGCGAACGCAACCTGCTCCTGCTCTCGATGGTGGCGGCGGGAATCGCCGCCCTGCTCTATCTGCCGGCCCGACGGTGGCTGACCGAGCGCGCCAACCGACTGGTCTACGGTGCTCGTGTCGCGCCCGATGAAACGCTACGCACGTTTGGGCAGCGACTGACCCGGTCGATCCCGCTCGATGAATTGCTGCTGCAGCTGTCGGAGAACCTGCGAACCAGCATGGTGCTCATGTCGGCCGAGGTCTGGACGGGGCAGGATGGCCGCTTCGAACGCACAGCCGGTGTACCTCACCGCAAATCGCCGCCGATCGCAATCGGGCCGAAGGAGCTACCGGTGGTGGCACGCGCCGGGGTGAGCGGCGGCACCTGGCTCGACATCTGGGTGCCACAACTCGTCGGCCAGTCTGGCAGCGCGGCGATGCGCGTGGCACCCGTCGCCCACGCCGGGTTGCTACTCGGCTTCATCGTCGTCACCCGACGCCCTGACGCCGAACCTTTCACCGAAGCCGAAGACACTGTGCTGACCGAGATCGCCCGCCAGATTGGTCTGGCGTTGCACAACGTACAACTCGACGCCGCCCTCCAGGCAAGCCTCGACGAGCTCCGGTTACGTAACCAAGAACTCGTTGATTCACGGGCGCGCATCGTCGCCGCCGGCGATGCCGAACGGCGTCGGCTGGAACGCAATCTCCACGACGGTGCCCAGCAGCATCTGGTTGCATTGGCAGTCAAGCTGCGCCTCGCTCGCGACGCGGTCGAGGACGACCCGGCCGATGCGATGTCGATGATCGACGAGATCAAGGGCGACGTGACGACTGCGATCGGCGAGTTGCGGGCGCTCGCCCACGGCATCTTCCCGCCGCTGCTCGTCTCGGGTGGGCTGTGTGAGGCACTCCCGGCTGCGGCAAACCGCGCTTCACTCGACACGACGGTCGAGTTCGATGGAGTCGGCCGCTACGGTAACGACATCGAGGCAGCCGTCTATTTCTGCACGGTCGAAGCGCTCCAGAACGCCGACAAGCACGCGGGTGAGAACGCGACGGTCAGCGTGAAGGTGATCGACTCTGGCGACATGCTCAGATTCGAAATCGAAGACGATGGTGTCGGTTTCGACCTCGCCACCGGAGCAGGAGATGGCCACGGCTTCGTGAACATGGCCGACCGGCTCGGGGCGTTCGGTGGACGTGTCGACGTCGTCTCATCACCCGGTTCCGGTACCACGATCACGGGCACGATCCCGCTGTCACTTGCGACTGACTGACCGAGTCGATCAGTCAGTCGCCAGCCAGTCGGGGTCGCCGCCGGCTTCCCACAGACGCCGGATCATGCGGGGTGACAACTCGTCCTTGTTGAGATAGGCGATGGCACCGCTCGTGCGCGCCGCCGGGGGAAGGTCGTCGAGGGTGTACGTCGACACGAGAATCACCTTGGTCGTCGGATGCGAGCGGGTGATGATGCGGGTCGCCTCGATCCCGTTGAGCACGCCCATGTTGATGTCCATCAGCACCAACTGCGGTTCAAGTTCGGCCGATGCCGCCACGGCCTCTTCGCCCGAAGCAACCTCGGCGACCAACTGGAATTCCTTGACACGGTCGACGACGGCGCGGGCGGCGGCACGGAACGGCGATTGATCGTCAACGATCATCACGCTCACCCGCTCGTTCACCTCGTCTGTCACGATCCCTCCTCGGGGCACAGTCTCGCGCCGAACCATGGTCGGCGACGGTTGACAACCCCCGGTGGTCGATCCGTTCATCACCGATCCCGTTTCGAATCACGTAGGACTTCTTGCGCCGCATGCCATCCACACATCCCGTGGACACCACCCCCAGGCGGGGTCGAGCTGGAACACAGGTACACGCCCTTGAGTGGTGTCTGCCATGGATGCAGGCCGAGGGTTGGTCGTGCCACGAACTGACGCACGTCGGCGATTCCTCCATTGATATCGCCGCCGATGTAGTTGGCGTTGTGATCGTGCATCGCCTCGGTGTTCATCGTGTGGCGGGCGACGATCCGATCACGGAAACCCGGTGCGAATCGCTCGATTTGCGATTCGATGCGGTCGGTCATGTCGACAGTCGAGCCGTTTGGTACATGACAGTAGGCCCAGACCGTTTCGGTGCCAGCAGGGGCGCGGTCGTGATCGAACAGGCTCTGCTGGGCGAGCAACACGTACGGACGCTCGGGATGGCGACCATTCTGCACCTCGCCTTCGGCGAAAACGATCTCGTCGAGGGTGCCGCCGACGTGAACCGTCGCAGCCCGCCCACAGTCGGGGTTGGCCCACGGGATCGGGCCGTCGAGCGCCCAGTCGATCTTGAACACTCCAGGGCCGTGACGGAATCGGGTGAGGCGTTTGCGATAGCGACCTGGAACCGAGTCGCCGGCTATCGCCAGAAATTGTCGGGGCGTCACATCGAGTAGCACAGCGTCGGCTGGCGGCAGTTCGGCAAGCGACGTGACGCGATGATCACACTCGACCGTGCCGCCGTAGCTGGCGAGCAACGCAACCAGTGCGTCAGCGATCCGTTGCGACCCGCCCCGCGCCAGCGGCCACCCGACAACGTGGGCGAGCACGCCGAGCATCAGCCCATAACCGGCGGTCGCCGGGGCGCGCAGTGACAGGATCGAATGCCCGGCCAGGCCGCCGAACAACGCTTGCGCCTCGTCCTCATCGAATCGCGAGCGGGCGACACTTCGTGCCGAGCGAATTCCGGTCGAGCCGTAGCGAGCGAGCGCTAGCGGGTGCTTTGGTGGCATGGCAAACGGTGACAGCAACCCATCGGTGAGGTCGAACCCGGCCTTGACGTGCGGGCCGAACAGACGCCGATACGCCGAACCGTCAGCCCCGAGTCCAGAGGCGGTTTCGTCCAGCGACCGGTGCAGTAGAGCGGCGCGGCCATCGTCGAGCGGGTGAGCGAGGGCGATTTCTGAGTGCACCCACTCAAGCCCATGGTCGGCCAACGTCCGGTCGCTCGCCGCCAGTTCGCGGAATACGGGTGAGCCGAGAGCGAGCGGGTGGATCGCCGAGCAGATGTCGTGTACCACCCCTGGCAACGTGAGTTCGGCCGAGCGTGTGCCGCCGCCAGGAGTGGATGCTGCTTCGAGCACCGTGACCCGCCAGCCGGCGCGGGCAAGCGTGATCGCAGCGACCAGCCCGTTCGGGCCAGCGCCAACCACGACTGCATTCCGATCGCTCATCTCACCTGTCATCTCACTCGGACCTCAGCACATCGGCGGGGAGGTGACGCAAGCCGCGTCGGATCGGCACCACCCCCGCTGCCGCTGCCAATGCCATCACGGTGACGATCAGCAATCCGACTCCGAGTAGCGGAACCACCGGCTCGGCCAACGTGCCGAACTCGTTGGCCAGCAGCGCCCAACACCATCGCCCGACCACGATCCCGAGCGGCACTCCGAAGAGCAACGCCGTGACACCGATCGTGGTGCCCTGCCACACACCGATGGCGGTGACTTCGCCACGTGTCGAACCCAGCGCCTGCAGGATCGCCACGTCGCGTCGACGCCGCCGAACGGCGACCACCATGGCGTGGACGACCGTGATCGCCACGAGCACCACGAGTGACGCAGCCAGCGCGACCGGCAGCGAACGAAGCTGCGCCAGACCCTGGATGTCCGATGGGCGTGGGTTTGATCCGAAGAAGATCAATCCATACTCGGCCAAGTCCTCCGACATCCGTTGCTCGAACGCCGCCTCGTCGGTATCGGGTTCGAGGTCGACCACGACAAATGATTTGGAGGAGCCGTCACGTGGGCCAAGCGACTCCGGGTCGACGAGCGCTCCGACACCGATCGAGGTGCGATCAGAGCCCTGGTACAACCCGACGCCGGGGAGCACCGCCCGCCCGACGACCTCGGCGTCACCGTCGAAGCCTGCCGTCTCGACCGACACAGTGTCGCCGATCCCGACGCCGAGTTCACGCAGTGTCGTCCGCCCGAACGCGATCTCATCCGCCGCCGCCGGCGCTCGTCCGCCGGCGACGGTCGGTTCGACGGGGGGCGCAGCACCATTCGAGTCGAAGGCCACCGACGTGACTGCTTCACCGTTGACCAAGATCTCGGTGATCCGCATCTCACCAACACGTTCGACCGCCGGTTCGGCGGCAACAATCGACATGACGCCGGTCATGGTCACGTCGTCTCCCGCCACGTTTCCGTCGAAGTCGATTGCCACATCGAAGTTCGAGCCGTAAAAGCGTCCATCATTGACGACTCGGTCGAGGCTGGAGGCGAACACGATCGTCGCCACTGCCACCGTGATCGCCGTGATGGCACCGATGATCGTCGCCCGAGTCGGCACCGCGGTCGAGCCGCGGCCAGGTTCGAGACCGAACCGCACGCCGGTCGTCAACTGGGGCGAGGCACCACGCCCGGCTAGCCATGCTGCTACCGATGACCCGTGCGACGCTGGACTGCGATCGGTTTGACGCGCAGCATGCCACGCCGGAATCGCCCCGACAGTGATGATGGCGATCGACAGCAAGCCTGCACCAGTCAGGACGATCGTCGGGTCGAAATTGAACCCGGCGTCCGGCTCAGCCAGCCGCGCCGGTCCCACCGGTGTCAACGCCGATAGGAGAAACGCGATCGCGATGCTCACCACCACACCCGCCAGCGCGGCGAGCGTCAGACGAATCATCGAGGTGACGAATCGCTCGCGCTGCGTCGTGCCGAGCGCAGCCAGCGGCTGGTTGTCACGCGAGTCAAGTTGGAACCATCGTGAGATCGCCTGACCGATTAACAACAATCCGAGCAACGCCGTGACAGCGGCAAAGATCGCCAAGGCGATCGCTGCAGGTTGTGTTGCTCGTAACGCCTTGGCTCGTGTGACTGCCTGCGTCTGGTACACGATCTTCTCGTCGGGTGCCATTGCGTCGACCGCCGCCTTGAACTCGGCGATTTGAGAGGGGTCGTTCAGACGCACTGCTGCGCCTCCATAACCAGCTGTTGGCTCGCCCAACGATTCGTAGAGGGCCGGACCGATCCAAGCCGCGATTGGTTCGTAGCCCTCGTCGACGGCAACTCCATCGAGCCCGGTTCCGATCCCGGCGACTCGCAGCTCGACCGTCGTTCCCGCCGTTGGGTCGTTCAGGACCGCCAGCCCACCGGACTCATCTCGCTCTCCGTCTCCGGCCTCGAAAACAGTTTGGGCCCGGTCGAACACCTCGCCGGGTATCACGCGAAGGCTCAGCGAGTCTCCGACGTCGATTCCCTCGCGTGAGGCGTACGTGCGGTCGAGATAGATCTCGTCGAGCGATGCTGGGTCAGGGACATGGCCGTCGGTCAGGATCGGACGTTCGAAGCGAACAAGGGCAGCTCCATCGGTGGCCAAAAAGACACCGTCGAAGGTACCGGTTATCTCGTCGATTGATGCAAAGGGTTTCGACGGGAAGATGATCACCCCATGCACGCGGGAGAAATCGGCGACCATCGGCAAAGCGGCCACCGTGTCGAAGTCGAGCACCGACTCGTCACCGTTGTCGGGATTGACCAAAATGTCGGCTGCGTCAGTCGCATCGATCATCCGGTCTACGGCAGTACGCGTCCGCTGGGCCCCGGCCAAACCGGCCAACATGAGTCCACCCACAAGAGCGATCAGCAGCACGATGCCGACCAGGCTCCGCCATCCGCGTCGAAGTTGGGCCCGGGCAAGCAGCAACGGAATCCGCACCACACGATCAGACCACGAACGCGCTAGTGGCGACAAGGACGTTGGCGTCCCCTGCGCGGGGGTGCTGGCACCCCGCACGACACACCGGTCTGTCACCTCGTTCGGAAGCACGCCGATCCGTACCGTCGAAGTCACAGTCCGGCGCACCGGTCGGGCTCTCGAGAGAACGGAGTTCACCGTGAACAGATCCCTCAACCGAACGGCTCTCACAGCAGAATTGCTGAGTGCGTCGGTGCTCAGCGCTTGCGGTTCCGCTGAAGCCACTGCAGCGTGGTATGCGTGGATCGCAGGCGACGAGGGCATGATTCAAGAATTTACGGTGACGTGATGCGGATCGAATCGAGCGTCACGAGCCTGAGCTGGATTCCCTCAGAGGCGGTCAGCGGACTCAACAAGGTGGCCTTTGAGAGTGGCTTCACCCACTACGACGAGCCACCGCCAGACCAGATCCTCGACCTCGCCGCACTGCGCGATGCCGATCGGTTCCGGTTCGCCAACCGGCTGGTCGGCTGGATCGAGGTCGACGGCGGACGGATCGTCGACACGGGTCACGAAGGGGGCTGCATGATGGGTGCCACGACGGTGGCTGTCGGCAGCAAGCAGGCGACGTTTGCGGCGGTCGCCTTCGACGACATTCGGCGACCTGTCGAATTCACCGACACGAGCGCCCGGTTTGTCCAAACCGTTGGCGGCCATACATCGCTGCCTGCTCCGCGGCGGGTCAGCAAACCCCCGTTCGTACAGTTCGAGGCACCGACGGTGTGGTCGACGCTGTCGCTCACGATCCATGTCGATGGCACGAGCGAGTTTGAACTGCTCGGCGCCAGCACCTTCCCGAGGCATTGGGTCTACGACGAGCACGGCGCGCTCGCCGCCAAGGCGGGGCTGGCCGACTTCAAGGACTGGTGGCGGCACTCATTCGGCAAGCACACGCCGTGGGGTGACGAAGACTCGCCGGCGCTGGTCACCACCGTCGAGACAGCGCTCGAACGTGAACTCGCCGAGCACATCATGCGAGGTGGCGCAAAGCCGTCGATCCGCAAGTTCAAGGAGGGCACCCTGCTCACCGAGCAGGGTCAACCGGGCGATCAGGTGTTCCTTCTCCTCAATGGAGTGATCAGCGTTGAGGTCGATGGGCAACCGATCGCCGACGTCGGCCCTGGAGCAATTTTGGGCGAACGGGCGGCACTCGAAGGCGGCGTTCGGACGTCGACGCTGCGGGCGCTGACGCACGTCACAGTTGGCGTCGCTACCGCCGATCAGATCGATGCTGCAGCGCTGACCGAACTCAGCGCCGGTCACCGCCGCGAAGAATCGCCCTAAGAGGCTCAGCGGATAGGTGAGGATTTTTTATGCCGGAGTTTTCATTTCGCCTGCTGCGCAGTCGAAATAGCGCACCGTAACGATTGGTCGCCTCGCCTATCGGCTCGTCTCCTAAGAGTCGGCCTCAGGGCCGGTCGTTCGGGTCACAACCGAGAGTAATCTTCGGATTATGAGTGATGCGGCGATGACGATTGAGCGGGTTGGTGTGGTCGGGTGTGGCCTGATGGGGTCGGGGATCGCCGAGGTGTGCGCCAGGGCCGGGCTCGATGTGATGATTGGTGAGATCAGTGCAGAGGTCGCCGAGGTGGGGCGGGCGCGATTGGTTAAGTCGTTGGACCGTGGCTTGTCGGCCGGGAAGATGACCGAGGAGGAACGCGACGCGGCAGTCACTCGTCTCAGTTTCACGACCGACTTGGCCGACTTCGCCGACCGCGATCTCGTCGTCGAAGCAGTCGTCGAGAACGAGGCGATGAAGGTCGAGATCTTCAAAGAACTCGACCGGGTGATGACTGTGGACGGAGCGATTCTCGCCAGCAACACCAGCTCGATCCCGATCATGAAGCTCGGCACGGCAACACGACGGCCCGAGCAGGTGATCGGGATTCACTTCTTCAACCCGGTTCCAGTGCTTCGTCTCGTCGAACTCGTGACCAGCCTGATGACGAGCGAGGACACCACAGCACGGTCAGCAGCGTTCGCCGCCGACGTGCTCCACAAGCGGGTGATCCACAGCAAGGACCGTGCCGGGTTTGTCGTGAACGCACTCCTGATCCCGTATTTGCTGTCGGCGATCCGGATGATGGAGTCGGGGTTTGCTTCGGCGGAAGACATCGACACCGGAATGGTCGAAGGGTGCAGTCATCCGATGGGGCCACTCCGCCTCACCGACCTGATCGGTCTTGACACGACGCTGGCTGTCGCCGAGAGCTTGTACTCCGAATTCAAAGAGCCGCTGTATGCCGCGCCACCGTTGTTGTCTCGAATGGTCGACGCCGGTTTGCTCGGTCGCAAGAGCGGTCGCGGCTTCTACGATTACTCCCGATGAACGACGGTCGCAACTGATGGCTGACCGGGTCGAGCGTCTCACCAATCTGCTGGCGTTGCTGTTGGAAACGCAGTTGCCTCTGAGTTTGGTGGAGATCTCGGGTGCGCTCGAGGGTCAGTACCCCGAGGGGCAGGGAGCCAAGCGGGCGTCGTTCGAGCGCGACAAGTCGGCGTTGCGCGAAATCGGTGTGCCGATCGAGCAGGAAATCGTGCCGAGCGGCCTGTATGCCGGTCAGACCAGGTATTGGATTGACCGCAAACGCTATGAGATGCACGATCTGCAGTTGGACGACGACGAGACGCGGGCGCTGCAGGTGGCGATGGCGGCTACCCGCCCCGGTTCGGCGATTGGTCAGGAGGCGCTGTGGAAGTTGGGGGCAGGGCTGCTCGACCGCAGTGCCCCAGTCACGGCGATCGTTCCCGATCTGGCCGCCCTCCCTATGCTCCGAGAAGCGGTCGCCAGGCGAACCTGTGTGACGTTTAGCTACCGATCTGTTGACCGTGTTGTCGACCCGTGGGGTCTGCTCTTGCGCGACGGATTTTGGTACCTCGTCGGGTTTGATCACGGTCGCCGCGACCGTCGAACATACCGGATTGACCGGATCGAAAGTGACGTGCAACTCCAGTCGGGATCGACGTTTGAGCGGCCGGCCAATTTTGATCCACGCGAGGCGATTCCTGATGATCCGAAGCTGATCGGTGCCGACGATTCAACACGGGACGCCCGTGTCTGGATTGATCGAGGGCGGGCCGCAGCGGCAGTTCGAGAACTCGGTGAGGACCGTGTTGTCGAGCGACGCTCCGACGGTTCGATCGAGTTCGACGTGCCTTGCGCACATCTCCCGGCATTTCGGTCGTGGCTGCTCGGCTATCTCGAAAATGCCGAGGTGCTGGCCCCTGAGTCGGTGCGCCAGAACGTGATCGATTGGCTTGAAGCGGTGGCGACATGAACCGGATTGCTCGCACCGGTCCGCGCCCCGCCGAGGACCGTCTTCGTCGTCTGCTTGTCATGCTCCCGTGGTTGATGGAAC
>JANOTN010000279.1:0-19000 GCA_031416375.1 Ilumatobacteraceae bacterium
GGAGCCAGATCCTTGGCAGCGCTCTTCGTCAACGAAATCACGGCACCCTTCGAGGCGGAGTAGGCGGCCATGTTCGGCGCTCCTCCGACTCCAGCCATCGATGCCGAGTTGACGATTGACCCGCTGACGCCGCCAGCAATCATCGCCCTGGCGACGTGTTGCAGGACTTGCATCACGCCGATCACGTTGACTTCGAGAACCTTGCGGGCATCGTCGGACGGATAGTTGGGCAGCGCCGTGAACTTGCCTTGATAGCCGGCGTTGTTGAACAGTCCTGTTGGAACTCCGAACTCGGTGCAACAGGCAGAGACGGCGGCACGGACTTCCACGTCGTTGGTGACGTCGAACGTGTGGACCCAGGTATCGGCACCTGCATCAGCCACGATCTGGCGAGTCGTCTGCAACGCCACCTCTGAAGCCGGATGGTCGACCAACGCCAAACGCCACCCATCGGCGGCGAGCCGAACCGCAGCGGCGCGACCGATGTCACCCGCCGCGCCAGTGATCAGCGCCATGTTCGTCATCACGTTGCGCCGGACGCCAGTCGGTCTCCGTCGGGATCGAACAAGTGCAACGCACCGCCGATCGAGTACGTGACGTTCTCGCCAGCGTGACCCGCGAACGGTGCCGCCACCTTGGCGACGATCGGCGTCGGTGCGCCTTGATGGTCAACGAGGAGGTGCACGAACACCTCCGAACCGAGGTCCTCCACGGTACGAATCCGTGCATTGCCGAATCCGTCGCCGAGTCGCACACTTTCGGGTCGGAAGCCGACCACGACGTTCGCCACGCCAGACGCCGAGAGTGCAGCCCGCGAATGGTCGTCGAGATTGACCGGCACGTCAGCGATCCGGACCCCACCATCGACAACAGCGGAGATCAGGTTCATCGCAGGCGAGCCGATAAAGCCGGCGACAAACAAGTTGGCCGGCTCGTGGTACAGCACACCCGGAGGGTCGCACTGTTGCAGGATTCCGTCCTTCAGCACGGCCACGCGGTGACCCATCGTCATCGCCTCAACTTGATCGTGCGTGACGTACACGGTGGTGACCGCCAGTCGCGCTTGCAGTTCGGACAGCTCGGTGCGGGTCTGCACTCGAAGCTTTGCGTCGAGGTTCGACAGCGGTTCATCCATCAGATACACCTGCGGACGGCGAACGATTGCCCGGCCCATGGCGACACGCTGACGCTGGCCTCCCGAGAGGTTCTTCGGCTTGCGGTCGAGATACGGCTCAAGGTCGAGTACGCGGGCAGCTTCCTTGACCCGCTCGATCCGCTCCTCTTTCGGAACACCTGCCTGCTTCAACGCGAAACCCATGTTCTCGGCGACGGTGAGCTGCGGGTAGAGCGCATAGTTCTGGAACACCATGGCGATGTCGCGATCGCGGGGCCGGACGTTCGACACGTCGCGATCGCCGATGTAGATCTGACCGCCGTCGAGCGCTTCGAGCCCAGCCAGCATCCGGAGGGCGGTCGACTTCCCGGAACCCGAAGGGCCAACCAGCACGAGTAGTTCACCGTCGGTAATCTCCAGGTTGAGTTGGTCAACGGCCGGACGAGGCGTGCCCGCATACAACCTGGTGGCGTTCTCAAATCGAACGGAAGCCATGTCTTCGTTCCCTTTTTGACTGATTGATGTGTCGACTACTTGATGGCGCCCATGGCAAGCCCACGGATCATGCGCTTTTGGGCGATCCAGCCGGCGATCACAACCGGCAGGCTGGCGATCACTGAGGCGGCGGAGAGCTTGGCGAGGAAGTTCTCCTTCTCGCTGATGTTGGTCGTCACCCAGATCGGGATCGTCGACGAACCAGCGGAGTTCAACTGCAACGCGAAGAAATACTCGTTCCAGGCAAAGATCATGCACAGCAGCGCAGTAGCGGCGATCCCCGGTGCGGCGATCGGCAGGATCACGGATTTGAGTTGTCCCCGCAATCCGGCCCCATCAATTTCGGCGGCTTCGATCAGTTCACGCGGCACCTCCTGGAAGAACGACCGAAGCATCCACACCGCCAGCGGCAAGTTCATCGCCGTGTACAAGATCACGAGAACCGTGCGGGTACCGAGCAGGTTGAACTCTTTAGCCAGGATGTAGAGCGGCAGGATCGAGGCGACCATCGGCAAGAACTTGGTCGAGATGAAGAACAACAGGACGTCACGCCACTTCTTCACCGGCTGGATCGCCAGCGCGTACGCGGCGGGGATCGCCATCACGAGCACGATCACGGTCGACACCAACACGACGAACACAGACGTCGAAAAGGCCTGACCGAACGACAGGATTCCCTGCGTCGACTCGGTGACCTCGCGGTAGCGATCGAGCGACGGCTCGAAGAAAATCTTGGGATCACCGACGGCGTCAAGTTCTTCCTTGAAGCTGCTGATTACGACCCACAAGATCGGAAAGAAGAACGCCAGGCTAACGATCCAGGCAAGCGTCGCAAATCCGACGTTGACCCATCGGCTCTCGCCGACTCCGAGCTGTGATCCGGTTCTCAGCCGGTTCGTGATCGAAGCCATTAGACGACATCCTCTCCTTCGAGCAGACCGGACAGCAGCCGGAGTGACAGGTTGGCGATGACGAGAGCAGCGATCACCACGACGATCGAGTACGCCGAGGACCGGCCAAACAGCCAGCCGCCACCGATCGAACGCTGGTAAACGAAGTAGGGAACGTTGGTCGAACCTGGACCACCGCCCGTCATCACGTCGATATGGTCGAACGCCTGAACGATGTAAATCGTGCCCAGAAGCGTGCCCAGTTCAAAGTAGCGCCGCAGGTGCGGGAGGGTCAGTTGACGAAAGACACCCAACGCCGAGGCACCATCGACCTTGGCGGCTTCAAGCACATCGGATGGCTGACTCTGCAATCCAGCCAACATGATCAGCATCATGAACGGTGTCCACTGCCACACAAGCACAGTCACAACTGACGACGTTGGGTGCTTGGAGACAAACTCGATCGGCTCGATGCCAACCTGTTCGAGCACCCAGTTGAGCACTCCGTACAGGCTGTTGAACATTTGGAGTTTCCAGATCAGGGCGGCCACGACCGGCATGATCAGGAAGGGTGTAATCAGCAGGGTTCGCAGGAAGCCCTGACCGAAGAACTTTCGGTCGAGAAGGATCGCAAACAGCGTGCCGAGCACGAGCGAAATCAGAACCGCCGACACCGTCATTACGATCGTGACGAGGGCGGCCTCACGAAAGAACCGCTCATCGCTGCTGAACAATCGCGTGTAGTTATCCAACCCGATGAACGTGCGTGGGCTCGGCGGGTTGATCTTCCAGCTGGTGAGGCTGTACCAGATGCTCATCACGAACGGGATCTGGGTAATCAGCACCGTAAATATCAATGCGGGCAGGAGCGGGAGGCGCCGACGCCATGGCTGTTGGAGTGCAGAACTCCGATTCGCTTCAGCCATGACGCCGGCTACCTCCCATCCTCAGTTGACAACGACAGTTAACAACGACAGTTAACAACGACAATCAACAACGACAATCAACAACGACAATCAGCCAGTTGATACCTGCGAGGCGATGTCCTGGCAATCCGCGAGTGCGGTGTCGATGTCGGTCTGACCGGCGATCACGCTGGAGAACAACTCGGTGCACTGATTCCCGACATCCTGGAATTCCGGAACGCCGACGTACTGTACGCCGGGGAGGCCTGGGCGCTTCGTCGTGCCAGGGTTATCGATCGGCGCAGCGGCCATTGCATCAAGGGTCGGCTGAGCGAACGCAGCAGCAGCCTCTTGGTACTCAGGGATCGCATACGTCGAGGCGCGGGTGCCCGGAGGAATCCCAGCCCAACCGCCGGCGATCAACGTGCCGGCTTGCTTGAGGTAGTCGGGACCAGTTGCGAACGAGACGTACTGCCATGCCGCATCAGCGTTTTTCGTGGTCTTCGGGATTGCCAGCGCCCAGCTCCACAGCCAGCCTGATGCCTCAGTCACCTTGGTCGGCGCCAACGCATAGCCGAGCTTGCCCTTGATCGGGCTCGTGTCACCCTCCAGGTTGGAGGCCGCAACGGTGGCGTCATACCACATCGCAGCTTTGCCATCCATCATCGCCTTGGTGCACTCGTTGTATGAGGAGTTGGCTGCGTCGGGCTGGCCGGCTTCGGCCAACAGATCGACGTAGAAGCTAAGGGCTTCCTTGAACTCGGGCTGATCGATCTGGGCGGCACCGATCGAGCCGTCGTCGTTGGCCAGCCACCACGTGCCGCCGAATGTATTGAGTACCGTCGTGAAGGCAGCGCCCAAGTCGCCCCAACCCGGCTTGCCGCGCAGGCAAATACCTGCCATTTCGGGAGTGTTGACGGCCTTGGCGATGGCTGCCACTTGATCCCATGTCGGTGCCGCCGGCATCGTCTGGCCAGCGGCCTCGAGCACGTCCTTGCGGTACATCAGGAATGACGACTCGGCGTAGAACGGTGCTGCATACAGCTTGCCGTCAGCCGAGAGTCCACCGCGAACCGATGGAAGAATGTCGTCGAGTTGGTACGACGGATCGGCAGTTGCCAACGGGGTGAGATCGGTGAGCAAGCCCTGAGCACCGAACTGCGGCGTCTCGAACATGCCGATCATCATCACGTCGAACTGCTCGCCGCCACCGGCGACGTCGCGGGTGGTGACCTCACGCAAGTCGCCTTCGCCGAGGATCGAATAGTTGACCGTGATCCCGGTCTTGGCGGTGAACAGCTCGGGCGTGAGCTTGGCGATGTCCTCCATCTGCGGGTTACCGACGATGGCCACGTTGATGGTCGTGCCTTCCGCGGGTGCAGCGGTTTCCTCGGCTGGTGCCGTTGATGCTGGATCCCCCTCGGCGCTGCCCTCATCGTCGCCACCACAGGCCGCGGCAACGACCGACAACACCACGCCAACTGCGAGCGCTTTGCGGCGCAAGCCCTTGTGCATGACTTTCCTCATATTGGTTGTTCTCCTTGAGTAGTGGCCGCACCGATCGTTCACGATTGCGACACGCGTTGACGCCCCCACAGGCGCTCGAAGCTAAAGTTACGCGTGTTCATGTCCGAATGCAATACTTTTCAGACATAAATATGGTCTTGCCATGTCTGATTAGCTCTGTTTAGATGTCAGAGTGCACGAAGCGCTGCCACTGAACACCGAGAATCTGGACGCGATCGCGCCTCGAGTCCGGCAAGTGCCGACCTACCCGAGATTCGAATCGGCGCCTCGAATCGTGCACATTGGTGTTGGAGGCTTTCACCGCTCGCACATGGCGCTCTACACCGACGATCTCGCACATGCGGGGTCGACGTGGCGGATCTGCGGGCTGGGACTCTTGGAACACGATCGACGGATGGCGGACACGCTGCACGCCCAGGATCACCTGTACACCCTGATCGAGCGTCAATCGAACGAGACCGTGGTCAGCGTGATCGGCAGCATCACCGAGTACTGCCTGGCCGTTGACGACCGCGAGATCGGGGCCCGCAGGATCGCCGATCCCGAGATTGCGATCGTCTCGTTAACGATTACCGAGGGCGGGTACGCAACTGGCCCAACCGGCGAACCGTCGGCAGCGATCGCGATGCTGGTTAACGGGTTAAATCTGCGCCGCATCGCAGCGCACGCTCCGGTCACGGTGCTGAGCTGCGACAACCTGCCGGGCAACGGCGACGTCGCTCGCCAGGCAGTCGCCGAAGTCGCCGCCGCCGCATCTCCTGAGTTAGCCAACTGGATCGACACGAAGTGCACATTTCCGAACTCGATGGTCGACCGGATCACTCCAGCCACCGCCGACTCCGATCGAGATTGGCTACGCCACACGCACGGCATTATTGATCGGTGGCCGGTCGTCGGAGAGGCGTTCCGCCAGTGGGTGATCGAAGACAAGTTCGTCGCCGGTCGACCGAACTGGGAAGACGTCGGCGCGCTGTTCACCGATGACGTGCACGCATGGGAGCTCTACAAGCTGAGGATGTTGAACGCCGCCCACTCGACGATCGCGTACCTATCGTTCCTCGCCGGAATCGAGTATGTCGACGAGGCAATCGCCAACCCGGCAGTCCGCCACTACCTCGACGCGTTCCTGGCCAGCGAGTCGATTCCCACATTGACCGAGATCCCCGGCTATCCGCGAGAGAATTACGCCGCCTCCGTGCTCGAACGATTCGAGAACACCGGCGTGCGCGATCAGATTCGCAGGCTCTGCATCGACGGCACGGCTAAGTACCCGATCTTCCTGATTCCGACGATCGAGCGACTCCTGGCTACCGGCGGACCAGTCGGGTGTTCGGCGTTGGCACTCGCCGGATGGGCGCGCTACCTGGCCACCGTGCCAGAGGATCAACAGTCGTTCGACGCCGGCATCGAGCGTTCTCGGCAGTTCGCCAGGATGGCGCTCACCGAGCCAACCGCGTTCCTCGAACACCATGACGTGTTTCCCACCGCCGTGCGTGATCATCCACGGTTCCGGGCAGCCTTCACCGAGGCATCGGCTGCGCTCGCTGCAGCTGGCCCTCTGGCTGCGATGATGGCGCGGTGAGCATCCAAATCGACGCCCAACCGGGCCTGTTTCAGTCGACACGACAGAACGAGATCTATTTGATGACCCTCCGTGCAGGGTCTGTCGACGTCTCGGAACTCGCCCGACACTTCGAAGTTACGCCCGAGACAATCCGTCGCGATCTCTCCGAGCTGCAAGAACGCTCATTGCTCCGGCGGGTACACGGTGGTGCTGTCGCATTCGACCGTCACCGTCATGAGCCCATGCTTGATGCCAGGGCGAGCCAGAACAGCCCTGAGAAGACGAGGATTGCCGAACACGCGGTGCGTTACATCCCAGAGACCGGTTCGGTACTCCTCGACTCTGGTTCAACCGTGCAGCGAATCGCCGATATATATCCGACCAATCGCAGCACGCACGTGTTGACCAACTCGTTGACAACCGCGTTGTCGCTGGTCCGCCGCGGAGTCAGCGACGTGACCGTACTCGGTGGTGCGGTTCGCACGAATACGTTCGCGATGGTCGACGCCGGCGTGGTCGACGCGGTGCGTGACATACGCGCCGACGTGCTGTTTATCAGTTGCGACGGATTTTCGATGGAGCGCGGATTGACGACGCCGTATCGCGAGGAGGCCGCCGTCAAACGGGCGATGGTCGACAGCGCTCGCTGGGTAGTCGCGCTCGTCGATCAGAGCAAGTTCGGCAGCGAGCAAACCTACGGTTACCTACCGTTGACCGAAATGGACGCGCTGATCACAGATTCGCGTGTCGACGATCTCACAGTCGAGCGGCTCGCCTCGTTCGGGATGGAAGTCACCCGTGCGTGACCTGCCGTCGGCGGGCGAGTTGGAGTTGATTGCGATTCGAGTCAGCCTCATGGCGGCAGCAATCGTGGCCGAAGGAGTTGGCCGTTCAACCCGGCTGGGGGCCAAGAGTTCACCGACCGACATCGTCACTGACATCGACGTCGCTTCGGAAACGGCGATCCGCACACAGCTTGCTATCGACACCCCTGATTGCGGGATCATCGGAGAAGAGCACGGCGACACCGAACCCCGGGCCCGACTGCAATGGATCGTCGATCCGCTCGATGGAACAGTCAACTTCTCGTACGGTGCGCCGATCTTTTCGGTGAGTATCGCCGCCGCGATCGACGGCGAGATCGTTGCCGGTGCAGTCGTTGACGCGATCCGGGGTGACGTGTTTTCGGCGACCCGATCGCACGGGGCGCGGTGTAACAACAAGCGGATTGCGGTCACCGGCTGCGATCAGCTCAGCCAGGCACTGATCGCCACCGGCTTCAGCTATCAACCGGATCTACGAGCCCTGCAGGGTGACGTGATTCGACAACTGCTTCCCATCGCACGAGACATCAGATGTTTCGGATCAGCTGCGCTCAATCTGTGCTGGGTCGGTGCGGGTTGGGTCGACGGATATTTCGAACGCGACACCAAGCTGTGGGACTACGCAGCCGGATCGTTGATTGCCCAGGAGGCCGGGGCGATCATCGAGTTGCCGTGCCCCGAAAATGAGGGCCTATCGATTGCAACGGCACCGGGAATCTTCGAGAACCTTCGCAACGTCGTCGAAACTCCGACCAACAACTACCCGTGACTCCAGAGTTCGAGTAGCTCCGTCGGATCGACACCTTCTGCCAGTCGAGCGACGGCTTCGACGCGCCGCCAACGTTCGACGAGCAAGGGTTCGATGTCGAGTCGACCACAGACCGTCGTGAGGTACGCCTCGTGCACGTCGCTCAGAATCCGGGGCGTGTGTCCGGGAAGGTGTCCGAGATGCTTTGAGTTCGGCACGCCAGCGCCGAGCAGCAGCGAACTCCTGGCAATGTCGGCTGCGGCATCACCCCGGCAGGCGTCGAACCAATCAACGATCATCGGACCGCCGGGGGACATCACCACATTGCCGGGATGAAAGTCGCCGTGGCACACACTGATCAGTTGACGCTGGTCGGGAACGCGTGCAACGGAATCGGAGTAGGGCACGTTGAACGAGGCGCTGGCTCGACGAAGTTTGGACCGCAATCGGTCGCCCTGACGAGGAAGCGAAACAGGTGGCGCGACCGTGAGCACGCGTGCGTGCAGGTCGCCGAGCATTTCGCCGTAGGTTGCCGCGCTGGACGGTTCGGCGGTGATCAGGCTCCATAGTGTTGGCCCGCCAACCCGCTCGTAAATGCTGATCAGTTTGTCGCCGTGTTGCTCAATCCCCAGCAGGCGGTGGGCAGGCACACCAATCGCCCAGACAGCCGACGTGAACTGGGCCTCTTGGCGGATCCACGACGACGGCACACCGTCATTGGGAACCTTGGCAACCGCGTCGTCGCCCCACATGCGTACCACGGAACGGCTGCCAACGGCGACGACGGCACCCTCGAATCCAGTTCCGACTGCATCCCCCACGCGGGCGAACATAGTCGACGTGACGATCAGGGCCAGATCGTGTCGTCTGCACTCGGCAACGGCGGGTCGCCGGCACCTTGCACTGACTGGTCCATGTCGATGATGTTGCCGGTCATCAGGCCGGAGTCGTCGGACAGGCAGAACGCGATCGCGTTAGCAACTTCCCATGGCTTCACGAGTCGGCCGAGTGGACGATTCGGTTCCGCCAACTGCAACCAGTTTTCTGGCGAACCATCCTCCTCGACCTGAGTGCGGTGCTCGGATTCGGTTTCCATCCAACCGGGGCTGACTTGATTGACCCGGATCCCGTGGCGCAGCAACCCGTACGCCAGGTTCTTGGTCATGATCGACAGGGCACCCTTTGACATCGAGTATGCGGTCAGCTTGGTCTGGCCGCCATGCCCCGACGTGGAACCGACGCTGACGATCGAACCTTTCGTACCGTCACGCAACATCATCTTGGCGACCGACTGAATCAGGAAGTACGGCGCCTTGACGTTGACCGTCATCTGCTTGTCGAAGTGCTCAGGCGTGTCGGTGAACAACGTTGCTCGCGACGTCGCCGCAGCAACATTGACCAGCCCGTTGACGACACCGAACCGAGCGTCACACGCGTCAACAATTTCGTGGAGCGATGCGGTGTCGCTGACATCGGCCTGGACGAAGATCGATGGCGTCCCGAGCCCGGTCAGCTCGCTAGCCAACGCCTCACCTCGGTCGCGAGAACGCCCAGCAAGCACGAGCCCGGTCGAACCTTGAGCGACAAGCTTGCGAGCAACTGCCTCGCCGAGCCCCTGAGTTCCACCGCTGATAATCGTGACTGACATTCGTGCTCCTGATTGAAATTTGTTGAGTCGGTTGTTAGACGAGACGTTGCGATTGCTTGCCTGATTGCATCGAGGCGCGGGCCTCGCGAACGGACTCCCGATTGCTGACTTCCGGGACACCGACTTCCCAGAAGATCCCACCTTCGGTCCACTCGTTGGGGCTGGTCTTGATGGCGATCACGTACGTGCGATCTGACGCTCGGGCTCGATCCATCGCCGCTTCCAACTCGGCGATCGATGTGACTGTTTCGGCGTTGCAGCCCATCGAGCGGGCATGCATTTCGAAGTCGACGTACACCAACTCGGTGTGACGCGAATCGGACAGCATGTTGTTGAAGCCTGCCCCGCCCTGGCTGGTCTGCAGGCGATGGATCACCGCGAAACCACCGTTGTCACACACGATCACGATCAGCTTGTGGCCGGCCAGCACCGACGAGTACAGGTCGGAGTTCATCATCATGTACGAACCGTCGCCGACAAAGCTGATCACCTCGCGGTCAGGCATCGCCATCTTGGCACCCCATGCGCCCGAGATTTCGTAGCCCATGCACGAGAAGCCGTATTCGCAGTCGTAACTGTCGAGCCCTTTTGCCCGCCACCCGTTGTTGAGTTCGCCAGGGAGCCCACCAGCCGCGGTGAGCGCATAGTCGCTCGGCAAAGCCGCTCGATCAACCGCTCCAACCACTTGGGCGTAGGTCGGCAGACCGGTTTCGGTCGGCGTGGCGATCTTGTCAATGTAGGCGTGATAGTTGACGGTCTCGCGGGCCGCCCGCTCCGACCACGATTCCGAACTCACCCAATCACCCAGCAACGGTGTCAGTTCGCTCAGACACTCGCCGGCATCACCGACGACCGGGGTGCTGGAGTGTTTGATGGCGTCGAACCCGGCGGCGTTGATGCCCACGAATCGGGCCGCCGGATCGAAGCCGGTCCACGATCCAGTCGTGAAGTCCTGCAACCGGGTGCCAACAGCAATCACCACATCGGCCTCGGCGGCGAGTGCGTTGGCTGACTCGCAACCCGTGACACCCGTCGGTCCGGCATTCAGCGGGTGGGCCGAAAGTAGGCAGGCCTTGCCCGCCATCGTCTCGACCACCGGAATGTTGTGGCGCTCAGCGAACGCCTGCAGTTCGGCCTCTGCACCGGAGTAATGCACCCCGCCTCCGGCGATGATCAACGGCTTCGAGGCGTGACGAATCAGATCTGCAGCCCGCCGGAGCTGGCCAGTGTCGGCCCGTGGTCGCGGCACCTCGTGCACCCTGACCTCGAAGAAGCGATCCGGAAAGTCGAACGACTCAGCTTGGGCATCTTGTGGAAGCGCAAGGAACGCTGGGCCACACGTCGCTGGATCGAGCATCGTCGCGACAGCGTGTGGCAGTGAGTGGATGACCTGTTCGGGGCGCGTGATTCGATCCCAGTAGCGTGTGACCGGCTTGAACGCATCGTTGACCGTGATCGTCGGGTCGCCGTAGTGCTCAACCTGTTGCAGCACTGGGTCGGGGACGCGACTCTGAAACGTGTCGCCGGCGATCAACAGCACGGGCAGCCGGTTGGCGTGGGCGACACCTGCGGCGGTGACCATATTGAGTGCGCCCGGTCCGATCGACGACGTGGCGACCATGATCTGACGCCGACGAGTCGCCTTGGCGAACCCGACGGCCGCCAACGCCATCCCCTGCTCATTCTGTCCGCGCCACGTGGGTAGAGCGTCACCTGCTTCTTCGAGAGCGTGACCGAGACAGGTCACGTTGCCGTGACCGAAGATCGCGTAGACGCCGGCGAACAGCGGCACGTTGACGCCATCGATGATCGTTCGTTGGGCGATCAGGTACTTGACGATCGCCTGCGCAGTTGTGAGTTCCATCGCGAAATCCTTTCAGTCAGGAACGCGGTCGGACGATCGCTGCGGCGCGCTCGATCGCACCCGCGACGTCACCGTCGGACGGATACAGAAGCGCCCGCCCGACGACGAGCCCACGCACGTTGGGAACGTCCATCGCCTTGGCCCACGATTCGTAGGTCGCCTCCGGGTCTGGGCCCGGGGAACCGCCGAGGATCAGCGCCGGGAGTGTGGTGGTCGACAGCATTCGAGCCGGGTCACTCCAGGCTGGGACCTTGAGCCACGTCGCCGTGCTGGTGGAGCCCAACGCGGCACCAATCGCAACGGCCCGCAACATCGCGTCTTCATCGGCGAGCAACCTGGCCGTGCCACTCGCATCGATGTGGTACGGGAGCGGCTCAACCATGATCGGCAGCCCGAGGGCGGCGCACTCGTCAACCGCTTGGGCGCAGGCTTGCAAGGTCGGAGCGGTACCCGCATCGTCGTCGGCGAGACGCAGCAACACCTTGCCGCCGTCGAGCCCGTTGGCTTTTATCGACGCAGCGCTGTAGGCAGTCATCCGGTCGTCGAGTTCCCATTTGGCACCCATGATTCCGCCGCGGTTCATCGTGCCGAACGCCAGCTTGTTGTCGAGCACTCCGAGCAGCGCCAGTTCCTCCATGATGTCGGCGCTGGCAAGCACGCCGTCAACTTCTGGATGGGCAAGAGAGATCATCAATGCTTCGAGCGTGCGACGACGATCGGCCAGCGCGAATGGTTGACCCGGCACGCCGAGCATGCCGCGAGCGGTGTGGTCGGCGGCGACGATGAACAGTCGGCCGTCAGTCAACAACGGGCGGCGTTGCCGCGTGCGGAGCTTGTCGAGCGCAAGGCCGGGTTGTTCGGCGCGTGTGGCGATCAGTTCGCCCCAGCGGTCGTCAGTTAAGAACTGCATTGATGTCCTCCAAATAGGGCATGTCGTCGGCGCACATCAGCCGCGATGCCACGATTGCTCCAGCGGCATTTCCCGCCCGAGCAGATTCCGCCAGATCCAAGCCGGCCAGCAGACCATGGCAGAACGCGCCACCGAATGCGTCACCGGCACCAAGCCCGCAGACCACGTCGACCGGGTACGGGGCGATTCGTTCCCGTAGACCGTCGGCCGTGGCGACCAGCACACCTTCGCCACCCATCTTGACGACTGCCGCCTGCAGGCCTCGGTCGAGCAGCGCATCGGCAGCACGGTCTGGATCTGATTCGCCAACGGCGACCTCGCATTCGGCCCGGTTACCGATCGCCATCGTGACGTGGCCAAGCACCAGATCGAGCTCGGCCGTCGCCGCCGCGGCACTCGCCCAGAACTGTGGTCGCCAGTCAAGATCGAGCACGGTGTGAGCACGTCGGCGGCGCCATTCGAGCATGTCGTGGATTGTTGATCGGCTCGGCTCGGCTGACAGGCACGACGTTGGGAACCACAGGACCGGCACCGATTCAACGACGTCACGATCGACGTCATTCGATTCGATCTGCATGTCGGGCGCGTGCGGCACGCGGTAAAAGATCAGCTCGGGTTCACCGGGGTCTTCCATCGTGGCAAAGGCGAGCGGTGTGAGGAGTGACGGGTCAGACCCGACGAAGCGAGTGTCGACGTTGAACGTATGTTCCAGCGCCCAACGGACGTAGTCGCCCATCGCATCGTTACCGACGCGTGTGAACACCGCCGTGCGATGACCTAGCCGAGCACAAGCCACAGCGACGTTGGTGGCGGTGCCGCCAACTGACTTGCGGAACGACTGCACGTCGCGTAAAGGCACCTCAAGCTGCTCGGCATACAGATCAACACTGATCCGACCCACGGTCAGGAGCTCGAGATTTGCCGACATCACGACTCGGTTGCGTCCTGACCGGTCGGACGCGCGAGCGCCAGCGAGCCGGACGACGAAGGGGTCCGGGGGCGCAGCCCCCGTGAAGGAGCGGTCAGGAGTTCCAACGCGTTCATCAGGCGTTGCCGGCGGCCAGGTCGAGCGAGCGTAAGAAGGCCAGGCTGCGGGCGACACCGTTCACAGGACCTTCGCCGACCGGCGGTTCGCCATCGGTGAGCGCGACGTCGGTTTCCATCACGTACCAGCCGTCGTAGCCGGCAGCTTCGAGCACGTTGATCACCTCGGCGATCGGCACGATCCCATCACCGAGGGATGGAAACAGCCCAGCTTGCGTGGCGGCCATCAAATCCAGCTCACCCGAACGCTCACGAGTTGCGACGGCACCGTCAACATCTTTGAGGTGCACGATGCCGATTCGATCGAGGTAGCGCTCGGCGAAGGCGACCACATCGGTGCCACCAATCGTGAGGTGGCCGGTGTCGAAGCAGACCTTGACCGTCGTCTCATCGAGGAACCGTTGGAACTCACCATTGGTCTCAATCAGCGTGTCGACGTGAGGATGCAGGACCTGCGTCAAGCCATGCCGTGCGGTGATCTGATCGACACGTACAAGATTGGCGAACAACTCAGCCCACGCCGCCTCGTCCATCTCTGGTCGGAACCAATCGTTGAGGCTGCCGACGATTGCCGTGACGAACATCGAGCCACCGGCGGCGGCCATGTTCGAGGCAACCTGCTCGGCGTGTGCGATCATCTCGTCGCGCTGCGTCGGTTCGTGCAGGACGAGTGGCACGAAACCACCGAGCAACTGCATGCCGTACTCGTCGAGTTTGGCGCGCTGTTCTGGCGGATTGACCGGCAGCCAACCGAGCGCGCCCTGCTCCATCGCAGCGATGCCGAGGCCACGGGCCTCTCCGAGCACGCGATCAACGTTGAGTTGGAGGCCCCATCCGGGTGCCTCGCAGATGCCCCACGAGATCGGGGCCGCGGCAACTCGTTCAAGAAAAGATGACATGTTCGAAGTTCGTTTCAGTGTTGGGACACGACGCCATCGGCGTCGGTCATCGGGCATCGGGGGTCGATCGGCATGCCGGCCCAGGTGTCGCGCACCCAGTGGTGGGCCGGGTCGTCGCAGAACGCCATCGAACGCGCACCGCCTGGACCGGCCAGCACGTTGAGGTAGTACATCGTGTAGCCGGGGGCGGCGATGCACGGGCCGTGATAGCCGCGTGGCACGAGGTAGACATCGCCATCGCTGATCGTCAAGTTGTCGTCGATCAGGCCGTCGGGGGTGTACGTGCGGTGGATCCCGAACCCTGTTGGGGAGTAGTCGGTCGTGCCGGCCGTGCCGATCCGGAAGTAATACACCTCTTCGTTGTTGACCGGGCACTCGAGCGAGTCGTCGTGGCGGTGCGGCGGGTAGCTCGACCAGTTGCCGTCAGGCGTGATCAGTTCGACGCACATCAACTTCTCGGCGTGGCTCCAGGTGTCGGGGCTGCCGAAGTTCGTCACTTGCCTGGAGGCCGGGCCGGCACCGCGAATCTCGACGGTGATGTCGCCCGTCGGGCCGTACTTGGCGGCCAGTTTGCGGTCGCATTTCGCCGAAGGAAGTGCCACTTCTCCACCGGACGTCGACGTGACGGTGAACTCCGTATCTCGCCCGACGTAGACGAAGTCGGTGACACGCGCGAACACACTCGTGCGGCCGTCCACGGTGAATGACGCATTCTCGCCTGCAACAGTCACCGTGAGTCCGGTTGCCGACAGCGGTAGTACGAACAACTCAGTGTCGTCGCTCGTCAACGTTCGCGTCTCACCGCCCGCAAGCGTGATGACACGCAACCCGCAGTAGGTCCATCCAGCGTCGTCAGCGGTCAGGGCGACAGGGTCTTTGGCGACAACGGTCGAACCTGCGGGGATGTAACGGCGAGTCATCAGACGACCTTGTGTCAGCGTGCAGTTGGCATGTCGAGCGAGGCACCGCTTGGGGTGCCCGCTTCGGGATCGGAGAGCAGCACCTTGGTGCGGGCGCTGAGCGACGAGTCACCCCACGATTCGAATGCCGCTGACGCGGCCTGCACGGCGAGGTCGACATCCGACGGTTCTGCGAACGATAGTTGCGCCTGCTGCACACCGGTGGCTGGGTTCCAGACGCCGCTCGTGCGGGTCGAGTTGCCTGCCGTGGTTGTTCCGTCGATCCAATGTTTGATGGGTTTCATCGAGTGTCTCCGAACCTCTACGTTCGGACCAAAGACCAGGGTCCTAAATTGCGAGGATACGGCGCATCGCCGCAGGTGTCAAGCATTTGTTATGACATATTCACAAACTGCTTCCCGATCAGGCTGGCAGCCCTTCGTGGACCCACACGGGGGTGTGGAGCGGCATGATACCGATCTCCCAAACCCAGTCCATGGCGGGCACACTGACACGCACACATCCGTGTGAGGCGGGGTAATCGGGGACGTTGTTCGAACCGTGGATCGCCTGGCCACCGCTGAAGTACTTGGGACGATAGATCTCGCCGAGATCACCTTCCCACCAGCCGTCGGGGCGTTCTCGATAGATCTCATGAAGCCCGTTGCGGGTTATTGAAACACCCTCCTGGAACTCTCCCGGCGAGTTCTTATCAGGCTCGAGGTACGGCTGACCGTTGCCGGTTGAGGTATTCAAGATCCATTCGGACCGACCGTCGATCACGAAGAAAATGAGCTGCAGTCCCTTGTCGATTTCGACCAGCGTGCCGGCATCGGAACGACCGTGTGGGCGCTCGGTCAACGAACTCATCAAGGCTGCCGTCTCGTCGCCCAACCTTCCGTCGGTGGCCAAGCCGTAGTACTTCTGGAACGCCATCACTGCCTGCTGAGTGGTCAGGCCATAGTCACCGTCAGATGCCTGCACCCAAAATCCGAGCTCGAGCAAGCGCAGCTGAGCCCGCGCCGTCTCGGCACCGTCACTCTTCCCGACGGCGACGATCGGAGGGTCTAGGGCCGGTATGGCGAGCGGATTCACAGGAATCGTGGTGGTCGTTGTTGTAGTGGTGGTGGTGGTCGTTGTTGTGGTGGTGGTCGGGGCGACTGTGGTGGTCGACGCGGGCACCGTTGTGGGAGCGATGGTTGCCGTCGTGGCCGGTGTCGGCACGGTCGTCGGTGGCGGAGTACTGGCGATCAACGTCGATGCGCACGCTGACAGGAGAGCGGCTCCCGCCGCTACAAGGATCCCACGACGCATCTGCATATCGGCTCGAACCTTACCCGCCATTGGTTCGAGGGCGGTGTCACTTCACTCCAATTCGACAACGATTTGATGACGGTTTGACGGGTTCGTCGTCTACAACACTGTGAGGTGCGTGAGGTCACGAAAGGTACACGGGCGTCTTGGCAAGACTCGCCCGATCGAATCGTTCGATCAACTGTTGGACCGTCGGGCGATCGTTGACGGCAGCGATCCCAAGCGAGCGCGCCAACATGGCAACGACATCAGCGTTCGTCAAACCGTCTGCGGCGAGGTCGCTGAGCGTCACGGCTCCGTGGCGCTTCGCCAGTCGCTGACCATCGTCTCCCAACACCAGCGGAATGTGCATGTACTCGGGAGCAGGAAGACCAAGCAGTCGCTGCAGGTGCAACTGGCGCGGCGTCGATGTGAGTAGGTCGTCACCGCGCACGACTTGGGTCACGCCCTGGGCGGCGTCATCAACTACGACCGCCAGGTTGTAGGCAGGTACGCCGTCGGCGCGAGCAAGCACCACATCGTCGACGGCACCGGCGAATCGACCGGCGACCAGATCGTTGACTTCGACGACTTGACTTTCTGTACGCAACCGCAGCGCAGGTCGACGACCCTCACGCAGACGCGCCGTCCGTTGACGATCGGTGAGATTTCGACAGGTGCCCGGGTAGGCCCCGTCGGGCCGGAACGCATGCGGTGCCTGCGCAGCGGATTCGATCTCTTCTCGGATCTCACGACGAGTGCAGAAGCATGGGTACACCAGTCCCAGATCTCGAAGCTGGTCGATCGCCGTTGCGTAGCGGTCAAAGCGCTCGCTCTGGCGAACGACTTCACCGTCCCAGTCGAGACCGATCGAGATCAGATCGTTGAGTTGACGTTGCTCGTGGTGCGTACTCGATGTGACGAAGTCGAGGTTCTCCATCCGAACGATGAAGTGTCGGTTGGTTTGTCGGGCGGCGAGCCATGCCACCAGCGCCGTGCGCAGGTTGCCGAGATGCAGGTCACCGGTTGGTGACGGGGCGAAGCGTCCAGCCATCTCAGCATTCTGCTGCCGAAATGACGACTGCGTGTCGACTGCGCCAATCGACTGCGCCGAAGCGATCACTGCGCCTAGCATGCGGCGTCATGGTCTGCCACCAGTGCGAGAGGGCCGTTGAACCAGGCCAGCGGTTCTGCTCCGGGTGCGGAGCGTCGCTGCGCGGCGTGACTGACACCACCGAAGTAGTGCCTGTGGTCGGCGATGTGGTCGGCGATGTGGTCGGCAATGTGGTCGGCGATGTGGTCGGCGCTGTGGTCGTTGATGAGGTAGTCGACGAATGGGATACGCCCGATCCGATCTGGGCACCGACCGGTTCGATTCCGATCCAGCCCTCCATAGCTACCGACTCGCTCCCCGTCACACAGCCGATCACACCGATCACATCGACCGCTCCGATCAGGCCGATGATCGAGGACACGGGTGAGGAGACCGCTGCGACACCGCCGTACGACTTCACCCTCGACGAACACACATCGTCAGGCCTGCCATCGACCACGGTCGAAATGCCGATCATGCCGGTTCCAGCCGCCCAGCAGCGCCGATTCCATTTTGGTCTCGTTGCGTTGATCTCAATCGTCACGGCGCTTGTCACCCTCGTGAGCCTGTTCGCCAACATCCTGTCGATCTCGAGCGACATTCGGCTGACACCGGGTGCAAGCACACCGCCTGCGTTTCGGACTGGAAGCTGGATCATCGACGATCTCGCCGACAACCTCTCGATCGCCGGGCTGATTGCGGCGCTGCTGATGGTGATCGGTGGGATTGGATCGGCGTTTCGCTGGCGGTGGGGTTCAGGTTTGGCGGGCGGAGGAGGCGTAGCCTTCGCGGGTATCGCCGCGCTGGCGGTCGGGTTGGCTCAGTTCCCGATTGATGCGGCACACGAGTTCGCGCTGATCCCAAGTGAGCAACCGTTCGTCCTCACGATCACACGCGATCTCGGCTATTGGCTGCTGGTTGCCGCCGGAGCGCTCGGCGTCGTGTTGTTTTTCGCTTCGGTCAACGACGCCGTCGGTGATCGTCGATCGGGACTCAACCCATGGTTCGCTGCGCTCGGCGCGCTCGCCTCGGTGGTGCTCGCCGCAGGTCCGCTGGTACCAGAGAATCTGGCCATCGTGGGCGACAATTGGTACCTCGACGAGGCTCCCGGCGGCGCCCCGGCTCTGATGCTGGCGGCACGACTCGCACAACTCGGCTTACTCGTGTTCACAGGAGTGATCGGTTTCTTGTTGGTCCGCCGTTACGGACTTGGGCTTGCGATCGGTGGGGCACTCCCGACCCTTTGGCTTGCCGTGAGTACACAGTTCGATATCACCGACAAC
>JANOTN010000280.1:0-4681 GCA_031416375.1 Ilumatobacteraceae bacterium
CGGAATACGGGTAGGGAACGACACGGCGGAAACGGCCCCTCAACAGGTCGGCCGGCGGGACCTCGGTCTCGGGATCCAACGTCTGCAACCAGGCTGCGAAGCAGCGCACCGCGCCGAGCCGTTGGGCCCACCAGCCGGCACTGGCGCCCACGGGCAGAACGGCCCACGCCACCGCGACGTCGTTGGTGATGCGGGTGGCGCCGACCTGCTCGTAGTAGGTGGCGAACTGGCCCAGCAATCGGTCAGCCAACTCCATTCTGTGTCCGAGCGCCCGCCGGACCGCGAGGTAGTCGGCGATAGCCAACGACAGGTCGGTCATGCCACACCTCCGGGCCAGACGCGGGCAAGCGAACCGAGGCGGATGTGGTCGACCTTGGCGTAGATGGCCGTCGTCTTGGGCTCTCGGTGCCGGAGGGCTTGGCCGACCTCAGCCAGTGAGGCGCCAGCCCGTAACATGTCGGTCCCGGCCGTGTGGCGGAGCCGATGGGCACCGATGCGGCTCAGCCCCGCCCGGTCGCAGGCCTGATACACGACGCAGGTCACCCCGGTCGGGGTGAGGCCTTGGCGTGGCGCCAACAATCGCAGGAACACCGATCGGCTCGTCGTCGCCGGGCGTCCCGACCCCAAGTAGTCGACCAGAGCCCGGCCGACGTCGTCGGGCAACGGCATTCGCTCGTCCCGGCGGCCCTTGCCGTGCACGACAACCTCACCCGCTCGCCAGTCGATGTCCTCCAGCCTCATAACGGCCACCTCGCTGGCCCTCAGCCCCAATCGGACCAGCATCAGCAGCACCGCGTAGTCCCGACGCCCGCCGTCGCGGTCACGGTCGCAGCTGTCCAGCAGTCGCTTCACGTCGTCCCGCCCCACCCAGCGGGGCAACGAACAGGCCTGCCAGCCCGCCACCGACGGAACGGCCTTCACCAACCCGAACGGCGTCCAACCGTCCACGTGCGCGAATCGGAGCAGCGATCGCAGGGCTGCCACCAGGTTGCGGGCCGAGGACCCTCCCCGACCGGAGCACTCCCTGACGACGAAGCGGGTCACGTCGCCAGTCGACACCGCCGACCAGTCGACGTGATCGCCTACCGCCACCGACCTGACGAACAGCTCGGCCGCCTTCATGTAACGGACGACGCCTTGCGGCGCCAGCCCCCGCTCGCTCACCAGATAGCTCCGATACCGCTCCAGCCCCGCCGCTCCCGGCCCGGACAGCACCGGTGGCGAGCACGGCGGGACGACATGCAACCCACGGAGGTATCCGAGCAGCGGCGCGACTCCAAAGGACGTGACCAGACCCCGATCACCAGGCCGCCGCCGCGACGCTAGGAACTCGACCAACCGCTCGTCGGTCAAGTCCTCCAAGGCGACGCCTGCCTCGCCAAGCCAGCGGCCCAGATGAGCCACCAACTCCATGTGCGTCCTGGACGCCCGTTCCGAATATCCGAGCTCCACCAGCGCCCGCCGATAGCCCGACACGTAGGCGGCCAGACAGCCACCCACCTCTCCATGCAAGTCCGTCATCGCGATCCTCTCGTCGTCCCCGACAACGCCAGGGAACCAAGGATCGACCCAGAAAGAGCGCGCCGATTATGCAGACATCGCGGAACAAGGACTCGCCTGCGGTGCGGCCTCGGTGGGCCAACGCCGCATTATCACCAGCGCCGCATCATGGCTGATGTAGTCACCGGTTTCTTCACGGGTCATGCCGGGCATGGCGTAGCGCAACGCTATGCGTTGATCGAGAGCGGCGAAGGTCCCGAGCTTCATGCGCCTTCTCAGGGTGGGTTGCCCGACGAGGAGACATGCGAACGGGGACCGTGAGTCCATGTCGGCGTTGGTCAAGAGCCGGAGTTCTTCGAGTTGGTCGGTGTCGAGGAGGTGCGCTTCGTCAAGTACGACCACAACATGTTTGCCTCGTTCATCGTGCTCGGCGGCCAACAGGTTTTGGGCTTGTGGGATGAGGGCGGCTTTGTGGAATCGGGGTGTCCCACCGAGGGTGGAGATGATGGTCGAGTAGATCCCTCGGGCGCCGATGGCAGGGTTGCCGATGTAGATGATGGTGTGCCGCGACAAATCAAGCGCCGAGATCGCGGCCCGAGTCGCGACCGTCTTTCCTGCGCCGACTTCGCCGGTGATCACGCCGAGAGCGGACTCGGTGATACACCAGCTGATCCGGGCAACAGCCTGGTTGTGGGCGGCGGTGCTGGCGAGCATCGAGGGGGCGAGGTCTTTGCTGAATGGCATGCGGGTCAGGCCCCAGTGGGCGCGTAGATGATCGATACTCATGACAGTTCTCCTTGATCGATGACGTGGTCGTCGTCGTTGCTGGTGTTGTTGGGGTCGCCGAGGGCGAGTTGCTGGTAGTCGATGCCGGCGGCAGCAGCGACGGCTTGGTCGCGTTTGGTCTCGATGAGTTCCAGATAGTTGATACCGGTCGCTTCAACCGGGTCGATGATCGGGTCGGGTCGGGCGTGGGGGTGGGAGTGTCGGCCGATCTTGAACGGGACGGCTGCCCCCATGGGACGCTGGTCGTAGCGGACCTCGATGTTGGTCAAATCGAACGGGTCATAGATCAGCTCGACCTTGGTGCCGACCAGTGCGCCGTCGACTTGGTAGTGGTTGCCGTGTAGTGACACGGTCGCTGTTTTGGTGACGGTCCTGGTCTCTGACCACAGGAACGCCTCCCGCAGCTGGGCGGGGCCGGCGACGTTGACCACCGCGGTGTCGAACCGGTCGAGGGGCGCCTGCCCGGTTTCGCTGTGGACACGGCGGTGGTAGACGGTTTCGACCCATGCGGTGAACAGCCGGTTCAGTTCGTCGAGATCAGCCGGGGTGTTGACGCCGAGTTCGACCATGAACTGGTCGCGTACGGTCCGGAAGAACCGTTCGATCTTGCCTCGCCCCTCGGGGCGGCGGACGGTGGAATGAACCAGCCCGATACCGAGCACGGCGCAGGCCCGCAGCAACGGTTTGGACGCGAACGCCGAGCCGTTGTCGACGTACAGTCTTTTCGGGGTCCCTCGTGACGCCAGCCCGGCACGCAAGGCTCTCTCGAGGCGGACGGTGTCCTCGGCGTAGGTCCACCGGTAGCCGCAAAGCAGCCGGGAGTGGTCATCAATGAACGCCAGCAAATAGGTTTTGTGGCCGGCGATCGGGATGCCGTGCATGGCGTCACCAGTCCACAAATCGTTGCTGGCCGCAGCCTCGAACCGGCCGAACACCTCCACAGGTGTGCCGTCGGGCCGCAGATTCAGGCCGGTCCGGACGAACCAGCGTTGGATGGTTCGCTCCGCCGGTGACCAGCCATGCTCAGCGGTGATGACCCGCACGATCTGGGCTGCGGTCCGCTCCGGGTTCTCCGCTTTGAGGCGGGCTGCCAGGTCCAGCATCGTCGACGGTGTGTACGGCTCGGCGGTCCGCCCCGCCGGGACCAGACCATCAAACCCCTTGGCCCGATACGCCCGGATCCAACGATCGATCGAGGTGCGAGAAACCCGGACTCGGTCCCCGAACGGGCCGACATGATCCTGCGCTGCCAACTGGCGGACCATCCGGCCCCGCTGCCGTGTCGAGAGTTCCTGATCGGCTGCCGGCCGGATCAACGAATACCGGAACAACGCCACATCACGGTGACGGTCTGACATATGCAACCTCCAAAGGTCGGTGACAACGAATTCACCGACCTTGAACGCTCACACCGGCATCGACCAGAGGGAACTCGTGTTGGACAACAACCCTCCGCCAGTCAAACGAGCCGCGACATGCCACGGACCGGCCAAACCGAACCGGCGGAACGCCGACCTGGCGGCCAAACCAACCGCCTCCACCGCATCGGCAACCGCCGTGCCTGACGGGTTCGGCGGGTCCGAGGCCGGAGCCAACACCAGCGCCCAGCGGATGAAGAACCCGGCAATCTCGGGCGCCGACCCCGTGAACCGGCGAAGCCAGCCACGAACCGTCGACGCCGGCACACCCAGCCGGACAGCGATCGGCCGATGACCGACACCGGCGGCGTGTTGGACAACAGCCGAGCCGATCACCTCCACTGCATCACGGCGCCGGAGCAGACAGCTGTCAGGCAACAACACATGAGTCGCCCCACAACCCCGGCAACGAGCACGCCGAGGCCGCAGCATCGCCTCACCCCCGAACCCGCGGAGTGTCCGCCATCGAGCATGCGCCCATGGCGCCAGCACTCCGCCACAACAACCGCCGGTTAGCCGGCCGCTCGCCAGGTCGGCTTCCACCACAGAGCGATCCCCGTTTACCATGAGCATCGATGCCTCCGGCATCACTCAGGAAGGGCCCCCTCGAGCATCCGCCAAGAAGACCGAGGGGGTCCTTGCGCGTCCAAGAACATGCCCACGCTGACGCACCCCCAGCAACAGATCAAACCCGGCCACCCACACCCACACCGCCAACCGAAATGGCGACAACACCCGCCTACATCACCAACGAACCTGGCGTCCTACACGGCTGGCTTCGGCGGCTGCCGGTCTTGCCTGGTGGGGTGAGTCAGCCACGCTCGTAGACGAGGCGACCCTCGGTTTGTGAGGCTCGTTCGATGCTTCCGGTGATGTCGCTGCGTCGGGTCATGCTCGAAGGGTCGGAGAAGACGAGGTCGAAGGGTGCTGGCACGTTGGTGGCGCAGCGAATCGAATGGTCGAGCTTGAGAGCATCC
>JANOTN010000281.1:0-3934 GCA_031416375.1 Ilumatobacteraceae bacterium
CCCCTTTGCCGCGACCTGGATCGTGGACGATCACAATGTCCGGCCGAATCGCTCGCGCCACGTCGCACGTCCCATCGGCGGAATTCCCGTCGACCAGGATCACTTCTTCAACCCAGTTGGGAACACGCAATAACACCCAGGAGATGTTCTTGGCCTCGTTCATCGCCGGGATCACCAGCGAAACCGATGGCCGGTTCCTGATGGCCTGGGGTTCGGTCTCGACCACAAGGTCGAGACGATGGATATTCACTTGTCGATCCTGCAGTGTGGTCACCACGGTCGCCCTCACTTTCCATTCACGCTCCGCCTGGTGTGATTTTGAAGCTGGCAGAGGTTTACCGGATCGTGAGAAAGATGTCAACAAGATTAACGGAGAATGGCCGGTCGTTCATCAAATACATATCGTTCGTTAACATTTCGGGCCGAATCGCTCACTGATTGTGGCGAGCTGTTGACTGTCCGAAACCAACTGGCCGGATTGCCCGCATCTCGCGACGCAGATCGCGTTTGGCGTCGATCGGTGTCTCCACGGGTCCGCAATCTAGTGTGGAGTCCCGTGAGCGATACCAACACACCCATCACACCAGTGTTCGACGGCAAGCAGTTTCGGACCGTGCTCGGTCACTTTCCGACAGGGGTGACGATCGTGTCAGGGATCGACGGTGATCTGCCGGTCGGCTTCACGATCGGCTCGTTTACGTCGGTGTCACTCGACCCTCCGATGGTCGGCTTTCTGCCCCAAACGAACAGCACGACCTGGGCGGCAATGGAAGCCTCCGGCAGGTTCTGCGTCAACGTGTTGAGCCGCGAACAAACCGATCTGTGTTGGAAGTTTGCCAAGACCGGCAACGAGGCCGAACGGTTTGACGGCGTCGCCTGGCATGCCGGGCCAACCGGATCGCCGATCATCGATAGGGCAGTGGCGTGGATCGACTGCGAGGTAGCCGAGGTCTACGCGATGGGCGATCACCTGTTTGTGTTGGGTCGAGTCGTGGCGTTGGCCGTCGATGCCGACAACGACGGGATCGCACCGATGCCGCTGCTGTTTTTCAAAGGCACACTCGGCGGATTCAACGCCGAAGGATGAGTACGCCCGCAGATCACAAGCTCGGCATGGCGATTTTCTATGACGTGTTTTCGATCGTCCTGTTCGTCGCCATCGGGCGACGCAATCACGACGCGGGTTCGGCGCTGCGAGGTGTGATCGAGACAGCGGTGCCGTTTCTGATCGCGCTTGCTGCTGCGTGGCTGATCGTGCGCGCCTGGCGTCGACCGTCGGCTCTGCTCACTGGGATCACGATCTGGCCGATCACCGTTCTGGTTGGGATGGTGATACGCCGAGTCGTGTTCGACCGCGGCACAGCGACCTCGTTCGTGATCGTCGCCACCATTTTCCTCGGTGCCTGCTTCGTCGGCTGGCGCGCCGTTGCTCAACGAGTCAGTCGGGTCCGCGGAGTTTGACGTAGGCGGCGAGGAGTAGGCCGAGCAGGATGATCAGGACGATGAAACGGATCATGAAGCGAATCGTGCCGATCACGACTCCGAGCAGCCAGAAGACCAACAACGCGACAATCACCCAACCGATGATCGATGCGAGCATCGACTTGGGTGATGTCTTGCTCATGCGAATCGTCAGATCAGGTTCGTGATGGCGCCCTTCTCGGCACCCTGGGCCAAGCGGGCGAACTTGCCCAACACACCACTGGTGTAACGGGGAGGGTTCGGTTGCCAACCGTCACGGCGGCGCGCCAACTCGTCATCGTCAACGAGCAGGTCGAGAGAGAACGTTGGCACGTCGACCTTGATCCGATCGCCGTCCCGCACGAAGGCGATCGGGCCACCATCGACCGCTTCGGGTGCCACGTGCCCGATACAGAAACCCCACGTGCCACCGGAGAACCGGCCATCGGTAATCAAGGCGACGTCGGCACCGCGGCCATCCCCTTTGAGCGCCGCGGTGATCGCCAACATCTCGCGCATCCCCGGGCCACCCTTCGGACCTTCGTAACGGATCACGATCACGTCCCCGGGATTGATCTCGCCCGCCATGACGGCGGCCATCGCCCCGTCCTCACCGTCGAACACGCGTGCCGGGCCCTCGAACGTCCGCTGCTGCTTCGAGAGGCCGGCAACCTTGACGACCGAACCCTTCGGGGCCAACGAACCGGTCAGGATGTTCAATCCACCCTCGGCGTTGATCGGGTTCGAGATCGGATACACGACCGTGCCGTCCGGTGCAGGAGGGTCGATCTCGGCCAAGTTGTCGGCCATCGTCTTGCCCGTCACGGTCATCTCATCACCATTCAGCAAGCCCTCTTCCAGCAGGTGCTTGAGCACGACTGGGACTCCGCCGATCCGGTCGAGATCGGTCATGTGGAACTTGCCACCAGGCTTCATGTCGGCGATGTGCGGGACCTTGCGGGCGATCCGGTTGAAGTCGTCGAGGTCAAGATCAACGCCGATCTCGTTGGCGATCGCCAGCAAATGCAACACGGCGTTGGTCGACCCGCCGAGCGCATTGGCCAGCGCGATCGCATTTTCGAAGGCACCCTTGGTGAGGATGTCCTTCGGCCGCAGGCCAATCCTGAGCATGTTGACGACGGCTTCACCTGCCCGCCGAGCATCATCCTCGCGGCGACGATCAACTGCCGGCGGCGACGCCGAACCGGGGAGCGACAGACCGAGCGCCTCACCGATCGAGCTCATCGTGTTGGCGGTGAACATGCCACCACAGGCACCCTCACCCGGGCAGGCATTGCGTTCGATCGCGTTCAGTTCGGCCTCGGTGATGTTGCCCGCCGCACATGCACCGATCGCCTCGAAGACCGACGTGATATCGAGCGCCTTGCCGTTGAGATATCCGGGCAGCGTTGAGCCGTTATAGACGAACACACCAGGCAGGTTGAGCCGGGCAATCGCCATCATCATGCCAGGCATCGACTTGTCGCAACCGCCCGTCGCCACCAATCCGTCGAACCGTTCAGCGTGCATCACGGCCTCGACCGAGTCGGCGATGATCTCACGGCTGACCAGCGAAGCGCGCATGCCCTCGTGACCCATCGAGATGCCATCAGAGACGGTGATCGTGCCGAACTCGAGCGCTACTCCTCCGGCGCTGCGAACGCCTTCCTTGGCGGCAGCCGTGAGTCGCCGGATCGAGACGTTGCATGGAGTGATCTCATTCCACGACGAAGCGATCCCGATCTGCGGCTTGACCCAGTCATCATCGGTCAGCCCGACCGCCCGCAGCATCGCCCGAGCGGCGGCTTTCTGGATGCCGTCAGTGACGTCTCGTGAACGTGGTTTGATATCGACTGGAGTGTCACTGGATGGTGTGAACGCGGCCATACTGGTGAGGATAGTCCGCCCGGTCAAGGGTCAGCCTGGTGTGACCGCTACCACGATGCTCAGCACCCGTCGGCGACTAACGTTCGCAGCGTGAGTCCCCATAACGACGGCATCGTTCCGGTATTGGACGTCGGGGTGTAATGCCAACTGGACGATCGTTCGCGAGTACGTGTTCGGCTCGAGCGGCTCTGGCCGGCAACCCATCGGACGGATACGGCGGCGCCGTGGTGGCGATGCCAATCGATGACTTGTTGGCGATGGCGTCGACTACCGAAGCTGCGACTTTCGTCGTTGACGCCGCCGACGCCGATATGCATCGACTTCTGGTCACGACCGCCGAGGCGTTTACCGACTACGTCGGTTCGTTGCCGAGCGTTCGCCTTTCCGCCTCGACAGAAATTCCCCGGTCGGTCGGGCTGGGCGGATCCAGTGCGATCGTGATCGCAGCGCTTCGAGCACTCGGTGCATGGGAGGCCTACAAGTGGGAAGCGATTGAACTCGCCAAACTGGCGTTGTCGGTCGAACGTGATCGACTCGGGATCGAGGCCGGTTTACAAGATCGCCTCGTGCAGGTCACCGGGCGGCC